>JAYVQG010000108.1:0-32987 GCA_043757025.1 Limnoglobus sp.
CGTGATTGCGATTATCGCAATCCTTATCGGGCTATTATTGCCCGCCGTGCAGAAGGTACGCGAAGCGGCCGCCCGCGCGAAGTGCCAGAACAACCTCAAACAGTTCGGGATCGCTCTCCATGCGTATCACGACACGTTCGGTCGCCTGCCTGCATCGAGCCACGACTCGGCCCTTCCCGCCGTGGGCTGGGGAAGCGACGACCAAGGAAGCTGGCTCGTCCACTGCATGCCGCAGATGGAACAGGGTGCAATGTATCAGCTGATTAACCCTCGTCCGACGTTCCAAAATTCGGTCGGTATCGGTATCGGAAACGTTCCGGACGGTAGCCGAAAATTGCCGTACGGCCGCTGCCCGAGCGACGACTTCGATCCGGCCGCCCAGATTTCCAATTACGTTGGGAGCATGGGACCGCAGTGTGCCGCCAGCCCATGCGGTTACGAGCCGAATCAGCCGTGGTGTCGCCCGGAAACCAATCCTTACCCCGGAATCACCCAAATCACGATGGGTTACACGGCGAGTCAAGATCACGGTCCCGGTTCGGATAACGATCCTGCGAGTAACTTACGTGGCCTATTCAGCCGCAGCGGCATTCGGATCGGCTTCGCCCAAATCACCGATGGACTGTCGAACACGCTCGCCATCGGCGAGGGGCTGCCCTCGATGACCGACCACCTGACGAATCAAGGCTGGTGGCACTTCAACGGCGGGAACTCTCAGATGACCACGATCGTTCCGATCAATACCCGCTCGGACGGCACGAACTGTTCGGACCCGGCCCGTGCGGCTCGGAATAGCTGGAACGTCTCGATGGGCTTCAAATCGCGTCACACGGGCGGAGCGAACTTCCTGCGTGCCGACGGCACCGTGACGTTCATCTCGCAGACGATCGACCACCGAACGTACCAACTGCTCGGCTGCCGAAACGACGGCCAAGTCGCAAACAACCCGTAATTCGCAATGACGAATAACACCCGATTGACGATAACCGTCAGTCGGGTTCGGTCGGTTGGAATCGTTGACGATCACTTCTGAAATTGTGGCATATCCCTCGGACGGAAATCCGTTTCAAAGAATTCACTTTTTATTCTTGACAGTCGATCGACGTAGCGCCATAATTAAAGCTGGTACGGAGAAATACGTAATCTCCGACCAAATCTTCATTTTTAGGTGCCCGAATGAATCTTTCATTATCCGCGATGACGCGATGGCCTCGGCGACTCGCCAAAGGCTTTACGCTCATCGAGCTCCTCGTCGTGATTGCGATTATCGCAATCCTTATCGGGCTATTATTGCCCGCCGTGCAGAAGGTACGCGAAGCTGCCGCCCGCGTGAAGTGCCAGAACAACCTCAAGCAGTTCGGGATCGGCCTCCACGCCTATCACGACACGTACAATCGCCTGCCAGAGGGTGGCATTTTCGACACCTTCAATAACAGTGGCAACTGGGGCGACGATCAGGGCAGTTGGCTCGTGCGGACCTTGCCACAGATGGAGCAAGGGGCCATGTACGCCATTATTAATCCGAATCTAAAGGTGAATAATTCGGTTGGTGTCGGTATGAGTACGATTGCGGCCGGCAGTCGAAAACTGCCGTACGGACGATGCCCCAGCGACGATTACGATCCCGCTGCTACCGTCGTCAATTATGTCGGCAGCATGGGACCGCAGTGCATCGGTAGTTCGTGCGGTTACAATCCGAATCAACCGTGGTGTGCACCAGAAACCAATCCGTATCCCGGTGTCACGTTCTTGACGATGGGTTACACTGGTAGCCCCGATCACGGTAACGCCCCTGGACAGAGTGCGTCAAATTTACGTGGGCTTTTCAGCCGCTACCAAGTTGGCATTACCATTAACTTTGCGCAGATCACCGATGGTTTGTCGAATACGCTTGCCGTAGGCGAAGGTCTGCCTTCGATGTACGACCACCTCGCGCAGAATGCATGGTGGTATTTCAACGGTGGGAATTCCCAGTTGTCGACCATCGTTCCAATCAACCAACGTTCGGACGGCACCAACTGTTCGGACCCCGTTCGTGCGGCTCCGAATAGCTGGAACGTTTCGATGGGCTTCAAATCGCGTCACACGGGCGGAGCGAACTTCCTGCGTGCCGACGGCACGGTGACGTTCATCTCGCAGACGATCGACCACCGAACGTACCAACTGCTCGGCTGCCGCAACGACGGCCAAGTCGCAAACATCCCGTAATTCGATAACGATCGGAATACAACAGACCCCACCGAGTTCGCGTCTCGGTGGGGTTTCTTTTTGGTAAACGAGCAGCGACGAACCATGAATACTGAGACTCCCCCTCCGACCAAACCGAAACCTTTGCGGTGGCGTTGGTTACTGTTTTTCGTAACGCTCGCCATCGTGGCGACGGGGATACAGCGTTACCGCATCTCGCGGCCAAATTATCGCTTCACACAAGGCAAACTCGCGATTGCAGCCCAAGATTGGCCCGTTGCGGACGCGTACGTTCGGGCACTCGAAGGGGCTGGGGAAGACGATCGTGCGGCACTTCTGCAAGCCGAATTGGCAGAACGCCAGGGGCAACCCAAGCAAGCGATTGGCTATCTGAAACGGATTCCGGAATCGTCGCCGTTTTGGACCGATGCGCTCACGTTGAACGGGCAGTGCCTGATAGATATGCAGCAAGCGCGCGACGCACACGCGATCTTCGAGTTCGTGATTGCGAAGGATCCGAAGCACCTCGAAGCTCGCCGACATTTGGCCGCACTGACTTACGATCTCGGCCACATCTCAGCGGCGCTCGTGCATCTCAAAATCCTGACGGAACTCGACGACACCGATGGCAAGCCGTATCGCTTGATCGGCGTCATCGGTATGGACACCGATAATTTCGCCGAATCGATCCGCGCGTTCCGCGATGCATTATCTCGCACGCTCCCCGACGCGGCCCGGCAGGACGTTCACCGAGATCTCGTGGAGTGCCTGTTGCGGACCCGCCAATACGAAGACGCATTGCAAGCGCATACCGACGGCACGACGGCAGGTGTGAAGCCATCACCCGAGTGGCTGACGATCCGGGCAGAGGCGCTGTACGGCCTCGGTCGATCCGCCGAAGCACGGGAATGGCTCGACCCCATTCTGCGCGACAATCCCGACACGACCTCCGCGATGGTGTTGCGCGGCCGCATACACCTCGATGCCGGCGAATCGGCCACTGCCGTGATACTGCTGGAAAAAGCATTCGCAAAACTGCCGCACGATCACTCGATTGGATTTTTGCTCTCGCAGGCTTACGCTGCCAACGGTCGAAAAGCCGACGCGGATATGGCGGCGAAGCGAGCGACTGACGCTCAAAAATCGCTGGAACTCATTTCTGCGTTGACGACGGAAGCCGTGTCGAAACCGTGGGACGCGAACGTACGCCTACGACTCGCGGAGGCGTCCGACAAAATGGGCAAACCGCTATTGGCCGAGATGTGGCGCAAATCCGTCGCCGCCGTCACGGCGAAGTGACTCGCGTTTTCCAGGCTTCGAGTTGCAAGTTCACCTCGCTCGGTGCGGTGGAGCCGTAGCTGCGGAAGGCCGCGAGCGCGTTGTGGACTCCGAGGACGGAGCGAACGGCTTGGCCGATGCCGGGCTTGGTTTCATCGAAGTCGGCATCGGGCAGATCGACCAAACGACAACGGGCCAACTCGCATTTTCGCACGAGCTTACCGACGGCTTCGTGTGCGGAACGCATCGGCACGCCGCGCGCGATCAGGAACTCCATGAGGGTCGTCGCGTCGAGGAAGCCATCTTCGAGGCGAGCGGCAATCACGTCGCGGCGCAGCTTCGTTTGGGCAACGAGCGGGGCCGCCACCGAGAGCATACTGGCGACGGTATCGTACGAATCGAACAGAGCCGTTTTGTCTTCTTGCAAGTCCCGGTTGTACGCGAGCGGTAGCCCCTTCAGCAGCACGAACAGTTGCTGAAGGCAGCCGATCACGCGCGCCGATTTCCCGCGGGTCAGTTCGAGGACATCGGGGTTCTTCTTGTGCGGCATAATGCTCGAACCGGTGCAGAACGCATCGGGCAGTTCGAGGAAATGGAACTCCGTCGTCGACCAGATCACCCACTCCTCGGCCCACCCGCTGAGGTGCGTCGCAATCACCGACAAGCTGAAAACGAACTCCAGCAGGAAGTCGCGGTCGCTCGAAATATCGAGGCTGTTCCGGGCGACGCTGTCGAAACCGAGTTTCTGCCGCACGCTTTCGCGGTCGATCGGCAGCGTCGTTCCAGCGAGCGCGGCCGCGCCGAGTGGCAGGATATTCACCCGTTTCCGGCAATCCGCCAGCCGCTCGCGATCCCGCTCGAATTTTTCCGCGTAGGCCAGGAAATAGTGCGATGCCAGCACCGGTTGCGCCCGTTGCAAGTGCGTGTACCCCGGCAAAATCACATCGCGTTCGCGCTCGGCCGAGCCGACGAACGCCACTTGAAGGTCGCGCAATGCGCCGTCGATCCGGTCGATCGCTTCGCGGATCCAGAGCTTGACATCGGTGGCAATCTGATCGTTGCGGCTCCGCCCCGTGTGCAACTTCCGCCCCGTGTCGCCGAGTTTCGCGATGAGTGCTTTTTCGATGTGCGTATGAATGTCTTCGAGCGAGATCGTGAACTCCATCTTCCCCGCTTCGATCTCCGTACCGATTTCATCGAGTGCAACGACAATCGCTTGCATCTCGGCGTCGGTCAAAAGCCCGACTTCGGCCAACATGCGGGCGTGCGCCTGACTGCCGATGATGTCGTGCCGATACAAGCGGCGGTCGAACGAGATCGATTCGGTAAAGGCCTCGACGCGCTGATCGGTCGTCCCGTCGAACCGCCCGCCCCAAGTCTTCTGGCTCATCGGCTGCCTCAAATTATGCTTACCCTGCAACAATCGAGTCATTTTACGAAACGGGTAAAATTCCGTCCGCCATTCGATAAAAAAGCTGACACTCAATCGAGTCGCATGGGGTATACCCCGCGACTGCGATGGATCATTCTCACTGGAGGCACAATGCGTCACATACTTCTGGTGCTGTTTGCAGCACTGACTCTCGGCCTGACGACCACCACGAGGGCCGACGACGAACCGGCTGGTCCGGCGCTCGAAATCCGCTTGCGTGCGGTCAACGACCTGCTCACTTCGTTCGAGTACATCGGCGAATCGGTCGGCAAAGGCGATGAAGTCAAACAGGCCGCCGCGCTTGTGAAAGCGTTCGCCGGGCCGAAAGGCGTCGAAGGCATCGACATCAAACGCCCTTTCGGCTTCTACGGAATCGTCACGCCGAACGTCGTCGATAGTCCGCTCGTGCTCATGATCCCCGTGGCCGACAACGAGGCATTCGTGAACCTGCTATCGGGGCGGCTCATGCTAAGCCCGGAGAAAGGCGACGACGGCATTTACGCGCTCGACGTGCCGAACTTTAACCCGAAAGTGTATTTCACGTTCGCGAACAAGTACGTCTACGCGACGGTCCTCAACAAGAAGTCGATCGACCCGAAAACGCTAATCGACCCGAAAACGTTCTTCGCCAAAGACGATGGCTCGGTCATGTCGATCACGATTCACAACGACCGCATCCCCGAAGCGGTTCGCAAACCGGTACTCGGACAGATCGAACAGCAGTTGGCCGCCGAGAAAAAGAAGAGCAAAGATAATGAGACACCCTCGGAACGGAAATCGAAAGAGATCGCGCTCGACGGCGTGATGAGTGCGATGGTTTCGCTATTCACCGACAGCAAAACCGCGACGCTCCGCCTCGATGTGGCACCGAAGTCGGACGACATGACGATCGATTTCACGCTCGTTCCAAAAGATGGTTCCGAACTGAAACAGTCGCTCATTTCCGCGGCAAAACGCACGTCGATCGCAACGATTGCGGGCAACGTGAAGAACCCCGTTATGTCCGGCGCGATCAATCTCTCAATACCCGAGAGTATGCGCAAACCGGTCGATGAACTCGTCGATCTCGTCGTCAAAGAAGGAATCGACAAAGCGAAGGGCGCTGAAAAACTCGCCGTCGAAAAAGTGCTCAATGCGATTGCACCGACGCTCAAATCGGGCAACATTCAAGTGGGTGCGGCTCTGGCTGGAACGGCGGGTCAGTTTGAAGTTCTATCTGCGCTCAAGGTCGCGAAGGGCAAACTCATCGAAAATACGGTCAAGGAACTCGCACCGTTTATTCCCGAAGATAAAGGGGCTTTCAAATTCGATCTCGAAACGATCGGCGAAGCCAAACTCCACAGTGCGACATCGAATGACGACGCTGCAAAAGCCATGTTCGGCACGAACGCATTTTGGCTGACGACAGCCGATGAGTTGCTCGTGTTAGGTATCGAACCCGAAGCCAAGGGGACAAAACGAATCGCCGCTGCATCACCTGCATCGTCGGATATTCTCAGTGCGCAGTTCGGCTTCGCCAGCATCATGCCGTTCGCGGAGAAAACGATTAAACCCGAAACGATGAAGTCCATCATCAAAGAAGCATTCGGCGATGAAATGCCCGAAGGAAAAGACACGTTTTCCGTCCGCGTTAAGGGCGGGGAAACGCTGAACGTGAAGGCCACACTGAAGGGCAAAGCCCTTCGCTTACTGGTACTCATCAACGACAAAAAGAAAGAATCGTAAACCACCCAAGCCAGTGGTTCGACGCATCGTCGAACCACTGGCTACTTTCCTTACACTTTGACCACTTCCACCGCTCCGTGGTTGTTCCCGCTCTTGAATGCGGCTTCGATAAACGCCACGATTTCCACTGACACCGCGATGTCAATCGGTGGCTTGCCCGTCGCGAATGTCTCGACGACTTTCTTGAGTAATTCGCGATAAATCACGCCGGTACCGACCGCAACTGCGGTTGGCCCTTTCTCCGCGAATGCCGTGAACCCGAAGAGACTTCCTCCCGTGCGGTTGCCGCGAACCGAGGCGACACGGCCATCGTTCCAGGTGCCGGTTGCGACATCGGTATTTTTCTCGTGCGTACACGTCACGCGGACGCAGCCCGGCCCCATGAGCGTGTAAAGTATCTCGACCGCGTGGATGCCGTAGTGGAACAAGCCGGGGTTCCGTTCGTGTTCGGAAGCGGGGCCGTACGTCGTGCAACCGAGAATTTTACCGTGCTTCGCATCGGCCATGTATGCCGTCACTTCGGTGGCATAGCGCAGTGCGGACGAACTGAATACGGGCACTTTTTTCTTGTCGGCGAGGTCGACGATTTTCTTCGCATCACTCAGCGAACACGCGAACGGCTTATCGATGAAACATGGGATGCCCGCTTCGAGGAACGGATTTGCACGATCCCAATGAACCGAGCCATCGACGGCTTCAATCAGCATCGCATCGACTTTGCCGATCATCGCTTCGGACTTGTCCACAAGCGTCACGCCGTACTTTTTCATCGCTTCGGTGTAACCCGCGATCCGCTCCGGCGAGAGCTTCGATTCGCCCGCACACCCGACGACGACCTTCGCGCCTTCGACCCACTGTTCCGGTGCGATGTCGATGTGGTTGAGTCGCTTGGTGAACTCGACGCAGTGCGACGTGTCGAAATCCAGGATGCCGAGTCGGATCATCGGAAGGCTCCTAAAAGTTACTCTTTTCGTAGCGCGGTCAAAATCGGGATTCGCGCAACGCTGTTCGTGGCGAGCAGCACAGTGACGATCCCGACGACGAACACCGAGCCAATCATGACCGAGATTCCGACCAAAGGCAACTGCCCACCGAGTGCAATGTGCGGTGATACCGAAATGGCGGCTGAAACGAGGCCGAGCAAAATACCTGCGGCGAGCAACACGAGGTTCTCGCCGAGCACGAGAATTTTGAGCGAGCGCGTCGTGTAGCCGAAGGCACGCAAGAGTGCGAGTTCGCCGAGGCGTTCCCAGATGCCACGCAAGATCACGATGGCAAGCCCGAGGATGCCGAGGAGCAATCCGAGCGCGCCGAGCAATTGAAACGTCGTGAGATACGTTCCCACGACGGCCTGAAATGCGGAGACTCGTTCGCGGGTGCTGGTGGCCGCGAAACCGTTGGCACGCAAGCCGCGATTGAGTAAATTCGCGACTGCCTTTTCGTCGTCTGCTGCGGTTTCGATCAGCAGAACGCGGAAGCCTTCTTCGCGCGGGAACAGCCGTCGGAACGAATCGTCGGCCATCACGAGTTCGCTTTGAAACGCACTATCTTGCAGTGTCCCAACGATGCGACATTTCACCGTGCGGCCCGCTTCATCGGTAGTTTCGACGGTGCCGCCGACGGAGGTTTTCAGCATCCACATCACGGTGTTCTGTTCGCCGAAAACGGGGATCGCACCGTCTTCACGCTGTTTTTTCAGCAATAACCACGGGTTCGCTTTTTCTTCGGGCGTTTCCGCTTCGGTTTGAGCGAACTGGAAACCGCCACGTTCGATCAGTGCATCGGGCACGCCAAGCAATCGCGGTTTGCCCGCTTGATAGAGGTTCAGGCAACTCGCATCGTCGCCGACCCGCAAGTGCAACGGGACCGCGTTTGCGATCTTCGCCAACGTCGCCTCGGCTTGTTTCAGACGCGCATCGACGCTCGGCCCTGTTGGGTTTGCTGCCACTTGCTCTTGATAGTTACGCTGGAGTTCGTCGAGGATTTCGTCGCGCCCCGCCTTGCTCATTACCGGTTGGAAGAGAGGGATATCGACCTCGCCCACAAGGTTAAACCCCCCACTGCCGCCGTTCTTGTTTGCGAAGTCGCGGTCGGGCTTCCGACGGAAACTCTCGACGGCGACGAGCAAAAATGTTGCCGAGCCGATGAGGAAGACCGTGAGCAAACTGCGGCCCGAAAAGCGACTGGCGTTACGTGGCCCGAGCGCGAGTAGGCCTAGCGTTCCGGTCGATTGCGGGAACGAGCGATGCGGATTTTTCAGCAGTCGGTGAATGATCGCCAACCCCGCGAGGAAGATCATGCCACCGCCGCCGAAGAAGCTCATCGCACGGAAATCGGGATTCGCAATCGTCGTACCGACTGACAGTAGGATGACACCGATAGCGAACGCGCTAGCCGCCAGCCAGGCATACCGTCGCCGAAGGTCGCGTTCGAGGCGAAAGTCTACCGGTTCGTTCGTTTCGCCGCGTAAAAGTGCGGGCGGCGCGATCTTCACCAAGCCGCGAATTGCGAACCAAATCGCAATCAGCGACATGAGTATCGTGAGTGACACCCCGATGACAGCACTCGCGATCGTCGCGTACGGCGTCAGGTAATTCTTGACGGTGGAATCGGGCCAAAGGTCGATGAGGATACTCACGAGCCAGCGCGAATACACCACAGCGACGAGTATGCCGAGGATGGCCCCAACGACCGACAGACATAGCCCCTCGAAGAGAAACATTCGGCGTATCGTTTTCTGCGGGTAACCAGCCGCGAGCAGGCTGCCGATTTCCTTCGCGCGGCGCTCGATGTTGAGGCGAAACATCAGGCCGACGAGGATGAGTGCAGAGACGATCAGGAACAGACTGAAACCGAGGAACAGCCCGCCGAAATCGGTACCCCCACGACTGGCAACGAGCAGGCGTTCGCGGGTCGGGTCGAACTGCAAACCGAGCTTCGCAGGCGACAAGTATTTCCGCATCGCAGCCCTCACTGCCAATGCGGTGTCATCGGGTGAGGTGCCACTTGCGGGCGCGACGCGAATCGAAGTCACAGTGCCGAATCGGCTGCGAAAAAAGCGTTCCCCGGCCGTTTGCGAAATGTACGCCTTCGGTGTCGTTTTGTGTTTGTTCCAGTAACGATCGTTCGCGTCACCGGTTTTGATTCGCGTCGAATCGTACGGGAATGGCGGTTTCCATTCACCCATTCGCAGTTTATCGGTGATCCCAGGAAACGGCGGCGTGAGGTCCGGATCGCGCGCGGCATCGGTCATAGTTACACGGCCAATGAGACGAAACGTTGCGGTCGTTTCCACGGCACCCGCTTCGATTTCCGGCTGAAAGAAACTGAGCGTAATCGTGCTCCCAATCGGCGTCGATTTCAGTGGCGATTCGTCCCAGTCGGCTAACACGATTTCATCGTCTTTCATCACCGTGATACCGCTCGGCAGGAATGGCCCAAGTGGTGCGGCGGACCCGGCATTGAGTGCGGCAACGATCGAATAGGGAATCGTTTTCTTGCCATCGCCGATACCGTTTGCGAGGTAAACCGTCGTCCGCTCGAACGGCAGTTTCAGTTCCGTCGCGGTCTTCTCGGCGGCTTCGACGGCAGCGGAATCGAGGATGAGTTGGTCGGCTTCCACGCTGATGTAGGCGTTGCGACTTTTCGGCACCTTGACGCGGATGCCGAGATCTTCGAGTGACAGCGTGTTGTCAAAATCGCGGTTGAGTTCTTCGGTCGTTGCACCTGCCGCAAAGATCGCGTTGATTTTGCCCTTCTGTTTCAACGTTTCTTGCAGAAACGAAAGTGGCACATAGATGTTTAGTGGCACCGATGGGTTCGGTAAAAGTGAAAACGCATTTGCGCGATTTGCCACTGGCAGAACCTGCGCCACCGTAATCGGCAACGTCGTCGAGACATCGTCGGCACCGCGTCGCCCGAGGATCGACGACCGTGGCACGCTCGAAAATTGCTGCACGGAAAGTCGCAACTTGTCGCCGACGTTCGCTTGCAATCGCCTTGCGACTTCATCGGACACGATCGCAATTGGTTCGCCAGTCGCCCAGCCTTTCGGAGACTCGATGCCAAAAAATGACAGCCCACTGTCATTGATGCCGATGATCGTGATACGCGGTAACTGTATCGCATCGAGCGTGCCCGTTGTCGTCAGTGAGCCTTGGAGCATCAGTGCAGGAATGGCTTCGCCGGGTAGACGCGTTGCGACCTCTTCGCGAAGTAACTTCGCGCTCGTCATACTCGCGTCGATGCCGTTGAGTTGTTTTTCTGCTTTGGCACGTAGGCTTCCGCGTAAAGAATCGCCGACGAACAGCGCACCCGCAAGTACCGCCGTACCAACGACGACGCCGAGCATCACGGCCAGGTTGCCGCGCCAGTGGTACGCCAAACTGCGGAGCGGAAGCGAGCGGAGTGTCAGCATTTTCGACCGATGTGGTGAGGGAATTAACAGGCTTGAATGAGTCGGCCTTCGGCCATCTCGAATCGTTTCGGGAACGTTCGTGCGAGTTCGGTACTGTGCGTGACGACGATCAGTATCGTGTTCTGTTGGCGGTGCATCTCGAAGAGTAACTCGCCGATCGCCTGCGCGTTTTTGTGGTCGAGGTTCCCGGTCGGTTCGTCGGCCAACAGCAATGGTGGCTTCTGCACAAGGGCTCGCGCGATTGCGACTCGTTGGCGTTCGCCGCCAGAAAGCTCGGCGGGGCGGTGATCGAGACGATCCGCGAGGCCGACGCGACTCAGCAGTTCGCGTGCGATGCGTTCGACTTCTGCACGCGAGATTTCGCTTTGTATCAGCGTCGGGACGAGCACGTTTTCGAGGACGGTGAATTGCGGTAACAGGTGGTGATCCTGAAACACGAAGCCGACTTTCCGGTTGCGGAACGCGGCAATTTGCACCTCGGACAGCGTGAATGGATTCTGGCCATCGAGTTCCATCGTCCCGGAAGTCGGGCGATCCAACGCGCCCAAAATGTGCAATAACGTACTTTTCCCAGAGCCGGAGGGACCGGTAATCGCGACGGCGTCGCCGGGGTTCAATTCGAACGACACGCCGGAAAGCACGGGTAGTGTGCCGCTCCGGGTGATGTACTCTTTGTGTAAATTCGTCGCAATCAGCGGCATCATCACCCTTTCGAGAAGGCACCGGGCGGGCGGGGGACATCGGCGGTGAGCGCCAGTGTGCCGAGGCCGTAGAAGGTATATTCGACGTCGGGCCGTTCATCCCAGAGGCCGCCGATGAAGCCGCCGCGAGGCAGCTCGCACGAATCGGCATAATCGCGAATCGCGGCCAAATTCAGCTTCTTTTCCCGACCGAGTTGGAACAGCGTCCACGATGCGGTGAACGTCGAAAGCAGGTCGGCGGCGGGGATGCGGTCGTTCGCGCGAAATCCGCCTTCAAACGGCGATGGCAGTGCGGCAAGGAAATCGCTGACCGCCGTCGTTGCTTCGGGCGTCATGGCGTTCGCGATTTGCAACAGCCCCACGCCGGCCGCTGTCGGGTTCGCACCGCTGCGTTTCATCGGTGCAATTTCGACGTAGCCCCCGTCGGGCCGACGTCGCGAATTCACGAACGCGACGACGTTTTCAATCTGCGGAATCGGCCGATCCAGAAGTTGCAAACAGAGCGCGACGAGAAAGCTGGTGTACGTGCTCCCTGCGGGGGCACCGGGCACTTTCCCGTAACCGCCATCGGGTGTGCGAAAGGTTTCGAGCATCGCGACAACGCGATCTTTCCAGTCGGCGGGGGCTTCGGCGAGTACGTCTGGCCCACCGCCGAGCGGGACGAGATACGTGCCGACGATGAGCGAAAAGAAATCGACGACGCCGGTCGAGCGGTTCATTTGCGAGCGAAGAAACCCGGCGGATCGCTCGCACAATTCCGGCGTGAGCGCCTGCATAACGGCCAGCGAACGCAGTGCGAAACCGGTGTAATACAAGTCCGAACCGCCCTCGCGCCCCGGCCAGCCGCCATCCGGGCGTTGCTCGGAAATGAGGTAATTCGTGTGCCGTGCCCGCGTTTCTTCGGGGAGTTTTTCCACGCCATCGATCAGCCGAAGTGTCAGTCGCGTCAGGTATGGCAGGTCGTCGTCCGGCATCGCTCGGGTTCTTTACTGTTCGAGTTTCGCACGGATCGCAGCGGGGATTTCGACCGACTCGAGATGGTCCGGCCCGCCCGCGCGACAGAACACGCTCGTTATGCGACCCACGGCAATCGCATCGTCGCCACGGGTGAAGTCGAAGCGGTACGAGAGCGACTTTCGGCCGATTTTCTCGATCGTCACTGCAACGGTGAGTACGTCTTCAAACTTTGCCGGTTTCTGAAAGTCGCAACCCGTCGAGACGCGTGGGAAGCCGTAGCGCGTGTCGCCCTCGAGCCACGATACGGACAGTCCGCGCGAACGGAGGAAGTCGGTCTCAGCGGCTTCCATGTAGTGGAAGAAATTCGCAAAGTGAACGATGCCTGCCATGTCGGTGTCACCGAACTCAACGCGACGGGTGGTAGTGAAGCTTGTTGCCATGATGGTTGTTGTATTCGTTCACGCGATGAAAGGCTTTTGACTGCGAACGTATTCGTTCAGAAGTTGCTCGGTCTGCTCCGCCATCGCCCCCGCGTGGAACCGCATCGCCACCGCGTCGCGCCCTTTTTGCGCCATCGTTTCGCGCAGTGCCACGTCTTCCAGTAGGCGACGTAATCCGATTGCGAGCGCCAGAGGGTCGTTCGGTTTCACGAGCAATCCCGCACCGGTCAACTCGATCAATTCGGGAAACGAACCGTGCGCCGGTTGCACGACGGGCACGCCATTCGCCCACGCTTCGAGTAGGTATAGCCCCTTCGGTTCGTGGTAAACCGTCGGCACCGAGAGTACGTCGATGCTGTTCAGGAAGCGTACTTTGCTCGAGTGGTCGGGGCTTTCGACGTACTCGAATTGATCGCGCAGGCCGGCCGTTTCGAGTTCCTTCATCTGTTCCGCGAAGTACGCGCGATGGTTCTCGCCGAGCCAACCTGAAGCTCGAAGTGCGTAAGGCGGGCTGCTGGGCGTTTTTCGCAAATGGATGAAGGCATCGATCAGGTTATGAAATCCTTTCTCCGGGCAAATGCGTGCGAAGTAGCCGATACGAAGTGCGGAAACCGGCGCAGAGGGGCGAGTTCCGCCGTGGCCGCGCAACGAGATTCCGGGGTAGACGATGCGAATTTTCGCGCGGTCGATCTGCAAGTATTTCGCCATGTCGTTCGCGTAAAATTCGCTCGTGCTAATGAAACCATCGAACGACTCGCTGTTCGTGCGGATCAACTCCAGGCAGATTTTGCGATCCGGTTCGGGAAGGGCTTCGAGGAAAATATCGTCGCCTTGAAGCGTCGCCAGGATCGGCACGTTCAACTCGGCTCGCAGTTGCGGGGCGATGCCGGAGAGCAACACATTGGTGAGGATGATCACTTCGGGTTGGATTTCGGTTTTTAACCAGTCGATGAGTTTTTGCAACTCTTTGCGCTGGTTGCCATCTTGCCCCTGGAGCATTGATACCGTCAATTTGCCGAGCACGTTGTACGGTGTTCGCGAGGCAAATCGCGACACCCACTTCAGCAAGCGGGGGAAGTCCAGCAGGCGATCGAACAGCCGTGGCGTGTGGCGGAACAGCCGCGATTTTTGTTGGAGGAAGACGTTGATTCCGCCGAAGAAGACGCGATTCTGGCTGGCGTCGGGGTCGTCGGTGCGGATCGGCGTGTACGTCGGAATGAGCAACGCATCGTGGCCACGCTCTATGAGTGCGCTGACGAGCGCATTATCGCGCATGCAGCTACCGCAAAACATGCCCGCCGCACCTGCCGTGATGAAAGCAATTCGCATCGGGTATTCAGTTTCGTGACGTTAATCGTCAATTCTATTGTGAAAGTATTAAGGATAGGTGGCAATATCGCCACCGTTTCGGGTGGACAGTGCGGGCATTATGCTCGAGGCACCGTAGGTGAGGAACCGCACCGAGCCGTCGGCGAACGTGAAGTTGCTGCCGCCGGTGTGCAGGCTCCAGAAATGGAACTGATCGCAGATCTTGTTGATGTCCCCCGGTCCGAATGCGAACGGGCCAACGGGGCAGGCGTTCATCTCGGCATTGACCGTGTTGCGGACGTTGATTTCGGATACGCCGAGCGTCACGTCGACCGATCCGCTATTGCGAATCGTGCCGTACGCGGGATCCCATTGCCCTGCCCCCGCGTACCACCAACCGAAGACGAGGTCGTAACTCGGCGGGCGCTCACCGACCATAAGTGTGTTGCTGGTGCCGTCAGTCACGTCGGCGAAACGCACGGTATCGTTCCAGAATAACATGCCATCGCGACTACGGAGATCGCGACCACTCACGCCCAGATAGCCAGTGAATGCCACTGTGATGCCGCCCGCATACGTCGCCTGATATTGACGGCCATCGGCGGCACATTTGTAGCCGTTCATGAGGGTGGCCAAGCCAGTGTGTGGCGGGCTGGCGAACGGGTTGCGGAAGGCACCTTGCGACGCGAATGCGGCTTCCATATCCGCGTGCATGCTCGCTTGTTCCACGTAAGGCAGAATGCGTGCCATCCAACTGATCCACTGCATCGGATCGCGCGGGGCCGGGGCAAATGTCTCTTTGATCGCAGGCGGAAATTGCCCTTGGGAATCGTGGTAATTGTGTAGCGCGAGGCCAATCTGTTTCATGTTGTTCGTGCAGCGCGTCCGCGAGGCCGCATCGCGAACCTTCTGCACCGCAGGCAGCAACAGCCCGATCAAGATTGCGATAATCGCAATGACCACCAGCAACTCGATGAGCGTGAACGCGGTTCGACCGATTTTCGAGCGCATGATCGTGACCCACGAAAAGTGAATGAGGACGCAACAGAAATCATAGGAATATGTACGTCGTCAGTGTAAACCGAGTTCGCGAACCGAACAAGCGTCATCTGCGATTATCGCAACGGATGTTTCGGTTTCTCGATTAGAATAACAACGACTTTGGACGCTCGCATTCTGGAGGCAAACAAATGCACTCGCCATTCCCCGGTATGGACCCATATCTCGAAGATTCCGCGTTCTGGAAGGGGTTCCACGCGACTTTCATGGTTCACTTGCGAGGTTTGCTTACGAAAGCACTCCCGGCTGGGTATTACGCGGAAGTCGAACAGCACGTCTGGCTCCAAGACGAAGATTTCGATGTTCGCGAGACGTTTGGCTACCCCGATGCTTACGTTGCGGGGCATTTGAACACTGGTGGTGCGGTGGCCGTTGCTTCGGAAAAGTCAGTGTCCGTTTCATTGGAAGTGACACTCGCTAAATCCCCGCGCAAGTCGCAGCAAAAGTATATCAAGATCGTCGATCAACCGGGAAATCGCGTCATCACGGTGATCGAACTCCTCAGCCCGAGTAACAAGCACAACGGGCCAGACCGCGAACAGTACATCGTGAAGCGCAATCAGTATCTCGCTTCGGGTACACACTTTGTTGAAATCGATCTCCTTCGCGATGGCGACCGGATGCCGATGGGACGTCCTCGCCCGGCAATGGCCGATTACTACGCAATCGTGGTGCGGGCAAACCTGTTCCCGAAGGCGTCAGTCTGGGCGTTCACCGTACGCGACCCGATGCCGATTTTGCCGATCCCGCTCAAAGTGAAAGACGGCGACATCACGCTCGAACTCCGCGATGGCTTCGACCGCGCCTACGAGGATGGCGGCTACCAGAATCGCATCGATTACCAGTCTCCACCCACGATCCAACTCCGACGGCCCGATCAGGCGTGGGCGGACGAATTCCTGAAAGCCAAACGCCCGAAGTGAGTTCACCGATACATGGGACAACGCCATATCGTGCGGCCTAGAATAAAATTTGTAGGCTAACACCAGCGATTCCACCTGCCTGACGTTCCGTGTGAGGACACCCGCCGATGATTCACATTCCCGCATTGCGTTTCGGAAAGTCGTACACGAGCCTCGACAAAGCGACGCTCGTTCACCACGTGACCGGCGAACCGGTTGCGGAAGTCAGCCAGGTGACGGGGAGCCAGATCGCCCGCGACATTAGCGGCATGGTCCGGGCGCACAAAGAACTTTCGGCGATCCCGATCCGCGACATTCTCGCGATGTACAAGAAGGCCGCCGATTACTTCCTGAACGCCACACTGCCTTGCGGCGATGCGGAATTGACCTTCGACGAGTACGTCAAAAATCTCTCGGCCACGACCGGTTCGCCGATGGTGTTCTGCGACCGAAACGCACGCAAAGTTCACTACGTCCTCGGCAACATCGAGGAAGTCATTGCCGGTTTGACCCGCGGCCTGAACGTCGAAGCGCTCGACAAAGGATACACGACCTCGTCGGGCCGAATGCAGGCGTTTTACCCGACGACGGATGTCTTCGGGGCGGTGCTTCCGTCGAACTCCCCCGGCGTGCATTCGCTGTGGGTGCCGACGATCGCGTTCAAAATGCCGTTGTTGTTGAAGCCCGGTCGCGAAGAACCGTGGACTCCCATGCGGGTGCTTCAGTCGTTCATCAAGGCCGGTATCCCCGCGAGCGTCCTCGGGTTCTTGCCGACCGACCACATCGGTTCGTCGGAGATTCTGCGGCTCTGCGGTCGCAGCATGGCGTTCGGCGACGACCGCACGATGGCACCGTACAAGAACGACCATCGCGTCGAAATTCACGGTACCGGATACAGCAAGCTGATTTTCGGCGAAGATCAGGCGGACAATTACGAGAAGTACATCGACCTCATCATCGATTCGATTGCCGCGAACGGTGGCCGTGCTTGCGTGAACGCCTCGGCGGTTTACACGCCGAAGAACGCCGACAAAATCGCCCACGCTTTGGCCGAACGCTTGGCGAAGGCGAAGGTCCGCGCCTGGGACGACCCGGCTTGCGAAATCAGTGCGTTCGCGAAGCCGGAAGTCGCCGAGGCGATCGACAACATGGTTACGCAGGGCCTTCAGACACCTGGGGCGACCGATGTGACGCTGCAAATCCGCGGTACGCCCCGGTTGGTCAAAGAGGGCCGGATCGCGTACCTTTTGCCGACGATTATCCGCTGTCAGTCTGCGGAACACTCACTCGCGAACAAGGAGTTTTTGTTCCCGTACGCCAGCGTCATAGAATGTCCGCAGGCGGAGGTGCTCAAGCGGATCGGGTATACCTTAGCCGCGACGGTGCTGACCGAAGACCCCGCGTTCATCGCCGAAGCGATGGCGTGCTCGAACATTGAGCGGCTGAATATCGGCCCGCTGCCAACCAACCGGTTGACCTGGGACCAGCCGCATGAAGGAAACCTTTTCACCCACCTCTACAAGCAACGAGCGCTCGCCATCGCATGATGTCGGGTTTTCGCCGTTCGATTATCAACCGCTCGGTCGGGTGATCGTCGAAGCCGGTGGCATGAACCGCTTGGGGGAACTCGCACGTTCCCTCGGCGGTTCGCGCGTCTTGATGGTCACCGATCCCGGCTTGGAACACGTCGGCCACCCGCAACGCGCCGTGGCGTCGCTCCGCGAAGCCGGGCTTTACGTCACGACGTTCGATGGCGTGAAAGAGAACCCCACCGATGTCGAAGTGCAAAACGGCGTCGAACGCGCCCGGCAACATGCGATCGACCTGATCGTTGCCGTCGGCGGTGGCTCGTCGATGGACTGTGCGAAGGGCATCAACTTTCTGCTGACTAACGGCGGAAAGATGGCCGACTACAAAGGTCACGGCCGTGCGACGAAACCAATGCTGCCTTCAATTGGGGTGCCTACCACTTCAGGCACCGGCAGCGAAGCCCAGAGTTACGCGCTGATTACCGATGCATCTTCGCACATGAAGATGGCGTGCGGCGATAAAAAGGCGGCGTTCCGCATCTCGATCCTCGATCCGGAAGTGACGCTGTCCCAACCGCGATCCGTTACCGCCGTCACGGGGATCGATGCGATCGCACACGCGATCGAATCGTACGTCAGCACGAAAGCGAACCCGATTTCGCGTGCCCACTCGCTGGCCGCGTGGCGCGAACTCGAGCCGAATTTCGAGATCGTACTTTCGCAGCCCAATCACTTGTTGGCACGAGCCGCTATGCAGATTGGCTCGCACTTTGCGGGAATGGCGATCGAAGGCGCGATGCTCGGCGTTTGCCACAGTTGCGCGAACCCGCTGACCGCACATTATGGCATCACGCATGGCACCGCCATCGGCCTGATGCTCCCGCATGTGATCCGCTTTAACGCCGTTGTTGCCGAGGCACGATACGCGGAAATTTACGGTGGTTCCGAGCCACTCGCCGAGCGCATATCGGCGTTCGTGCGGGCTGCGGGGCTGGCGACTTCGCTGAAAGAGTGCGGCGTCAGCGAGAGTATCCTGCCGCTATTAGCCGAGGAAGCCAACCAGCAATGGACGGCCCGCTTCAACCCCCGCCCCGTTACCGAAACCGATATTCTCAGCATCTACCGTGCCGCTTGGTGATGCCACTTTCAGGAGCGACGCATGTTTCGGATTCTCATTCGCAGTCTGCCAATCCTCGCGCTTGCAGTCGTGGGTACCGTGCGCTCTGCCGACGTGCCCGCTAAAGAGAAAGCAGCGAATTGGCCGGTATTTCGTGCGAATGCCGAGATGACCGGCTCCGCCGTGGCAACGCTCCCCGAACAACTCCAGGAACGCTGGACGTTCAAAACGGGCAACGCCATCGAAGGCGCGCCGGCCATCGTCGATGGCTTCGTGTACGTGGCCTCGACCGATAAGCACGTCTACGCACTAGACTTGAAAACCGGCAAACCACTCTGGAAGTCGGCCGTTGGAGCGCCGATCAAAGCCTCGCCGGGCGTGCGAAACAATCGCGTGTACGTCGGCGATTCCGACGGCAAACTGCACTGCTTGAACGCCGCCGATGGCAAACTCGTCTGGTCGTTCGAGACGATGGGCGAGATCGTGGCGGGCGTCAATTTTCACAAGGAAAACATCCTGCTCGGCTCGCACGATTCGACGCTGTACTGCGTCTCCACTGAAGGCAAGAAAGTGTGGGAGTTCAAGATCGATGGCCCCGTCAATGGCACGCCGGCGGTCAAGGACGACATGACCTTCGTGGCGGGTTGCGACAGTATCTTGCACGTCGTCGATGCCAACACGGGTAAGGAAATTCGCAACGTCGAGATCGGCGGGCAGGCGGGCGCGACGGCGGCGCTGATTGGTAATGAGGCGTTCGTCGGCACCATGTCGAACCAGATGATCGCCATCGATGTGAAGAACGGCAAGAAACTCTGGAGTTTCGAGGCAATGCGACGGCAGCAACCGTTCTATTCCTCGGCGGCCATCAGCGAAAAACTGGTCGTCGTCGGCAACCGCGACAAGAAAATCTACGCACTCGATCGCGAAACCGGCCAGGAACGCTGGAGCTACCTCACCGATGGCAACGTCGATGGTTCGCCGATCATCGTAGGCAATCGCGTCTACGTCGGCTGCCTTTCGAGCGAAGGGCAGTTCTACGTGCTCGATCTGAAAACGGGCAACAAGGTTCAGGTGCTGAACCTCGATAGCGAAGTGACCGGCTCCCCAGCCGTGTCGAGCGACTGTTTGCTAGTCGGCACCGACAAGGGTACACTTTACTGCTTGGGTTCTAAATAAAGAGATGTTCACACCCCGGAACCTTCTTCAACGCGAGCGATCATGACCAACGTCGATGTGGCACTTCGGCTCGTCGTGGACGGTATGACAATTGGCCTCGGCTCGGGGGCCGCATCGGAGCGATTTCTACGTGGCCTCGGCGCTCGCGTTCGAGCGGGGCTGAAGGTCGCGGGGGTGCCGACCTCGAACAAAATCGCGGCGATGGCGACCGAACTCGGCATCCCGCTCGTCGAACTCGGCAGCACGTTGCCGCTCGATTTCACCTTCGATGGGGCCGATGAAGTCGATCCGCATCTGAACATGATCAAAGGCTACGGTCGGGCGCTCGTTCGCGAAAAAATCGTGGCGGCTGCGTCGAAAAAGTTGGTGATTCTAATCGGCCCGGAACGCATTGCGGAGAAGCGCGTCGACCAACTCGGTTCGCGCGGCAAACTGCCGATCGAAGTGCTTTCGTTCGCGGTGCGTTTCGTGCAATATCGCTTGGCGACATTGGGCATGACATCCGAAATCCTCTCGGAAAATGGTAGCCCCGTCATTTCCGATAACGGCAATCCGATCTTGCACGCCCTCGTAAAGCCAATCGAGAATGCCGTCGAACTCGATGCCATTTTGCAATCGATTCCCGGCGTCGTCGGCACCGGTTTGTTCCTCGGCATGGCCGATGTCGTACTCATTCAGGATGGCGATGTCGTCCACGAACTCCGACGAACGCTATAATTAATTGAAAGCACCATCTCGCAATTTCGCGTTGACGCATTGCGAGATTGTGCGGACAATACTCCTAGCCCACCACCGCCGCTCATCGGCTGCTGAACAAGGTACATTCATGCGAATCTTCACGGCAATCGTCGTCGTTGCGTTGTCCACACTCATCGGCTGCGGTGATGCGGATAAGACGAAAACCTACACCGTACCGAAACCAGAGGAAGCAAAGCCAGTAGCACCCGGTGTGGCGACGACGGGCGAGTTCCGCATCGTCGGGGCGATCTTCCCCAATGACGAACCGCAGTGGTTCTTCAAACTGATTGGAAAATCGGACGCACTCGCACCGTATACCGCCGACCTCGAGAAGCTGTTCAAGACCGTTCGCTTCCCGAAAGGGTTCAAGGAACTCCCCGAGTGGGATCTCCCCGCAGGCTGGAAGAACGGCGGCGCTGTGAGCATCTCCGCCGAGACAATCCAGTTTGGCCCCGCCGAAAGCCCTTTCACCATGACAGTTACGTCGGCAACAGGCGGCATGACCGCGAACGTCGGACGTTGGGCGGGCCAGGTGGGCGTCAAGAACTTCACACCCGAAAAGATGGGACAGTACACGAAAGAGATCGCGGCGCAGAACGTCAAAGGTCTGATGGTCGATATGAGTGGCCCGACGAATCCGGTGATGGCCCGCCCACCGATGATGCCAAAATAATGTGTCGAACTCTCTCTCGTGACATCACGCAAGGCACACACTAATGACAAACGATACTCTCGATACGCCTACGAAAACCGAGCCAAAAACGTCGCTGTGGAATCAGATCAAGTACGTCTTGAAGCCGATTGCCTCGTTGCAGTTGACGATCGTGCTGTTCAGCATGTCGCTCGTCCTCGTGTTTTTCGGCACGCTCGCGCAGATGAACAACGGCATCTGGACGGTCGTCGATCAATACTTTTGGTCGAAGTTCGTTTGGATCGAACTCGATCTCGTGTTGAAATTCCTGCAAGTGTTTTTCTGGTTCCCGAAAACTTGGGCGCTCCCGTCGTACGTCGCGATCCCGTTCCCAGCCGGTCAGCTCATCGGCTTCGCGATGCTCACGAACTTAATTGCCGCACACCTCGTTCGTTTCCGCATGACGTGGAAGCGTTCGGGCGTAATGATTATCCACGCGGGCCTGATCTTGCTGTTCGTCGGCGAAGCGATCACACGGATGAAACAAGTCGAACAACGGATGGTGATCGACGAAGGACAGACGGTCCATTTTGCCGAAGATACGCGCACGTACGAATTCTCCTTCGAGGACAAGTCTGCGAAAGATGTCGATACCGTCGTGGTCATTCCGGAATTGCGTATCCACATCGGCGAGCGGTTCTCCGATCCACAGTTGCCCGTCGATGTGGAGATTGTCAGTTATTTCAAGAACTCCGATATGCGTGCCGTTGTGCCAGGCGACAAAAACCCTGCGACTGCGGGGCAAGGCTTGACGGACATCGTCGAGTATCGCCCGGAAGTATCGGGTGTCAGTACCGAACAGAAGATCGACCTACCATCCGCGTACGTGACGATGTTCCGCAAAGGCACCGAGGAATCGCTCGGTACATTCTTGCTCTCGCGTTACCACAAGCCCGATACGCTAGTGGTCGATGACAAGAAGTACTCGATCGCGTTGCGAAATACGCGATACTACAAGCCGTTCAGCGTTCACCTGAACAAGTTCAGTTTCGATCGATACATGGGTACTAATAAGCCTAAGAACTATTCGAGCGACATTCGACTCGTCGATCCTGCGAACGAAGTCGACCGCGATCATCGCATCGCGATGAACGAACCGCTCCGCTATGGCGGCGAGACGTTTTATCAGGGTGGCTTCGACGACAAAACCGAAACGACGACAATTCTGCAAGTCGTGCGCAACCCCGGTTGGCTGATCCCGTACATCTCGTGCATCATGGTCACGCTCGGGATGACGATCCACTTCGGCATCTACCTGATTGCGTTCCTGCGCAAGGTTCGGATCGCCGAATTCAAGCAACACATGAAGGCATCCAACTCAGAATACGTGCCGAAAACGGGCACCGCTCACTACCTCCCTTGGCTCGGCATTGGGCTTGCTGTCGTGTTTGTTCTGTATTCGATCAGCAACATGTCGCCCGCCACGCAGCCGTACAACCTGAAGGGCCTCGGGCAGATTCCCGTGGTCGATGGCGGTCGCGTCAAGCCGCTCGATACCGTGGCTCGCGTGAGTTTGCGTTCGATTAGCGCCCGCGAAACCACCAAAGACGAAAACGATGTCGAACGACCCGCGATCCAGTGGTTGCTCGATGTGATGACGAGTGGTGGCCCGGAAAAGAAGGGAGCCGCTTGGAAGTACAAGGTGTTCAAAATCGAGAACGACCAAGTGCTCGCGCTACTCAAACTCGAACCGCGCAAAGGGTTACTTTACTCTCTGGAAGAGTTCAGTGAGAATGTGGAACAGCTAATGAAAGTGGCCAGTGTCTCGCAGAAGAAGCCGGTCGCAAAACGAGATCTCTACGACGTGAAGCTCATCGAAGTCGCCGAACGCGTAAAAGTGTACATCGAACTTTCGACGGTCAACGCACCGATTAACATCGCCCCATCGGGCGCGAATCTGAACTGGTCGACGCTGCCAAACGCACTGGATAAGTACCGCGATATCGCAAAGACGTTCGTTACTGAGAAAGCGGATGTCAACATCGACAACATCGAAAAATTGCCCAAAGAGCAACGCGCTTTTGTCGAACAGTTGTTCCGCGAGAAAATGATCGAACTTTCAGCCGAGTCGCCGTCGATCGCGTTCTGGACGGGGATCATTCAGGCGTACCGCAACAAGAAACCCGACGACTTCAACAAGTTAATCGAAGACTACTCGACCAAGATTTCCGTTCCCAGAATGAGCCTTACGAGAACGCGACTCGAGACAATGTACAACGGTTTCGCGCCGTTCTACGTCTGCTTGGTACTTTACATCGGGGCGATCTTGCTCTGTTTCGCAAGCTGGTTCGGTTGTACGGACGAACTGCGTCAGTCGGCGTTCCGCATGTTGATCTTCACGGCGGTGATTCACTTCGTCGCGTTGATCGTACGCATGTACTTGCAAGATCGCTGGCTCGTATTCGTGACGAACCTTTACTCGTCGGCGATCTTCATCGGCTTCGGCTGCGTGCTGCTCGGGATACTCCTCGAACGTCTCTACCCCATCGGCATCGGCAATCTGCTCGGTGCGAAGCTCGGCATCGCCACCACGATTGTCTCGCATCAGATCGGTGCGAGTGGCGACACGCTCGAAATGATGCAAGCCGTGCTCGATACGAACTTCTGGCTGGCTACGCATGTGACCTGTGTGACTTTCGGTTACACGGCTACGTTCGTCGCAGGTGCGCTCGGCGTGATCTACGTGATTGCAGGGATATTCACGCCCTCAATTAATGCCGAAGCTAACAAGGCGTTCGGCAAAATGCTCTACGGTGTCGTCTGTTTCGCCACACTGCTCAGCTTAGTCGGCACCATCCTCGGCGGTATCTGGGCGGATCAATCGTGGGGCCGTTTCTGGGGTTGGGATCCCAAGGAAAATGGGGCCGTGCTGATCGTGATCTGGAACGCGCTCATACTGCACGCACGATGGGCGGGCCTCGTCAAAACTCGCGGCATTGCATTGCTCACGATCGTCGGCAACATGATTACCGTCTGGAGTTGGTTCGGCACCAACCAACTCGGCATCGGCTTGCACGCTTACGGCTTCGATAACACGCTCGCACTCGTCTGTTCGGGTCTCTGGGTGTCGCACGCGATGCTGTTAGCCATCGGGATGACCCCTACGAAACATTGGATGAGCTTCGCAAAAGCGCCGGAAGGGGCCGTTACCGCAACGAAGGTGTTCGACGAACGGAACGGCTCGAGCAAGAAGAAACGCAAGCAGGAACGGACCGCCTAGAGTAGCGTTTCCGCGCGAGTCAATATAACAGCCTACCTCATAAACTCCCTTTTGAGGTAGCTGTTGCGATGAGTACGAAGACTGTCCGCGTGGGGATTGTGGGCCTCGGTTTTGGGGCCGAATTTATCCCGATCTACAAGGCACACCCGAACGCGGAGATGTATGCGATCTGTCGCCGAAACAAGGCCGAACTCGATGCCTGCGGGGATAAGTACGGCATCCCCGCACGCTACACGAGCTTCGAGGATTTGCTTCGCGATCCGAAAGTCGATGCGGTTCACATCAACAGCCCGATCCCCGATCACGGCCCGCAAAGTATCGCTGCATTGAAGGCGGGCAAGCACGTCGCGTGTACGGTGCCGATGGCGACCGACCCGAACGATATTCGCGAGATTATCGAACTGACGCGGAAGACCGGCAAGACGTACATGATGATGGAAACAGTCGTGTACGCCCGCGAATATCTGTTCGTCAAAGAGCTTTACGAGAAGGGCGAACTCGGCCGCATTCAGTTCCTGCGCGGCAGCCATCAACAAGACATGGACGGTTGGCCGAACTACTGGCCGGGCCTGCCGCCGATGTGGTACGCCACGCACTGCGTCAGCCCGTGCCTCGCGCTGCTCAGCAAGCCGGGGCAACCCGCACTCGCCGAGAGCGTCGTCTGCCATGGGTCGGGTCGCATCCGCGAAGACCTGATTCCGAAGTACAATTCGCCGTTCGCGATACAAACCGCCACGTTTAAGATTTGCGGTTCGGACGTCGTCGCCGAGGTGACGCGCAGTTTGTTCGACACCGCGCGACAGTATCGCGAAAGCTTCGATGCGACCGGTTCCAAGAAGAGCTTCGAGTGGCAACAGGTCGAAGGCGAAGATCCGGTGATTCACACGAAGAGCACGCCGGAGAAGCCGATCCAGGAGCCGCAAATTCCGGTGCGCGTGAAGGTGCCCGATTACGCGAAGTTACTGCCCGCCTCAATCCAACAGTTCACGATGCCCGCAGCAATTCAGGACGCCGACCATCTCTCATTCTTGCAAGGCGGCGGCCACGGTGGTAGCCACCCGCACCTGACGCACAATTTCCTGATGGCCGCACTCGGCGAACAGCCCGCGTTCCCCGATGCCGTCACCAGCGCGAACTGGACGCTCGTCGGCATTTGTGCGCACGAATCGGCGATGAAGGGTGGCGACCGCGTAAAGATCCCGCAGTTCTGAGAATGGGCAAACATACCCGAAGCGCGAGATGTGCTCGCACTTCGGGCGACGGAAATTGCTTACACGAACTTCGTCTTACCGGGCACCGAAACGGGTGACACGGGCAGTTCCATGTCGAGCGAGAGGTTGGCGGGCATCGTGTCGAGCTTGCTGGCGAGGGCTTTTTGCCACGTCAGCGATTCGCCGGTGTACGTCGACATGCGGCCCATAATCGCGGTCATCGTGCTCTCGGCGACCGATTGCAGTTCGTTCAGTGGCTTGCCGGCCTTGATGCTGTTGACCATATCGACGTGTTCGAGAACGTACGGCGACGTATCCTTGTTATCTTGTTCGGCCGAGTAGATTTCCTTGCCGTTGATCGTGAAGAAGCCGCCGCTCGCGGTGCGGATCGTGCCCTTCGTTCCGACGACCATTTCGGAGACATCGCCGGGGCCTGGGTAGTGGCGGCAGTAGCTGGCGATCTCGACCTTGTTGCCGTATTCGTACTCGACGGCGAAGTGGTCGAAGATGTTGCCGACTTCCTTCGCTTCGCCGCTCGGTCGTGCGGCGTGTCCACCGATGCGACCGCCCATGCCGGTTGCGCGAACGGGGTGCTGGCCGATGAACCAGTTGATGACGTCGAGGTTGTGAACGTGCTGTTCGACGATGTGATCGCCGCACAGCCAGACGAAGTGGTACCAGTTCTTCAGTTGGTACACGACATCGGTGACGTTCGCTTCGCGTTTGTTGAACCAAATCCCCGCGTTGTTCCACGCACAACGACCGCCGACGATGTCGCCGATGTCGCCGTTCTGGATTCGCTTGTACACTTCCTGGTAAGATTTCTGGTGGCGGCGTTGCGTACCGGCTACGACGGCGATGTTCTTGCTCTTCGCGACTTCGACGAGTGCGAGCACCTTGCGAATGCCGGGGGCATCGACGGCAACGGGCTTCTCGGTGAAGACGTGCTTTCCGGCGGTGATCGCGGCTTCGAGGTGCGTTGGACGGAAGCCGGGAGGCGTAGCGAGGATGACGAGATCGACGCCCGATGCGATCAGTTTCTGGTAGGCATCGAGGCCACCGAAGACGCGGTCGCCGATGTCGATGCGGTCTTTGAAGCCGCCTTCCTTGAGGCCCTTGGCGAAACCCTCGGCGCGGTCGAGGAACACGTCGGCGACGGCGGTAATCTGAATCGACTTGTCGGCTTTCAGGCAGTCCTGTGCCGCCCCGCGACCGCGACCGCCGCAGCCGATCAGGCCGACTTTAATGATGTCCGTACCGGCCGCATGCACGGTCGGGACCACCGAGGCCGCAACGGCGACAGCGCCGGCGGCTTTCATGAAATCGCGGCGCGTTTTCAAATCGGTCATGAGAGAGGCTCCAGAGAATTAAAGGGAGAAACGGTTTCGAGGCAGTTCGCTATTTGTCTTCGTCGACAATCGGGTCGTGCTCGGCTTTCTTCACGACCATCGGCTTCAGATTGAGCAAATCGAGTTGTTCCTCGACGGGTAACACGATCCGGAAGCCGATTTGATCCATGTTCGTCAACCACCAGATGCTACGCGGCGATTGCGGGTCTTTGTACATCCACTTCGCTTCCGACGAACGCCGTGCGGCAGATCGGCACAACGTGGCGGGGTCTTTGAACGAGCCACCGCGAACGACGTGCGACCACTTCTTATCGGTGAGCTTGACCACCGGTTGCAGGCTCCGTGGCTTCGCTGCGCACTTGCCGTAAAACTCCGCATCATAATGATCGAGCACCCACTCGGACACATTCCCGTGCATGTCGTAGATACCGAAGGCGTTCGGTTTCTTGCTGCCGCATTTCGCCGTCGTGCCTTTGGCATGATCTTCGTCGGGAGAGTTGTCTTTGAACTGCGCAAAGTCGCCGATCTTGCTGGCATCCCCGAAACTGAAAGCATCGGGCGAACCGGCGCGGCATGCGTATTCCCATTCGGCTTCGGTCGGCAAGCGGTAGCCGCGCTTCGTCACGGTTCGCAACCAGTGGCAGTACATCATCGCGGCGTGATGGCTCATGCAGATCGCGGGAAAGCCTTCGCGGCCGTGCTTGTAGTCTTCGGGCACGTACGGGTTCGTCGGGCGGGTCAGTGCGTCGGCGACGGTGTTGAACGGCGGGTCTTTCGACGGCTGGGCGAGCGATTCGTTCTTCCAGAACGAATCGTATTCGTCCCACGACACTTCGCATTTCCCGATCCAGAACGGCTTGAGTGCGACTTTATGTTGCGGGCCTTCGTCGGCAGCGCGGCCCACTTCACCTTCGGGGCTGCCCATCATATACTCGCCACCCGGCACGTAAACCATCTCGAACTTGATGCCTTCGACGAGATCTTGCGTAAAATTCTTCGCGGGAAGCTCGACCTTCTTCGGCACCAATATCGGCTTGGTGCTGTCGGCTGACGCCGTTGCGAGTGCAACGACGCAGACCAGGATTGCGGTTAAAAAAGCGTATCTCATACTGATAGCGTCTCTGATTGTGCGGATGCTGTCAACAACGGACCGAGAAAAGCGAACGGCAGAGGGAAGTCATTGTGACCATTTATCGGACACTGCTACTGACTGTGTTGACCTTTATAGCAGTTGGCGTTCCATTCGGTCATTGCCGTGGGGCGGAAAATCCGACCCGCTACGAGTACGAAGAAAATCATATGGGCACGACATTCCGGGTCGTGCTGTATGCCACGGAGAAAGCCGTGGCCGTGAAGGCAGTGCGGGCGGCGTATCAGCGGGTGCGCGATCTCGAATTGGTCATGAGCGACTATCGCGTCAGCAGCGAGGTGATGCGGATTTGCGTTGCGAACGATGCCAGCCCCGGCAAGGAATTTGCGATTAGTAGCGACTTGTGTACCGTGCTGGGGCACGCGCTCGATGTCTCGAAAGCGAGCGATGGCGCATTCGATGTCAGCGTCGGGCCGCTGAGTTTGCTCTGGCGGGAAAGCCGTAAATCGAAGTCGCTCCCCGATGCTGCGGTTCTGGACGCGGCGAAGGCGAAAGTCGGTTACGCGAAAATTGTACTCGATCGCGATATGAAACTCTTGCGGTTGCGCGTCGCCGGAATGCGGCTCGACTTCGGCGGCATCGGCAAAGGCTTCGCCGCCGACGAGGCACTCGCGGTGCTGAAAGCCCACGGCTGCCCGTCGGCGATGGTCGCCGCGAGTGGCGATATTACCTTCGGCGATGCCCCGCCCGGTCGCGACGGTTGGACGGTCGACATTGCTCCGATTGGCAAAGGGCGTCCCACCCGCACCGTGAAACTGACGAATGCCTCGGTGTCCACTTCGGGCGATCTATTTCAGTTTGTGGAAATTGCCGGCGTTCGCTACTCACACGTTCTCGACCCCAAAACCGGTCTCGGCCTGATGGGTCGTCGCAGTGCCACGGTCATCGCCAAGAAAGGCTACCTCGCCGATAGCCTCACGAAAGCCGCGAGCGTGTTGCCGACTGACAAAGCACTGTCAGTGGTCGAGTCGTTCAATGGCAGTGCGATGTATCTGGTGTTCGAGGACACCGACGAAAAGATTGTGGAGTCGAAAGCGTTTGCGGCGTTTCTGGTGAACTAACCGCGAGCAACTGACGACTGAGAACTTCTTGAAGACCATTCCCGAACGACGTTATCGCGTTCGGCGGCAGTGTCCATCGTGAACGTGACGTGGCCAATTTTGCGGCGTGGACGTGGCTCTTTCCCGTACCAATGCAGTTTCGCGCGAGGCATTTTCAGGATGTCCGCGAACGGGGGGTGATCGCCGATGAGGTTGAACATCACCGAGTGGCCGAGCAAATCGGTCGCGCCAAGTGGTAGTCCCGCGACAGCGCGCATGTGGTTTTCAAACTGGCTGGTGACCGCACCTTCGATAGTCCAGTGGCCCGAGTTATGTACTCGCGGGGCCATCTCGTTCGCGATCAGTTGCCCGCCAACATCGAACCACTCAATGGCCAACACGCCGACGTAATCCAAAGCATCCAAAACGCGATGGGCATACATTTCGGCCTGGTTTTGCAGTTCGTGCGTGAGGTTCGGCGCGGGTGCGAGCGATTTGTGCAACATGCCGTCGCGGTGCTCGTTCTCGACGAGTGGATAAAATTTCGACTCGCCCGTTTGCGACCGCACCGCAAGAATCGACAGTTCGCGAACGAACGGCACGAAGCCTTCGAGGATCAGCGGTCGCCCGTTGAGCGACGTCCACGCGGCCTCGACATCGGCGGGCGTGCGAATGACGGCCTGGCCCTTGCCGTCGTAGCCGAAGCGTCGCGTTTTCACGACCGCGGGCAACCCGATCCGCTGAATTGCGGTATCGTAGTCGGCACGGGTATCGATCGCTGCAAACGGCGGCGTCGGGATGCGGAGATTTTGAAAGAACGTCTTTTCGACGATGCGATCTTGCGAGACTTCGAGCGCTCGCGGTGGCGGATAAACGGGTATCCGTTCGGCCAACCACCGGGCGGTTTCGATCGGCACGTTCTCGAACTCGTACGCGATCGCGTCCGAGACTTGCGACAGCGAATATAGAGCCTGAAGATCGTCGAATTCACCGCGAATATGCTCGCACAACGATGCCGCGCACGGGTTCGCGGCGGGGTCCAGCACGGTCGTCTGAATGCCGAGCGGGTGTGCGGCCCATGCCATCATCTGGCCGAGTTGACCGCCGCCGAGGATGCCGACCTTCACGACGAAACCCTCGGGTCCGAGCCATCGATCACATCTTGCGTTTGCTGTTGGCGGAAGCGACGCAATCGGTCGCGAATCGCGGGGTGCTTCGCACCGAGAATCGCGGCGGCGAGCAATGCCGCATTCTTCGCCCCCGCCTTGCCGATGGCGAGCGTGCCGACGGGTACGCCGCCCGGCATTTGCACGATCGACAACAGCGAATCGAGGCCGCGAAGCATCGCCGATTCGACGGGCACGCCGAGAACGGGGAGGATCGTTTTCGACGCGCACATGCCCGGCAAATGCGCCGCCCCACCCGCCCCCGCGATAATCACTTCGAGGCCGCGAGGCTCGGCCCCTTCGGCGTAATCGAACAACTTGTCCGGCGTACGGTGCGCCGACACGACTTCGACTTCGTGCGGGATTTCGAGGGAAATCAGCATCGCTGCGGTGTGACGCATGGTGTCCCAGTCCGACCGGGAACCCATGATCAACCCGACGAGAACCTGTTCGGGCGAAACTACTGAATCGGTTGCCATTTTCGACCTTCCGCACCGAGGAGTTCATCGGCACAGGTTGGCCCCTGTGAACCGATCGGGTAGCTTTCCGGGATCGGCGCACTTGCGCTGGTCATTGCTGCTATCAGCGGATCCATCAGTTCCCAGGCACGTTCGATTTCGTCGCTTCGCAGGAACAGCGACGCATCGCCCTGGATTGCGTCGAGCAACATCCGCTCGTACGCCTCGGGTAGCGCCTTGTCATCGTACGCCTGGCGATAGTTGAACGACAAGTCGCGCGGCTGCAACAGCGTGCCTTCCACGTCGGGCACTTTCGTCTGGAAATTCAGTGTAATCCCCTCGTTCGGTTGCAGAACGAGCGTCATGCGGTTGCACTGGAGAATTTCGCCGGGCGGCAACGGGAACATCAGGTGCGGCGGGCAACGGAACTGGATCATGATCTCGCTGTAGCGGCTCTTCATGCCCTTTCCGGAGCGGATGTAGAACGGCACGTTCTTCCATCGCCCGTTCTCGACGGTCAGCCGCACCGCCGCGTACGTCGGCGTCTTCGAGTCCGGGTCGATCGCGTCGGCTTCGGCTTGCTTGCCTTCGTTCATGAGCTTGTCTTTGAGGGCAATCAACTCCTCGCGATAGCCCGCATACTGGCCGACGGCAACCACCTTCGCGGCCGCTTCGATCGGCGAAACGGGAATGCTATCGAGAACTTTCATTTTCTCGTTGCGGAGGTTGTCGGCGTTGTAGCGGTTCGGGCTTTCCATTGCGACGAGCGTCATCACTTGCAGCAAGTGGCTCTGGATCATGTCGCGGATGACGCCGCTCGTGTCGTAGTACGCGAGCCGATCTTTGACGGTGACCGTTTCCGCAACGGTAATTTGCACGTGATCGATGTACTGGTAGTTCCAGAGCGGTTCGAACAGCGTGTTCGCGAACCGGAAGATCATGATGTTCTGGACGGTTTCCTTGCCGAGGTAGTGGTCGATCCGGTAAAGCTGATCTTCGCGGAAATTCTCGTGGAGAATCGCGTTGAGTTCCTTACCGCTCTCCATGTCGTGGCCGAACGGCTTCTCGACGATGAGTCGGCGATAGCCACCGATTTCCTTGTTGTAACCGATGGCACCGAGGCCGCGACTCAGGCTCGGGTAAAGCTCCGGCTTCACCGACAGATAGTACAGGCGTCGACCGCCGCTCGCCCCTTCATGTTCGTTAAACCACGCCTGAAGCGGGACCGCATTCTCGCCGACATCTCCGGCCACGTAGTGCAGCCGCGCCGCGAAGCGTTCCCACACGTTGGGGTCGAACTGATCCTTGTGGTACTCGATGAATTTCGCTTTCATCTTCTCGCGGAACTGTTCCGTCGTGAAGGCGCTGCGTGCGACGCCGAGAATCTTAGCCTCAGCGGGAAGGCGATTCTTGCGGTCCGAGTTGTACAGTGCGGGGATCAGTTTCCGCGACGTAAGGTCGCCAGATGCCCCGAAAATGACCACAGTCAGTGGCGAAGCCATGGTTGTCCTAGTGAGGGGGCGAAGGAGCGAATTCCATCGGTCTCGGATTATCCTATCTGCACGACGAAGAAGAACAAGAAATCAGCCCGTCTATACTTCGAGCAGGGTTGCTTGCCTTCGGGCCGGTTATACTTCAAGCGGGGTGATTCGATACGTTTTGTTAGTAGAGTCGAGGAGTGGCGCGGTGGTTTGGGTGGTGGGATTCACTGACGCAATACTCTGCCGTTTTACCCG
>JAYVQG010000109.1:0-9302 GCA_043757025.1 Limnoglobus sp.
GATTTTATGTCGTGGTCGGTCGATTTTGTGTTGCGTCCGGTCGATTTTTGGTCGGTACTTTCGCCGAGTGCCAATCGAACGAACCTCGGCGTAACCCACGATCCGAGTGTGAGTTACGGGAAAATACCTCGAAACGGATCGGCGATTTGCGATCAAAAAGTGGCGTTTTGGGACGCGAAAATGGCAAAAAAACGGTTTTTTCGCGTCGGCAATTGTGACTTACGTCGATTATGAGAGGCGATTTTTGTCACTTCGCGAGATCGTAACAGACGAGTTTGCCCTTACCGCGGATGTATAGCAAGCCGTGGCTCAGAACGGGGGGTGCCCAACAGGGGCTGGCGAGGTCGGGCGATTCCCACTTCGCAACTTCGTCGAACTTCTTCGCGTCGATTTTGAACAACCGCAAGTCGCCGTTTTCGCCGAGGCTGAGGAGGTGCCCATCGACTTTGAGTAGCGTGCAGCGCGTCGTGCGTTTCTCGCGCCACATGCGGTTACCCGTCGCGAGTTCGATGCACCGCAGATCGCCATCGGAATCGTGCCGCCCATCGGAGGCGTAGAAGTACCCGCCGTCGTGGACTGGGGTGTTCCAGTGGGTCGCCATCGCCCGGACTTCGCGGTCTTTGCCAGCATCGGTCCAGACTTCGGTGACGCCGGAAAGGTCGGTTTTGACCTTCAAACAGGCGGTGCCGACGCGATAACTCTCGCTGATCACGATCGTGTCGCCGACCACCATCGGGTTCGAGGCGTTGACGCTTTCGAGGTCTTTCGAGCGCCACGGATAGCGAAAGTACTGTTTGCCCGTAGCTGGATCGAAGCCGACGAGGCCCGCACGCGCGAAGTACAACCCGACCCGCTGACCGTGCATTGTCACCACGGTGGGACTGCTATAACTCGCGAGGTCGTCGAGTGCGGCATAGCGGACTTTGCCCGTCTTTTTGTCGAGTGCGACGATGCCGGAGCCGTTCGGTTTGGCCTCGCGCAAATCGCTCGGTCGCGGGCCTTTCGGACTGCCGCCGACGGCCACGATAATCGAATCGCCTTCGATCACCGGCGAGCTACCGACGCCGAAGAAATTCTGATGGAAGTGATACGCGGCCCGCGTGTCGAAACTCCAGAGGAGCTTGCCCGCATTGCTGATGCAGTTCAAAAATCCTTCGACGCCGTAGGTGTAGATGCGGTCGCCATCGACGACGGGACCGCACCGCGGGCCATCGTCGTAGCCGTAGAGGTCTTCGTATTTGAAGTCGTAATCGTAGTTCCAAACCAACTCGCCGTTGAGCGCATTTCGGCACGTGAGGCGAGCGGTCGTTTCAAACGCATCGAAGTGATACAGTTTGCCATCGGCAACCGCCGGCGGCGCGTAACCGCGACCGAGTTTACACTCCCAAACCTTCGGCAACCCTTCGCGCGGCCACGCCGTCCGGATGTTTTTCTCGGTGGAGACATTGTCCCCCGTCGGTCCGAGGAACTTCGGCCAGTCGGAACCTTCGCGGCCCGGCGCAACCGGTTTGACATCGGCCGCTCTCGAGCAACCGAAGAGGATACTCGCACACAGAAAGAGAACAATTCGCATGGGATGACCCGAAATGGTAGGCAAAACGAAACCGAGCGGCGAACCGGTTGGTTCGCCGCCCGAAATGACGTTGTCGGGGAAGGGAAGGATGGGGGTGCCCTGAGCCGCACCCTCCAGCACTTATGGCTGCACCTTCCGGCCTGACCAGGTTCACACCTTCAGGTCGGTCAGGCCCCCACCCATCCGAACCCCGACAACAAATTTTTCAAATGCGGAATGCTGATTTCGGAATGCGGAATGAATACCACCGCATTTCCGAGTCTCTGATCCGCATTCCGAATTCCGAAATCCGAACTATTTTTTGGTTTGTCCTCGGGCAAATATACTCGCCACGAAGTTGAGCACGTCATTGGCACTCGACTCGTTATACCCGTAGTTGCGAATCAGGCGAGACTTCACCACGTCGATTTTTTCTTGCGTCGCTTTATCGACGACGTTCGAAACGATACTGCTGAGTTTAATGCTGTCCTTTTGGTCCTCGAACAGTTTCAGTTCGAGTGCCTTCTGGAGTCGTTCGTTCGTGCGGTAATCGAACTTCTTGCCGTCGATGGCCAGCGCACCGATGTAGTTCATGATCTCGCGGCGGAAGTCGTCTTTGCGGCCATCGGGAATGTCGATCTTTTCCTCGACGCTCCGCATCAGTCGCTCGTCGGGTTCGATGTAGTTGCCGGTGTAGCGATCGCGCACCTTCTCGCGTTGCGTGTACGCCTTCACGTTGTCGATGTAGTTCCCACAGAGTTTGGCGAGCGCTTCATCGTCGGCCGCGATGGCGCGTTGCACTTCGTTTTTGACCACGTCCTCGTACTCCTCGCGAACGACGGCGAGCAACTCTTTGTAATGGCGATACTGGTCCTCATCGCGGATCAGCGAGTGGTGTCGCAGCCCCGCTTCGAGTTCGTGCATCACCATGAACGGGTTGATGTTGTCTTCGTCCGGGTGCGCCACGAGTGCGTTGGAAATCTTGTCCTGAATGTAGCGCGGGCTGATGCCGGTCATCCCTTCGTTGAGTGCGTCGCGCTTGAGTTCGATGACGTTATCTTCGGTGAAGCCCGGCAGCGTTTTGCCGTTGTAAAGCTTCAGCTTCTGCATCACGCTGAGGCCGGCGTGCTTCGGCGGGTTCAACCGCGTCAGCACCGCCCACATCGCCGCCACCTCGATCGTGTGCGGGGCAATGTGCTTGCCGAGAACGCGATCGACGTTGAAATCCTTCTCGTAAATCCGCACCTCGTCCTTCAACCGCGTCACGTACGGCACATCGATCTTCACCGTCCGGTCCCGAAGCGCTTCCATGAACTCGTTGTTCTGCAACCGCTTGTATTCTGGCTCATTTGTATGCCCTAAAATTACCTCGTCGATGTCCGTTTGGGCGAACTTCTTCGGCTTGATCTTGTGTTCCTGGCTCGCGCCGAGCAAGTCGTAGAGGAACGCGACGTCGAGCTTGAGCACTTCGATGAACTCAACGATGCCGCGATTCGCGATGTTCAGTTCGCCGTCGAACGAGAATGCGCGCGGGTCCGAATCGCTGCCGTACTCGGCTATTTTGCGGTAGTTGATATCGCCGGTGAGTTCGGTGCTGTCCTGGTTCTTTTCGTCTTTCGGCTGGAAGGTGCCAATGCCGATCCGGTCCTTCTCACTGAGCGTAAGCCGGGAGATTTTCACTTCTTCCGACAGCATCTTCGTCCAGTCGCCCGCGTACTTCGCCAACCGCAGCTTGTACTCGAACCGGCTGTACGGCGAGAGGTCGCCCTTGATCTTCACCGAATACGGGTGCGGCTTCACGCACTGTTCGTTCAACACGGCTAGTAGCGATTCGCGTTGCTCTTCGGGAACGAGTTGCAACGGTTCGCTGTGCATCGGATCGCGGGTCCAGCCGCTGCCATCGGGGTTCTTCCACGAGAACGTGTAGAGCATCCCCGCGTCGGATCGCGAGTATTCTTCGAGGCCGCGCTTCAGCAGGCGGGCGATCGTCGACTTCGCCGAACCGACGGGGCCGTGGAGCAGAATCACCCGGCGTTCGGTGCCGTAGCCGAGTGCGGCACTCTTGAAGGTGTTCACCAGTTGCATGAGTTGCCGGTCGAGACCGTAGATGCCGTCGCCGTGCCGCGAGGCAAATTCGGTGAAGAACTTGAAGCGGATCCGTTTCTCTTTGTTCTCGTAAACGTCTTCGGTGCCGTGCGACAGGATCATGTCGTAGAGGCGTTGGAATGCGGTGCGGGTGACGCCGGGGTTCTTCAGAATGATCTCGAGGTAGTCGGCGAAACTGCCTTCCCAATGGAGTTTGCGGAAGTCTTGAACGTCGATCTGACTGCGTAATGTGTCGAGGATTGCCGTAACCGTGGCCATGTGCTTCTCCTTAAGGGGACCGCGCAACGCAGCCCGTTTCATTATCGTCGCTATCGCAAGCCGCCCACGCGAACGAGAAAGGGAGAGCGTGTGGCCAACCTACGTTCGGTCAATCGAGAACAATGTCGGCAAAGAGCTACAGCATTGTACCGTAGCGACGTGGCCGTTTCCAAAAATTCGATGCAGTTCGGCCAACTGCGTCTGGCGTTCTCATCCCAGCCATGCCGGAGTTTCGCCCTCGGCGGGGAGTTTCACGACGCTCGCGCTAATAATGTGCTCGTGTTGCAAAATTTCATTGACGGCGGCTTCGGGTGGGTTCGCGTCGAGGTTCATGACGCCGATCGCTTCGCCGCCGGGAGCTTGGCGACCGAGATTCATCGCGCCGATGTTGACGCCGTGCTTGCCGAACGTGTTGCCCATGAAGCCGACGACGCCGGGGCGGTCGTAGTGGCTGAAGATGAACAGCAAGCCATCGAGGTACGCTTCGAGGCGGAACTGTCCGAGGCGAACGAGCCGCAAATACTGGTTGCCGAACAGCGTGCCGGCGGCGGTGTAAGTCTTTTTGTCGGTCTCGACATCGGCTTGCATCAGCGATGCGAAGTCTTCTTTTTTGGGCGACGACGACGCGACAATTTCGATGCCGCGATCCCGCGCCATCACTTCCGCATTCACCAAATTCACGCCGCCCATGTGCGACTCGAGCAACCCCGCCGTGAACGCGGACGTCAGCAGTTGCGTTTTGCGACTCGCCAGATCGCCCTTGTAAGTCAGCATCACTTTCTTGATTCGCCCGTGGCACATCTGCGCGTGCAACATGCCGAGGCGACGCGCAAGATCGACGTATTGCCGCAACTCGTCGAGTTCCTTGCGGTTGACGGCGGCCATGTTCACCGCGTTGAGCACGATGCCTTTCAGCAGGAAATTGGCGATCAGTTCCGCTGCCTCAATCGCGACGTTCTCTTGCGCTTCGACGGTCGATGCGCCGAGGTGCGGCGTGAGCACGATGTTCGGCGCGGTCAGCAGCGGGTTGTCCGCGACTGCGGGTTCGACGGTGAACACGTCGATGCCTGCACCCGCGATCGTGCCCGCTTTCAGCGCGTCGGCGAGCGCCTGTTCGTCGATGATTCCCCCGCGGGCCACGTTCAGCACGCGGGCGGATTTCTTCATCTTGGCAAGCTCGTTCGCCCCGATCAGGCTCTTCGTGTCGTTCGTCAATGGCACGTGAATCGTCAAATAATCGACCTCGGGCAGCATCGCCTCGATGCTCGCAGCGGCCTTGTAGCCCATCTCGGCGACCTTCTCCGGCGTGACGAATGGGTCGAACGCGAGCACCTTCATTTCGAGGCCGACGGCGCGTTTGGCCACTTCGCGGCCGATCCGCCCGAGGCCGATAACACCGAGCGTTTTACCCGTGACTTGCGTGCCGACGAACTTGCTGCGATCCCACTTGCCCGCCTTCATGGTGGCGTCGGCTTGCGGAACGAGCCGCGACAGCGACATGAGCAGCGCGATGGTATGTTCGGCGGCGGAAACCGTGTTGCCGCCGGGCGTGTTCATGACGATCACGCCCTTGCGGGTGGCCGCCACGACGTCGATGGTATCGACGCCGACACCGGCCCGCGCGATCGCCCGCAGCTTGCCGGGATTCTCGAGCATCTCCGCCGTAATCTTCGCCGCCGAACGCACGATCACCGCATCGTAAGTCGGCAGCACCGCCTTCAACTCGGCCGGATTCTTGCTGAGTTCGGGGCGATGGTCGACCGAAACGCCGAGCTTCTTGAGCGTCTCAGCGGCTGCGGCTTCGAGGTTGTCGGCAATGAGAACGCGAGGCATTTCAGATCCACCTGATACGGGAGAAGGAACGCGAAAAGTCATTTTACGAGAGACGCCCACGAATGGCGGGGTTCATTCGATTTGGAGGTGCGAGACATATACCCAAAATGCCCGTTGGTTAAAGAATCGTGGTGGGAAGGATATTTGCGAATGGTACGATGCCTCACTTCGGACAAACGCAATCCGCAATATGCGAGTTGACAGAACCCGACGGCACGGTCCACTGTCGCCACCTCGCCACCTCGCCGCGTCACTTGTTCCACAATTTGCGGTCGAGGGTGCGGTAGCCGATCGCTTCGGCGACGTGGCCATCGTCGATGTGCTCGGTCGCGGACAGGTCTGCGATCGTTCTGGCCACGCGCAGGATGCGGTCGTGGGCGCGGGCGGATAGCCCGAGGTCGTCCATTGCCGATTGCAACAACTTTCGCCCTTCGGCATCGACGACGGAATACTTTCGCAACTCTTTCGGCGACATGCGGCTGTTCAGGCCACTCGGTTTGTTGCCGAACCTTGCGGCCTGAATCGCCCGCGCGCTGAACACGCTTTCGCGCATCGTGGCGCTACTCGTCCCGTCGGTCAGCTTCGACAGTTCCTCGTACGGCACGCTCGGCACTTCGATGTGCATATCGATGCGGTCGAGCAGTGGGCCGCTGAGGCGGGAGAGGTACTTTTCGACGCCCATCGGCGAGCATTTGCACTTGTGTTTCGCATCGCCGAGGTAGCCGCACGGGCACGGGTTCATCGCGGCCACGAGGATGAAATCGGCGGGGAATGTCGCCGAGTGGACGGCGCGGCTGATCGTGACGCGGCCTTCCTCCAAAGGCTGGCGCAGCACTTCGAGGCAGCGGCGGTTGAACTCGGGGAGTTCGTCGAGAAACAGCACGCCGTGGTGCGACATCGAGATTTCGCCCGGCTGCGGGATCGTGCCACCGCCGACCATCCCGGCATCGGAAATCGTGTGGTGCGGGCTGCGAAACGGCCGCGTGGTCAGCAGCGATTCCCCGGCGGGCATTCGGCCCATCGCGGAGTAGATGCGCGTCGTTTCGAGGCTTTCGTTCGGCGTCAGTGGCGGAAGGATCGTCGGCAAACGCCGCGCGATCATCGTCTTACCGCTACCGGGGCTGCCGAGCATCAGCACGTTGTGCCCACCGGCGGCCGCGATAATCACCGCACGCTTCGCAGACTCTTGGCCGCGCACATCGGAAAAATCGACGGGATATTGGTTCAATCGCTCTTCGAGTTCGGCCAAACCCGGCGACACGGGATCGACGTCGATCGCACCCGCGATGATGCCCACGGCTTCTGCGAGCGAGGAAATGGCGTAGACTTCGACTTCGGAAACGACGGCGGCTTCGCGGGCATTTTCGCGCGGGACGAGCAGCTTTTTGATGCCGAGATCGCGTGCGGCGATCGATATGGAAAGTGCGCCTTTGATCGGCCGTACGGTGCCATCGAGCGCCAGTTCGCCGACGGTGCCGAACTGTTCGACTTGCGACGGGTTGAGTTGCCGGGTGGCGACGAGGATACCGAGCGCGATTGGCAGATCGAACGCGCCGCCCTCTTTGCGAAGGTCGGCGGGGGCAAGTGAAATAATCACACGGCCCGTCGGGCGGGCGTAGCCGAGGTTGGCGAGCGCGCGTTCGACGCGGTGAACGCTTTCGCGAACGGCCATCTCGGGCAAGCCAACGAGGATAACTTTGGCGTTACCGGTGGCGGAATCGACCTCGACATCGACGGGGAGAGCGTCGATACCGAGGATGGCAAACGAACGGAGTTTCGCAAGCATGGGCGGCGTTCCTGCAAGACTCTGCGAAGTTTACACGTTGTAAGCCTTGCTCGTCGTGTTGCCGCCGCGGCCGGTCCAGTTGGTGTGGAAGAACTCGCCGCGCGGCTTGTCGATGCGCTCGTAGGTGTGCGCACCGAAGTAATCGCGTTGGGCTTGCAGCAGGTTCGCGGGCAGGCGTGCGGTGCGGTACCCGTCGAAGTACGAGAGTGCGGACCCCATCGCGGGCATCGGCGTGCCGGACAGCACGGCGGTCGAGATCGCACGACGCCAGCCGGGTGCGGCCTTGGAGATTTCCCCCGCGAAGAACGGGTCGACGAGCAGGTTCACGAGGTTCGCGTTCTTGTCGAATGCTTCCTTGATGTTCCCGAGGAACTTGCTGCGGATGATGCAACCGCCGCGCCACATGAGCGCGATGCCACCCATGTTGAGTTCCCATTTCTGGGCCTTGGCGAACGCGGCCATCAGTGCGTAACCTTGCGCATAACTGATGATTTTGCTGCCGTAGAGTGCCATTTCGACATCGGCGATGAACTGCGTTTTGTCGCCGGTGAACGCGGGCACGACCGGTGCGGGCAGAATCTTGCTCGCGGCCACTCGCTCGTCTTTTTGGGCGGACAGGCATCGGCTGAACACCGCTTCGGAGATCAGCGTCAGTGCCGTGCCCGTTTCGGTGGCGGCATCGACGGTCCACTTACCGGTGCCCTTTTGGCCCGCGGTGTCGAGGATCAGATCGACCATCGGCTTGTTGGTTTCGGGGTCGATGTAGCCGAAGATGTCGCGGGTGATTTCGACGAGGTAACTATCGAGCGGGCCGGTGTTCCACTTGGCGAAGACGTCTTTGAGTTCGCTCGCGCCGAGGCCCAGCGTGTTCTTGAGCAAGTCGTACGCTTCGCAGATCAGTTGAATATCGCCGTACTCGATGCCGTTGTGAACCATTTTGACGAAGTGCCCTGCGCCCTCTGGCCCGACCCAGTCGCAGCACGGCACGCCGCCATCGACCTTCGCGGCAATCGCCTGGAAGATCGGCTTCACGGCGGGCCACGCGGCCACATCGCCACCCGGCATAATGCTCGGGCCGATCAGTGCGCCTTCTTCGCCACCGGACACGCCGCTGCCGACGAAGTGAATGCCTTTCGCCTTGCACTCGGCCACGCGGCGCGAGGTATCGGGGAAGTGCGTGTTGCCGCCGTCGATGAGAATATCGCCCGCTTCGAGGAACGGCAGAACCGAGGCCATCGTGTCGTCGACGGCCTTCCCGGCCTTCACCATCATCATGACTTTGCGCGGCCGTTTCAGGCTGGCAGCAAAGTCTTTGAGCGTGTGCGCCCCAACGAATTTCTTGCCCTTGCCCCGACCGTTGACGAACGCATCGACCTTGTCCGTCGTGCGGTTGAAGACGGCGCAGGTGTACCCGCGCGACTCCATATTGAGGACGAGATTTTCGCCCATGACGGCGAGGCCAATCAGACCGATGTCGGCAGTTGCAGTAGACATGACAGTGACCTTGAGTGAAAGAAACGGCGATGTGGAAAATGATACGACAACGACGTCGCACGTGGAGGTGCGAAATATCGGACCGCGTTTCCGGAACGTGGGGTATCAAAATCGAACTGTGCCTATTTCGATTTCACCACAGAGTCACAGAGCACACAGAGAAGAAGAATAACTGCTTCTCATTCTTACTCACAACTCACCACTAATCACTATCCACTACTATCCAACAAACACGCCGCCCGTGAATCCGGCGAGTGAATCGAAGTCGAACTG
>JAYVQG010000110.1:0-78646 GCA_043757025.1 Limnoglobus sp.
TTTAGTGGTCTTATTTGGCAAAACTGCAACCGGGTTTTGAACCGTGCCATTTTTAGTGGTCTTATTTGGCAAAACTGCAACCGGGTTTTGAACCGTGCCACTTCGAGACATTCTCACGACACTTCGAGACACGTCGCAAATTCCGACTTACGTCATATCGTCTGAAATTGTTTGACTTTGTGTTTTCGTGTGGGGATGCCATCCGCCGCCAAGGAGAAGGAACATTGTTTGAGAACGCCTTACTCCAGACGCTGGAGTTGCGACAAGCATACTATAAATCCCAATCCGTAGCTACAAGAACCCGCAAAATCCTCGTACACCAAGCACACCCTAACTATTCCGATTTTCCGTGTGTCTTTGCGATTGGCATCGGCTATCATCGGCGATCTATAAGATGACAGTCCCGCCATCAACGGCCATTTGCCGCAACTTTGCGTGCGTGGCCACCTTCCTCACCGGGAGTAGGACTTTTCGATGAACAAACGATTTTCGCTTTATCGATTGTGGTTACCAGCATTCGTGCTGATTCTGGGGCCACTTTCTGCGAGTGCAGAAAACAACGTTCCACCAAAAGGCTTCACCGCCGTATTCAACGGCAAAGACCTCAGCGGATGGCATGGCTGGGCGGTTCACTCGAAAGGTGGCAATCCGCTGGAAATGGCCAAAGCGAGTGCCGACGACCGAGCCAAGATGATCGACGGCTGGACCGCCGACGCCAAGAAACACTGGAGCGTGCAAGACGGCGACCTCGTCAACGATGGCTTCGGAGCGTACCTTTCGACCGACAAAGCCTTTGGCGATGTCGAGTTCTTAATCGACTACAAAACCGTCGCGAAGGCCGACTCGGGCATCTACATGCGCGCGACGCCGCAAGTGCAAATCTGGGATTCGAGTGAAGCCGACCCATCGGGCCTCGGCAAGAAGTTCGGCAGCGGCGGGCTGTGGAACAACAGCAAGGGTGCCGCCGGGAAAGATCCACTCGTCGTTGCGGACAAGCCACTCGGCGAATGGAACCAGTTCCGGATTATCCAGGTCGGCGAGCGGACGACGGTGTACCTCAACGGCAAGCTCGTCGTCGATCATGCTCGCCTCGAAAACTACTATGATCGCAAGTCTCCCCTTCTTAAGGCGGCCCCCATTTTGCTGCAAACGCATGGCGGCGAGATCCGCTGGCGGAACATCTTCGCACGCGAAATTCCAACCGAAGAGGCGAACGCGATGCTCGCCGCCAAAGCGGGCACGGGTTTCACGTCGGTGTTCAACGGCAAAGATTTCGACGGATGGGCTGGCCCCATCGACAACTATGAAGTCGTCGACGGTGCGATCGTTTGCAAGCCGAAAATGGGCGGCACGATCTTCACCAAAGACGAGTTCGCGGACTTCGTCGCGCAAGTCGAATTCAAGCTGCCCAAGGCGGGTAATAACGGCCTCGCGATCCGCTACCCCGGTAAGGGCAACACCGCCTACGAAGGCATGTGCGAGTTGCAAATTCTCGACGACGATGCCGACGTTTACAAAACGCTCGACAAGCGGCAGTACCACGGCTCCGCCTACGGCATGGCGGCTGCCGCACGCGGGTATCAGCGTCCCGTCGGCGAGTGGAATTTCCAACAAGTGACCGTCAAAGGTTCGACGATCAAAGTCGAACTGAACGGCTCGCTGATCCTCGATACCGACCTTTCGAAGATCACCGATTACATGGCTGAGAGCAAACACCCCGGTAAGGAGCGCACGACGGGCCACTTCGGTTTCGCCGGCCACAACGACCCCGTGGCCTTCCGCAACGTGAAGATCAAAAAGCTCGTCGAGTAATACCGTTCCCAAAACCCAGGGCCGCGCTCGCAGACCCTGGGTTTCTTCTATACTCCTCGCGGTCGGAAATGAAACGTTTCCAATCTCACAATCGATTCCCGTTAGATTATTATCGTTTTTGCAAAAACGATAGCAATCCCTCGCTAGCGCGTTTTGAAGTTGCGCTAACTTGCCGTTCAGGCACGGCGATACTTCATTTTGTTTGGTTTTGAGGCATCGAGGGCTTCGAGCGCAACCCAGGGGTACGACGAAGCGTCTAACCCTGGGCTACAGGATGTAACCCCGTTGGGGTAAGAACTGGCTATGGATTTACCCCAACGGGGTTCGATCTTTTAGCCCAGGGTTAGACGTCTTACGTCGTACCCCTGGGCATACTTGCAAAAATCGCGCAACTTCAAAACGTGCGCGTCGGGCTAACAAAAACGTATCGAATCACCCCGCTCGAAAAATACAGGATTCAAAACATGCCCAGGAAATTGTCGCGCCGGACGATGCTCAAAGGTTTCGGTGCGAGTATTGCGGCCCCGTTTGTGTATCGCACTCACGCGACGGCGGCCCCGAGCGAGACGTTGTATCACGCGAGTTTCGGTGCCGGCGGGATGGCCGGTTCCGACATTAATTCCATTACGGAAAGTAAACACGTCAAGCTCGTCGCCGTCGCCGATGTCGATCTCGAACGTGCGGAAAGCCTCAAAATGACGTTCCCCGACGTCAAAATTTATCGGGACTGGCGCGAGCTTCTGGACGAGGAAAAGCACCTGAACTCGGTGAACGTCTCGACGCCCGACCACATGCACGCATCGATCACCATGCGCGCGATCCAGCAAGGCCTGCACGTTTATACGCAGAAGCCACTCACGCAAACCGTGTACGAAGCGCGGCAGCTAGCAAAGGCCGCCCACGACAAGAAAATCGTCAGCCAGATGGGGATTCAGATTCACTCGCACGGCGTCCATCGGACCGTCGTTGCGACAATCCAGGCGGGTGCGATCGGCAAAGTGAAGGAAGTCCACAGTTGGAGTGGGAAGATGTGGGGCGACAAGAACCCACGCCCCGACAAGAAAGATGCGGTGCCCGCAAAACTCAACTGGAACGATTGGCTCGGCGTCGCTTCCGAACGCGATTTCATCGCCGGTTATTACCACCCCGGTAACTGGCGGAAGCGGCTCGATTTCGGCACGGGAACTTTCGGCGACATGGGTTGCCACATTCTCGACCCGGTGTTTTCGTCGCTCGCACTCACCGCGCCGACTTCGATTCGTTCGACCGGCGACGCACCGAACGCGGATAGTTGGGGCCTCGAAACTGCGGTGAAGTTCGTCTTTCCCGGCACGAAATTCACGACCGATACCGTCGCGCTCACCTGGACCAACGGCAACGCCCGCCCACCGGAAGCCGTGCAGAAACTTTTGGGCACCATCAAGATCGTCGACCAAGGGTCGATCTACATCGGCACCGAAGGCGTGATGTATTCGCCTTACATCGGGCCACTGGTGTTGCTCCCCGAAGAGAAGTTCAAAGAGTTTAAGGGGCCGAGCCTGCCGAACGAAAACCACTACATGCAGTTCGTCGAGGCGTGTCGCGGCAACGGCAAAACCTCGGCTCCGTTCGAGTATGCCGGGCCACTGACCGAGTCGGTATTACTCGGTTGCCTCTCGACGCGTTTCCCAAACGAAACGCTCGATTGGAACGCCACCGATATGAAAATCACGAATGTGGCCGCAGCCAACCAATACGTCCGCCGCACCTACCGCAAAGGCTGGGAAGTCGACGGGTTGTGATTGCAACATCGACGGCGGAAACGCAGCGAACCGCGTTCCTGTCGTCGACGATTTCGCGGTCGGCGATACACTTTTCTTCATGAAATCACTCGAAGAGCTACAGGCGATTTACCGCCTTCCGTTACCCGAACTCATGCACCGCGCGGCGGAGGTTCACAAGGCCCACCGCGACTACTCCGACATCCAGCGGTGCGCGCTGCTGAGCATCAAAACCGGCGGCTGCCCCGAAGACTGCACGTATTGCAGCCAAAGCGCCCACTACGATTCGCCCGTCACCCGCCAACCGCTGATGACCGTCGACGAAGTCCGCGACAAAGCCCAAGCGGCACGCGATGCGGGCGCGACGCGGTTCTGCATGGGGGCCGCGTGGCGATCCCCCAAAGATGGCCCCGAATTCGACTCCGTGATCGAGATGGTCAAGAGCGTGCGGCACCTCGGGATGGAAGCCTGCGTGACGCTCGGGATGCTCTCCGACAGCCAGGCCGAACGGCTCGCGGAGGCCGGGCTGACCGCGTACAACCACAACATCGACACGTCGCGGCGCTTCTATCCGAAGGTGATTACGACGCGCACATTCGACGATCGCATCCGCACGATTCAGGCCGTCAGCCGCGCGGGAATCTCCGTGTGCAGCGGTGGCATTATCGGCATGGGCGAAACCGAAGAAGATCGCCTGATGATGCTCGCCGAGCTTTCCGCACTGGAAACGCAGCCCGAAAGCGTTCCGATTAACTGCCTGATGCCGAGCCAGGGTACGCCACTTCAGATGGCCGACGAGGTCGATTCGATCGAGATCGTCCGCCTGATCGCAACCGCACGCATCACCTTCCCGAACGCCCGTGTGCGACTCAGTGCGGGCCGCGACCGGATGAACCGCGAGCTACAGATTCTGTGCTTCCTCGCCGGTGCGGATTCGATCTTCTTCGGCGAGAAACTGCTGACCGCGCCGAACCCTGCCGCCAGCGCGGATGCCGCACTTTTCCGTGCGATGGGTTTACCCGAACCGGCCGACTGCGGGACAACGACATGTCACTAATCCACCGCTGGACGCAAACGCTATACGAGCTGCATACGCAGGGGCGAATCCGTAAGCTGAAGTTGCCGAGCGGCATCGATTTCACGTCGAACGATTACCTCGGATATGCCTCGCGGGTACGCACAACCGACCCGCAATCGGGACTTTCCCGTTCGGGAATCGCATCGCGATTGTTGCGCGGGCACCACGAATTGTGGGACCGCGTGGAGTCCGAACTGGCCGCGTGGCACGGTGCGGACGCGGTGCTGATGATGACGAGCGGCTTCAGCGCGAACGAGGGTTTGATCTCCACCGTCGTCGAACCGGGCGACTGGGTGGCGACCGACGAACTCAATCATGCGTGCATTATGGAAGGGCTGCGAGTTTGCCGCCCGCGCAAGTTTTCCTATCGCCACAACGACCTCAATCACCTCGAAGACGGCCTCAAAGCGGAAGCGACGAAGCGCCCGCCGGGACGCGAGATGTTTATCGTCACCGAGTCATTGTTCAGCATGGACGGCGACCGTGCTCCGCTAAAAGAGATCGTCGAACTCGGCGAAAAATACGGCGCGGAAGTGATCGTCGACGAGGCGCACTCAACCGGTTGTTACGGCCCGTCTGGCTCCGGCTGCGTCGATGCGCTCGGGTTACGCGAACGAGTGTTGGCGTCGGTTCACACGGGCGGGAAAGCTCTCGGCGTGTGCGGGGCGTACATCTGCGGCAACCCTGTGCTGAAGGCGTTTCTCGTCAACAAATGTCGCCACCTGATCTTCACGACTGCCCTGCCACCGGCCATTGCGCCGTGGTGGCTGGAGATGTTGCCACACGTTCGCGGCGACGATTCATTGCGAAACGCACTGCACGAAAACACGCGACGATTCCGCGCCAAGCTGCGTGAAAAAAACATCCCGACCATCGGCGATAGTTACATCGTGCCTGTCATTCTCGGCGACGATGTCCGTGCGGTGCGCGTGGCGACTGCGTTGCAAGCGCACGGGTACGACATCCGCGCGATCCGCCCTCCGAGCGTGCCGCTGAATACTGCGCGATTACGGATTTCGATTCACGCAGATCGCGACTGGAACACACTTGAGGCGTTGGCCGACCACCTTGAGGGGGCGATGGCGTGATAACGGACGTCGTGATTGTTGGCACCGATACCGATGCGGGGAAGACGTCGCTCTCGCTGCTGTTTCTCGCTGCATTTCCAGAGCAATTTGCATACTGGAAGCCCGTTGAGACGGGTGAATCCGACACCGAAACCGTGCGGCGACTCGTACCGCATGCAACGATATTCGAACCGCTCGCACGCTTCCGCGAAGCGGTGGCCCCGGCGCTCGCCGCATCGCGCGAAGGGCGCGCGATGCCAAGCGTGGCAGAGGTTCTGAAAGTGAAACCGGCGTCCGCCAAACCGCTCCTCATCGAAACCTTCGGCAGCCCACTGTCACCGCTGAGCGACGCGGTTTTACAGGTCGAACTCATTCGCGATTTTCGCTCGCCGATCTGGCTCGTCGCATCTTCTGCGGTGGGTGCAATCGGCCGCGTACTGCAATCGTTGACGAGCTTGAAAGCATACGGACTCAGCGCGAGTGCGGTGATCCTCATCGGCACTCCCGACGAATATGCGGCATCGCAAATTCGTAAACACTGGGCGGAACCGTTACCGATTTTCCAACTCGAACAGCCACGAGGCCGAACGAGCGAGGACTTGCAAGATGCCGTTAGCGAACAGCGTGCGGAACTGACGGAACTGCGAAACACACTAGAAATCAAGCAAGAAACAACACAAAACATCGATTGGGTGGCGAGGGATCGCGTCGTCGTTTGGCACCCGTACACGTCGCTCGCGGACCCGATTGATCCGTTACCCGTCGTCGGCGCAGACGCGGAATTCCTGCACCTCGCCGATGGTCGTCGCATCATCGACGGGATTTCTTCGTGGTGGACGATCCTTCACGGGCACAACAATCGGCAGTTGAAGCAGGCACTCCAGACGGCGAGCGAATCGCTCGATCACGTGCTGTTCGCGGGCGTCACGCACCCGGCGGCGATCGAGTTAGCGGAGCGTTTGTTGCAGTCGACGCCGTGGGACGGCGGGCGGGCGTTTTACTCCGACAACGGCAGCACCGCCGTCGAAGTCGCGCTGAAAATGGCATACCAATTTTGGTGCCATCGCGGCGAACCGGAGCGCACACTGTTCATCGGCTTCGACGATTGCTATCACGGCGACACGTTTGGCACGATGGCGATTAGCCGCGACCCGACCTTCTTCGGTCGCTTCGAGCCGCTGTTGTTTCACACCGAGCGCGTGCCACTTTCGGCAGACGCACTCGATGCAACTCTGCTTACAAACAAGGGTAAAGTCGCCGGCGTAATTATCGAACCGCTCGTACTCGGTTCGGGGGGAATGAAGGTGTATCCGCCGTCCGAACTCAAAGCGATCGAAGCCGTCGTGCGGAAACATGGCGTCGCGTTCATCGTCGACGAGGTCATGACGCGCTGCCGAACGGGTTCGCTCTGGGCGTTCGCGCAGACGGGTGTCACTCCGGATTTCATCTGTTCCGGGAAGACGTTGACGGGAGGAATTTTACCGCTCGCTGTCACACTGGTGTCACCGCGAATCGTTTCGGAATTCGAAACGCCAGATCGTGCGAAGACCTTCTTCCACGGCCATTCGTTCACCGCAAATCCGCTCGCGTGTGCAGTCGCTGTCGCCAACGAGCGGCTCTTGGAAACCGGCGAATGGTTACGGCAATCGGATCGCATCGAGCAGTTCTGGCGAACGAAACTTCTAGACTTGAAGTGTCAGCCGGGTATCAGCGACGTGCGGATTTGCGGGACGATAGCCGCTATCGAGATCGAATCGCGCGGCGGCTATTTATCCGAAATTGGCCCGAAACTGCGTTGTTTCAGCATCGAACGCGGTGTGCTGCTGCGGCCGCTCGGGAATGTGCTCTACGCGATGCCGCCACTTTGCACGAGCGAGGAATCGCTCGCGACGATCGTCGATGTCATGCGGCTGTCAGTGAAGCAGTTCGCATAACATCGACGGCGTCTTCCTTACGATATTATCTGTTTGACAACGGTACCGTGAACGTCGGTGAGGCGATAATCGCGGCCCTGGAAACGGTACGTCAGCTTCGTGTGGTCGAAGCCGAGTTGGTTCAGAATCGTCGCTTGCAGGTCGTGGATGTGGACTTTGTCTTTCGCGACGGCGAAGCCGAGGTCGTCGGTTTCGCCGTGCGTGTAACCGCCCTTTATGCCGCCACCCGCGAGGAACAACGAGTAGCAATCGGGGTAGTGATCGCGCCCCAAAACGCTGCCACCGGCGGTGCGGCCTTCGCGGAACGGCGTGCGACCGAACTCGCCGCCGCAGATAATCAGCGTGTCTTCGAGCAAGCCGGATCGCTTCAGGTCTTTGATGAGTGCCGCGATCGGCTTGTCCATCGTTTTGCACTTCGCAGTAAGGCCATCGCGAATGTCTACGCCCGGGCTGGTGCCGTGAAAATCCCAACCCCAATCGAACAGTTGCACGTAGCGCACGCCCTTCTCGACGAGCCGTCGTGCGAGCAAACAGTTGTTCGCGAAGCTCGCGTCGCCGGGGGTTGCGCCGTAGTCTTCGATCGTCTGTTTCGTCTCGCGCGTGATGTCCATCACCTCGGGCACGCTCATCTGCATTCGGAACGCGAGTTCGTACTGCGCGATCCGCGTCGTCGTCTCGGGGTGGCCGAGTTCTCGCCCCTGAATTTCGTTGAGATCTTTCAGCGCATCGAGGCTCTTGCGGCGCATGTCGCGGTCCATGCCTTGCGGGTCCGACACGTACAGCACGGGGTCGCCCTTGCTACGGCACTGCACGCCTTGATAGACGCTCGGCAGGAATCCGCTTCCCCAACAGCCCTGCCCGCCGCTCGGCTGCACGCCACTCGAAATGAGAACCACGAACCCCGGCAGGTTTTCGCTCTCCGAACCGAGGCCGTATGTCGCCCACGTGCCCATACTCGGGCGGCCTTGTCGGGGCGAACCGGTGTATAGAAGTAGCTCGGCGGGCGCGTGGTTGAACTGGTCGGTGTTCATCGACCGCACGACGCACATCTCGTCGGCTACGTCGTGAAGTGCGGGGATCGCGTCGGACATCCAGACGCCGCCTTTGCCGTACTGTTTGAACTTCCGCGGCGTGCCGAGCAGCTTCGGTACGCCGGACGTGAACGCGAAGCGTTTGCCTTTCAGATATTCATCGGGGCAGTTCTGGCCGGTTCGTTTGACGAGTTCGGGCTTGTAATCGAACAAATCGAGGTGCGGCGGCGCACCGGACATGTGCAAGTAAATGACTCGCTTGGCCTTCGCGGCGAAGTGTGGCTTCTTCGGTGACAGCGGATTGTCATTCGGCCCCGCCGCCTGCGATGATGCGCCCAACGACGCCAGCGCGAGCGAGCCGAGGCCAACCGAGGAATCGCGGAAGAAGTGTCGCCGCGTGACCGATTGCAGTCGTTCGAGAGCGGGGTGCATGGGTAGTATCCTGTTTGGAATTTAGCGTTTCATCAGCGTTTCATCGAGGTTCAACATCACGTTGGCGACGACGGTCCACGCCGCAAGGTCTGCGACTTCGACGCCGGGCGGTACGGGTCCAATCGGCTCCGTGGCCATCTTCTTGGCCTTGTCGGGCGCTTTCGCGAACTCGGTTTTGGCGCTATCGTATAGCTTCGTTAATCGTGCCGTTTCGTTCGGCTGGATCGGTCGCGAAAGCGCTTCTCGGAAGGCGAACGCGAGCTTTTCCTCAGTCGTTTTACCGCCAATTTTGACGATGTTTCGTGCGAATGCTTGTGCGGCTTCGATGTAAACCGAGTCGTTGAGCGTGACGAGTGCCTGCAATGGCGTGTTCGTACGCGGACGACGCACGGAGCAAATGTCGCGGTTCGGGGCATCGAAGGTGGCCATCGATGGATACGGGTTGGTGCGACGCCATTCGGTGTAAATTCCGCGTCGAAATTTATCCTCGCCGTCGCTGGTACTCCAGTCCATCGAACGACCGAATGCGGCACTGAGTCCGAACGAGGGTTGCGGCGGTTTTACCGATGGTCCGTACATCTTGGTACTCAGTAGCCCGCTCACCGCGAGCGCCTGGTCGCGAACCATCTCGGCGGTCAGACGCACGCGCGGCCCGCGACCGACCCAGCGATTTTCCGGATCGCGCTCGATTAAATCGGGCGTGACTTTCGACGTTTGTTTGTACGCGGTCGTCGTGACGAGCAACTTGATGAGTGCTTTGCGGTCCCACGGTTTCCCGCCCGATGCCGACGGTTCCATCAGTTCGACGGCAAGCCAATCGAGCAGTTCGGGATGGCTCGGGAGTTCGCCTTGCGAGCCGAATTCTTCGCTCGTGCGGACGAGGCCGACGCCGAAGAGTTGCTCCCAATCGCGGTTGACGATCACGCGTGCCGTGAGGGGATTGTTGCGATCGACGAGCCATTTCGCGAGTGCGAGCCGGTTCTTCGCGGTCTCTTTCGGGATCGCGTGAAGTGCGGACGGCACGCCTTCGTGACACTCTTCGCCGAGGTCTTGGAAGTTCCCGCGAAACTGGAGTTTCGTCTTGCGGCGCTGCTCTTTTGGCAGTTCCTGCATGATCGGCACCGTGTTCGGTTTGATCGCCGCCAGCGACTGACTTAGCGTTGTCAGTTTGTTCCGATCGGGCATCGTTTCGGGCGCGAGGGACGTGGCGTAAAAGGTGGCCAGTTCTTCGCGTTGAACCGGCGTTCGCTTGGTGGCTTCGACGTGTAGTACCTTGAGAATTCGTTCGGGTAATTGCGCGGTAATGATCGTTTTCGGTTCGTCGGTGACCGCGATTCGGAAACGGCCGAGAACGTGATCGACGTGCGTCGATTGTTGTTCGATCGTCACAACTAGCTGCGAGCCAACCGGGACATCGATCGCGTTCGGCGGATACACTGACAAGGCATGGTCAGTCCCGATCGCCCCGCCGACGGCCCAACCCGTTTTGCTTACGGTGTCGAGCACGCTGATTGCAATAAAACCGGGCTGCGAGAAATCGGCGACCGCGTTCGTGAAGTAAATCGGTTTGGCACCGCCGAGTTCGTAACTGGCACTCGGGTTGGGAGCGTCGGTGATCGTCTTTTCCCACACCGGACTTCGTTTCGCATCGAGTGCGCTGATCTTCGCGCCCTTCATACGAGCGCCAACACCGCCATCGGTGCGGTTCCAGATCGCGATGCGATCGATCGGCTGCTCGGAGCCGAGATCGACTTCCCACCATGGGTCGTTTGCGATCGCAGTGTGCGAAACGGACTTGCCCACGAAGTATTCGCCGCTGGTGTTGCCATCGATGGCGAGTTTTGCGGGGCCATCAAAAGCGGTGCTGATTTGCGACGCGGTGCCCTTCATCGCGATGTTCTTACCGCCACTGAAAACTTGCACTTCCGCGAGCATCAGGTAGGCGTTCTTTTCCGGTAGCACAATCCGAACGAATCTTGCGACGGGCACGGCCGACTTCGGTGGAACGAGACTCGCCGCGATGCGAGTCACGATGAAGTTCCCGCCGCCGTGGCCCGGTCCACCACCGGGTAGCAACTTGTCCGCAAGTGTAACTAGGCGAATACCCGCCAGTTTCGCTGCGTTCAACGGCAGTTCGACCGTGTACGTATCTTTATTCGCTGATTTCGCGACGAACACCGAACCGTCTTCGCGAACCGTCGTGGCGTTCCCCGACTGGGACTTGGCGTTCGTCGGCTTTAGCTCGTTCCACTTCGGGTTGAGTGCGAGCGATTGTTCCCACGCTGTCAGGCTTTTCAAAATCTCGGGTGCAGGAGATTTCCACTTCGCCACGATGCTTGCGACTTCGGCTTCAATTTTGGCTCTCTGCTTCTTCTGGTCGTCGCCGTAGAAGCTGTGCAGCGGCGTTTCGTCCGTGCGGTCTGCGTCGGCAGAATTGTTTAGGAAGGCATATAGCTGGAAAAATTCCTTCTGCGTGATCGGGTCGTACTTGTGGGTATGACACTGGGCGCAGGCGATCGAAGTGCCCATCCATGTCGTCAGCGTGGTGTTCACGCGATCGATGACGGCGACGTTGCGGAACTCTTCGTCGCTAGTGCCGCCTTCGTTATTCGTGAGCGTGTTACGGTGGAACGCGGTGGCGATCAGTTGCTCGTCGGTCGGGTTCGGCAACAGGTCGCCCGCAATCTGTTCGATGGTAAATTGGTCGAACGGCTTGTTGGAATTGAACGAACGAATTACATAGTCGCGGTACGCCCAGATCGTGCGTGCGGGGTCGTCGGCATACCCGGCGGAGTCGGCGTAGCGTGCCAGATCGAGCCACATTCGCGACCAGTGTTCGCCGTAACTCGGCTTCGCCAGCAACCGGTCGACGAGCTTTTCGTAGGCATTCGGCGAGGTATCTTTGACGAACTCATCGACTTCTTTCGAAGTCGGCGGCAGCCCCGTCAGGTCGAGCGACACTCGCCGTGCGAGAGTATAACGATCCGCTTCGGGCAGGAAAGCCAGCCCTTCTTTTTGCAGTTTCGCGAGCAGGAAGCGATCGATCGGGTTGGGCAAACTGCCTGCTGGCACGATGGGCCGCAACGGCTTCTCGTACGCCCAGTGTGCGGCATACTTTCCACCTTGTTGGATCCACGTTTTGAGCAACTGGATTTCGTGCAGCGTCAGCTTCTTGTCCGATTTCGGCGGCGGCATCACCTTGCCGCGTTCGGTCGATGTCACGCGATGCATCATCTCGCTCGCATCCGGTTTCCCCGGCACCACGGCCACGACATCGTCGATGACCGCACGCGAACCGGCCTCGGTATCGAGACGCAAATCGCCCTTGCGTTCGTTCTCATCGGGGCCATGACACTGGTAACATTTGTTGGAAAGGATCGGCCGAATATCGCGGTTGAAGTCGATTGCTTTCGCGTCGTCGGCACGGGATGCTTGCAGACTAACGAATAGCGAGACGACAACGAACGAGAATTTCCGGAACGGAACCATGCTGATAGCCTCGTTGGGAGACCGCAATGCGACAGACGGCAGGCAGGGAGAACGTAACCATTCCCATAATCACAGTATACCGACTTGGTCCACGTGTTGCGAAACCGATTCTGGCGGAGTTTACGCGACGGCCCGGACTGGCTCGGCTTCAGCGAGTTGGGCATTCACAACATGGTCCGTAACAAATAGACGTTCGATGCGACCGTTACGGATCCGCTTCCGTGCCTCGGTGATTTCTAATGGTGTGGCGAGACCGCGACGAGCGACTTCGGTGAAATCGGGTGCGATCGAATCGCAATAGACTTCGACGCCACGAATCGCGTAGTCGGCGATTTGCCGTGCGAAACTCGCGTGTTCGCCGATGAAGCCGACCCGTTGCGGAAGTTCGCGATATTCCTGTTGTTGTTCGGCCCGCGCGATGGCTGCGGGCGTGTCGGCATTGAGCATGGCGGCCGCGAATGGGGAACGCAGCGAGATGTGACACCGTGGTGTCAGTCGCCGTTTGCGCGGTCGTTGTTGCAGGTTATCGAGGATCGTTTGCAGGTCGATTTTTGCGCGCCGTTCCGTGCAAACATGATCGATAATTCTGCGTGCATGGGCTTCACGGGCGCTAAAAAGTTCGCTGGTGAATGGCCATTCGCCCCAGCATGGTGGCACGGTTGCGGCGAATTCGCCGAAGCCGATCTCGGTGGTCGGGTTCGCAACGGCGAAGCGATAGTCGCAACTCAAGGCGAGTTCCAGACCAGGGCCGAGGCACGGCCCCTGGATCATCGCGAGGCTAACGAACGCCGCTTCGCTTAATTGCCGCAAGACACGTTCGCCGGTGGCGGCAAAGTCGCGGCACTCGCCATCGGTTTTCAATTCCGCCAACGCATCGAAATCGTAACCCGCACAGAAGCCCGCAGGCTTCGCGGAGCGAACGACGAGAATTTCGAGGCACGGATTTTGGTTGACGATCTCGATGGCTCGCCCGATCGCCAGTATGCGCGGCAAGTTCAGCCGATTCGCCCGGCGGCCGGGGAAATCGAGCCATAGCGTCGCGATGCCGCGATCCGCTTCCACCCGAATATCGTCCGTTTCGTAGAGCATCGTTGTCGTCAAATTTTCGCGGAAACAGCGGCACCGCGTCAAGCCGAACTTGTGTCACAAAAGTTCCGCCAAAATGCGGTCGATCGGCCAGAGTTTCACGCCGCCATCGCTGCCGCCGGTTGCGAGCGTTCGCCCGTCTGCCGAGATCGCCAGCGAACGGATCGGCGTAATATGCCAGCCGAGCGAGAATCGCGGTTCCAGCGTGTCGCTATCCAACACGTAGAGCAAGCCATCGCCATCCGCGACAAACACGTGTTTGCGATCCCGCGACAACGCGATGGCCGTAATTTCATTCGACTGGTTACCGATGGCACGGAATGCAGCGTTGGTGACACTAACACCTGCCATAGAATCACAGACATTGTTGTAAATTATATGGCCGATGAAGCCGATGAGACGACCATTTGCGTCGTTGTAAACGGTATGACACCATAGTTGTTGCATCGAACCCACTTGGTACCGTACGGGTGCGGTGAATTCATACACCCAGCACCACTCCAGCAAGTCGATGACTTGAATGCCACGAGTATGAAAAACGATTGCAAATCGTTCAGTTGGCGAGGGATTTCCCGAAATCATACTGTTTCCGACACATTTTAACCTGCAGATATTTGAAAAATGTGTCAACTGCGAAAGAATGATATCTGAGCCAGTGGACACTGCAAATTGATCCGGTTTGCAACTTGAGACCAGCCCTTGATACGCAGGTGCATCATGTAGTTCAGAAATGAGGTCTTCTGGTTTATCAATTGCAACAATTTTGCGACGAATCAACATTTTTTCTGGATGGTCCCCATCTGTCAAATCCACAATGGATAATGCAGAACCTCGAGATGTCGGCCCTGCAATAATCAGGCTATTGTTGTCAGCGAATGCGACATTTGTTGCATCATTCCCATACTTCCGAAAGCGGATCGTTGGCAGTATACCATCGAGCGCCCACACTGAAACATACCCGCCTTCTTCGACTGCCGCGACTCGTTTGCCGTCGCGGTCGAAGGCGAGTGCGTGGATTGTGCCGTGTTGTGCGGGGAGCATTCCGGGGCGATGGTGTCGCAGTGCGTCTGGGCCGAGTTCTTCGCGCTGGTCGTAGCAGGGGCCGCAGGTTTCGCCCATCCAGCCGAGCGATTCGGGCGTACCGACCGTGCCGCAACCACATGCGGCGAGCCAAATCGACGACATCCCTTCGCGCTTGAGGAACAGGTGATCCGGGTAACAGTGCCAGAGTGGCGGGCGTTCGTCGGTACGTGTTCGGCGAATCAGATCGTGCGCCGATTCGTCTTCGAGGCGACGACCGCGAACGACGACGTGCTTACGGTCGATATGATCGGTCCACCACGAGCCGACGATTTGCGACGTCGGCAACCTCTTCCCCGCAACGTACTCTTTGCTCCCGGCCACACTCTTTTCCAATGTGCGGGCGAACTTGCGCCATTTCGCGTCATCGTCATCCAGCAAGCGCATTTCGTGGAAACCGTTTGCGGCGGCGGTTGCGGCCGATAACATCGCGACGACTTCGCTCGGCGTTGGGTCGATCCGGATCGCGTGATATTGTTGCATCGGTTGGCACGCGGAGGGGGAAGGAAGCGGGGCGATTGCTATAACGCCAACAACGCTGTTCTTGGAGTTATGCTATGTCGCCGGCACCGCTACTACAAAGTCGAGTCGAGGGCTTTCCGCTCCGCCAAGGGAAGGTGCGCGACATATACGATCTCGGCGAAACACTCGCATTCGTCGCCACCGACCGCATCAGTGCGTTCGACTGGGTGATGCCCAACGGCATTCCCGGCAAAGGCATCATCCTCACCGCGATGTCGAAATTTTGGCTCGACTGGCTGCACGTGCCGAACCATTGGATCAGCGATAACATCGCCGATTTCCCCGCGGCATTCCGCGATCAGGCGGCCACATTTCGCGGGCGAACGCAACTCGTGACGAAGACGAAAGTCATACCGATCGAGTGCGTCGCACGCGGTTATCTCGCCGGTTCCGGGTGGAAGGAATATCGCCAGCATGGCACCGTTTGTGGCATCTCCTTGCCGAGTGGACTTCGCGAAAGCGAGCGCCTGCCGGAGCCGATCTTCACACCCGCAACGAAAGCCGAGACGGGGCACGATGAAAATATCGCGTTCGCGCAAATGGCTTCGATCGTAGGCGAAAGCGTGGCCAGCGAGTTGAAGGAACGCACGCTCGATATTTACCGGCGAGCCGCAACGTATGCCGAGTCGCGCGGGATTATCCTCGCCGATACGAAACTCGAATGGGGCACGTTGCCGAACGGCGAAATCATCCTGATCGACGAAGTGCTGACGCCGGATAGTTCGCGATTTTGGCCGAAGGAGTCGTACCAAGTAGGGATCTCGCCGCCGTCGTTCGACAAGCAGTTCCTGCGCGACTGGCTCGAAACGACGACGTGGGACAAAGCCAGCCCGCCACCAAATTTGCCGCAAGATGTCATCGAAAAGACCGCCGCAAAGTACCGCGAAGCGTACGAGCGATTGACGGGGAACTGACTACGCCGCGCCGCCGCCGCTGCTTTTTGGCGTGAGCATTCCGAACAGGCGTTGCCAGATCGACTGGCGTTCTTCGTTGAGTTGGTTCATTCGCTCGTAAACCCAGTTGTGGTTCTCGGCGGATTCTTCCGTCATCGCGGGGACATCGTCGGGTGCGGGCAAATTCGATGCGGGTTCCATCGGGGTTTCGGCTTCTGCGACGGGCGCTTCCTTCTTCGCGTTCGATTTGGTCATCTCGAGTTGAAGCTTTTGGAGTTCGATATTCAGCTCGGTCATGCGGCCGAGTTCGCTTTGCACCGCCCCCATTTGTTCGCGGTGCATTTGGCCGAACATCTGCATCATCATCATCAGCGATTGTTGGAATTGCGCGAACATCTGGTTCTGCATTTCGCCGAGTTGCTTCAGCATCGGCACGATGGATGCGTCACCATCGCCCGTGGGCACCGCAATCGTCGGAAATGCCATCGGGCGGAACGTCGGCATCGCGAGTGCCTGGAGTGCCGCGAGTGCCGGGTTCGGCGATTCGACGCGCGGTACGGGTGTGCGGGCAGTTGCCGTGATGTGTTCGGGGCCGGTCGGGTCGGGCGTTTGTTGCAAAAATCCCGAGTCGAAGTTCGTGCTGTCCCCCGGCAAGAACGTGCCGAGATCGCCCGATGAACCCGTCACTGTTGCGATGATTTCTTCGATCTGATCCGTCGTCATCGGCGAGCGATTCGCTTGTGCCATCGGCTCGCTGGCGAGGTTTTCGTCGTATTCCGTCTGGGCGGGTTTGTATCGGTCGCTGCGTCCGGAAAGGTCGGCAACGAGCGGCGGCGATGACGCCCCGACATCGAACGAAATCCTCCCGTCGTCGATTTCCGCCATAACTGGTGCAGGTTGCGATTGATGGTATCGCGCCTCGATCGCGAACTCGCCGACCTGAAGTTCGTCGTTATCCGACAGCCGTGCTAAACGAACGGGTTCGCCGTTGACGAGGATGTGACCCCCGGTCAGGTCGACCACCCACAGACCGTCGGGCGAATGCAACAGGTAGCAATGGAACGGCGCAATGTCCTTGCCGACGAGGTGGATTTTGCACGACTGCGAGGCACCGATGAGTGTCAGGACGCGATTGACTTCCCACTCGGTTCGCGTGGCATGGCCGTTGCGGACCGCGATCGTACACTTCGGCAGCCCCGTCGGCACGTCGGGTCCGGCGGCCAGCGGGTGGAACGTCGGGCCGAATTCGGCGGGGTGCGGCGACACCGCCTCGACGAGGTGGATGCGGAACGGGCCGATCTGCACCGGTGCTTCCGGTACGAGCCAACCGTACATTTCGCGACCGTGCGGCCAGTAAATCCCACCGCGGCTACCCAGATCGCCCACAAACACATGACCGCCGACGACTTGCAAGAATGCGTGAATCGGTTCGACATCGGCGGCGTTGAGGTGAATGTCGCACACTTCGTGACTGCCGATCAGCGCGAACGGGTAATCGAGCATGCCACGGGCCGCCGCCGACCCATCTTCTTGCTCGATCAGGACTTCCATCGGGGCGTAAGCCCCGCAGGCCGTCGCAAATCGTTCGGTCGACGTCGAATCCACGTTGGGCGTGCCCTCGTTAGCCATCGCAGAATACCGCATCGCGCATCTTCTGCTTCGGACAACTATAGATGCTTCCGCAGCGCGGTGCAAAAGCGAAATGCCAGAACTTCGCCGAATTCGGGCCGGAAATCAATCCCGTTCCGATCAGCCGTCTTCGTCGATGGGGCGTTCCCAGATCGCGAGTTGTCGCTGGAGTTCGATAAAGTCGATGCGCACGTTCGGCGTCGGTAGCGGGTCTTCGATCTTTTCGTCGTCGCCGTCGGAAGACCGAACGCCGCGAAGTTTCCGCAATTCGTCCTCCAGTTTGCGTAGCCAGACCGGCACATCGAGGCCGACGCCCGACGGCGATGCGGCCAACGGTTGAATGGCATCGAGCAAGCTGAGGAACACCGGCGAATTTTCCGGTTCGGTCGTCGCACTGTCTCGGACAGCAGCGAGTGCGGGTGCGACCCGCGCGACGGCGCGATCGATTTGCAGTGGGTGCAGGAAGCGCTCTTCGAGGCGATCGCGAATCGTTCGCACGCGAATGCCGTGCTCGGTTTCACGGGCGGTGAGTAGTGCAAGTAGTTCGTCCGCCGGTTTGGCGGCATCTTCGAGCATGATGTCTCGCCAACTGACGGCGAGGCGATCGTGACCGCGGCGACACAACATCTCGTGCGCGAACACCATCGGCTTCATTCGCCAGGCGCGACGATCGTACACGACTTTGAGGCGAAGGAAATCGAGCAAGATGAACAGATTCTCGCCGTAATCCGATTGCGTTGTCGTCGTGTTGTAGTCGCGGTATTCGTCGTAATGTTCGATCAGAGCCTGAAGCACGATCTCTAACAGTCGCTTCGTATACGGCTTGTCGACCGCACCGTTTTGCCACGCGACGACGAGCTTCAGCGGTTCGGTTCCGCTCATCGGGTCGGCTCGGTTATCCGGGTCGGCCATGCGTTCCAGCCATTCGTCGACGCCCTGCGAGAGGATGCCGCGAATGTTCGAGAGCGTCAGAAACCGCACGGTGAAGAGATCGCCGCCATACGTGCGGATGAACGCCTTCATGTCCTGCCAGTCTTTATCGTCGAGGACCGCTTCGAGCGACGATAACCGCAGCGATTGACTGTGTTCGATCCACAGCGTGCGATACGCATTCACGATCTGCCGAAGCGCGGGCAGGAGTGGGCCATCGTCGGGCAAGCCATCGCTGCGCACTTTGGCGGAACCGGCCAGCGCGTCGACCGTTGCCGTGACGGCCGTGCGAAAGAGTTGATCGAACGTGCTCACGCGACGCCGTTCGGGTGGCTCGTTGCGTTCCATCGCCCGCGAAAGTTTCGTCAGTTGGTACGTTTCGCGCAGCAGGCCCAATCGCGGCAAGCGGAGTAGCAACGACTCCATCATTTGCAGCGCGGTTTGCGCGCGCAAAGCAGGTCCGGGCGGACCGCCATCGGCAGGCGGATTGACGAGCAATGGCTCGCGGCGGAACGCTTCGATGAACGGAATCAACCGCTCGCGGGCACTCGATGTATCGCCGCGCAAGATCGCTTGTTCGAGTTGCACCGCGAGGTCGCTCCAACCTCTCGCCAAAACTTCATCTGTCGATTTCAATTCCGGCTTCGAGTACAACGCCGCCGATAGCGCCCGTTCGGCGGCTGCCATCTCGACCGCCGTCGAGACCGCCATATCGAGCAAGTGGCCTTTCATAATCCGGCGACGATCGTATTCCATCACGCCTTCGAGCGCCGATGCATCGTCCGAAAGCTCGATCGCGTGGAGCCGTTCGATGAACACGTCGAGATTCATCCGGTGCTGTTGCGCGGTCAGCAACCAGACCGTGAGCGCATCGACCGCATCGGTATCGTCGGCGTGCCAGAGTTGTGGCAGCGATGCCGTACGCCACATGCGAGCGACCGCCGCGATGAACCGCAACCGCGTCTCGAAGCGTTCCGCGGACGATTCCAGCGGAAAATCATCGGCCACGCTCGTCGGGCCGGATTCGGCGAGCGCCCCTTCGTTGCCGTCGTCGGCCGAATCGCGGTAAATCATCCCTTCGTAGGCCGACTCGAAAGCCTCGTCGTCGTCTTCCTCGTCGTCGCTATCTTCCGCTTCGTCCAGTTCCGATTCCCCGCCGCTCGCGCCGATAACGGGAACTTGCCACAGCGTGTCGGCGTTCGCTTCCAACAGCTCGAAGAATCGGCGAACGAGCGGTCCGTTCGTCGGGCTGGCGGCAATCGTCGATTTCAGCCAACGGAACGACAACCGCAGAAACGACGCCGAGGGATCTTGCAGCGGGACCGTATCGACTTCACTGAGCCACATCATCAGTAGCGACAGCGAGCCTTTATAATCTTGCTGGTCGAGCAGCGCTTCGATCACTTGCGCGAACGCGGCCGGCGTGTTGAACCCGTCGCGATGTTTCCGCCAGAACCCGACATCGTGCTCCGCCGTCGGGGCTTGTTTCCAAAGCGCGAGCGCCTTCGCGACGTGGATCGCGGCATCGGTTCGCTCGCCACCGAGAACCCGCGGCATGTCGGTGACAGTCGGCGTGGCGAACGCATCCCACCAATCGGCGAGGCGACGCATCGCCAGCGCGAGCGGCGAATCGTGCGTGCGTTCGCCGGCATCGGTTCCGGACGCCAGCGCAAGCGCATAACGATCGAACTGGCGGCCCACGGTCAGTATCAATTCTTCCGAACGCGGATCGCGTACGGTGTCTTCGCGGCCCGCGAATATCGGGAACAAACCCTGATAACCGAGGATATTCCACGGGTCGATCAGCGCGCCGCAGTCGATGCCGCGTCGCAGCATATCTTCTGCTTCCGCGAGCAACCGAGCGGCATCGGCGGTGCGCCCCGCCTTCGCGGCAAACTCGGCTTCAGTCTGGTTCAGGCGGATCGCACAACCGAAGCGAACCGACGGTGCGGGGATCTTGGCGGCCCGTTCGCGAGCGGCTTTCGCATATCCCATCGCCGCGAAAAAGATCGCCAGCCGCCGTTCCTGCAAGTGCGTCGCTCGATCCATCGCGATCGACTGGTTTAGGAACTGACGCACGCCCGCGAATGGCTGCTTCCGCTTCGCCGATTCATTCCGCAACCGTTCGCCGTGCGGGCCGGGCAGGCTTTCGAGCAGCTTGCGGTAAAAGTCATCGCGATAGTGGGCAATGCGTTGAACGAGCGTCGTCAGCGTGACCGATGAATCGTAGACCGTCGGCCCCGAACCGCAGACGCCCGCGCCCATCAGAATCGTCCCCGCGAGGACGGCCGCCGACTCGAATAATCGTTCGGCGTACGGCGACGCGGTCGCCTGGCCAATCGCCCGTCCCCCATCGACCCAGAGCATCAGGGCATCGAGCGTCGTTTGCCGAAGTACGAACCGGCGGTAGTTGCCGCGATTGTCGATGCGGTGCGGATCCCACTCGCCGAAAAGCAGGTTCGGCCGCTTGGAAACGGGGTGAAAGTGATCGACCGCACGCGGATCGATCCCGAGTTCATCGAGTCGCGACGGGTCGAAACCGGCTTCGTCGTGAAAGTTCGCATCGGTGGTGATTAACAAGTCGAGTGCGACGCGGATCAGGTCCGAGTAGCGGCCCGGTGCCACGCCGACCCCGGCAAAGTACATCGGGATCGGGCAGACTTTTTCGTGCGGGTAAAATTCAGTTTGTGCGCGTGTTTCCAGCAGTGCGATCGGGCGATACCCGACGTAATCGTTCAGCGTCGAAATCGATGCTTGTGCGAGTTTCTCGGGAGTATCCGCAGGGCTTTTGGCACGTTCCCGCAACGCGGCTTCGATGCTTCGCGTTAGGAAAAACGCGACGTACAGCATCGAATCGGGCTGGTGGGCGAGTAAGTCCACATGGTGCGTGCGATAGGCGATCGGTACGAATTCACAGGCGGCAATCAGAACGGCACGAGCCTGCGACACATCGCGGAACGCGCCCGCACCGATGCGTTCGAGTTCGTCCAACGATGCTTTCAGCCAACCGGAAACCGTTTGCCATGGATTCGGGTCCGAGCATTCGCCCAGATAGCCAAACACGTCGGCGACGAGGCGACGAAACTTCGGATCGGGCCGTCCGTCTGAAAAATTCAGATAGCCGAGAAGTTTGCTCACTTCAAAGCGTCGGGTCAATTCAGGGAAAATGCCGTCCATCCGTGCCGCCATAAGATTCAGGGTGCAGTTCGCTCCCTCTCAGAATAAACCATTCTAGGACAGTCGGAAAGAAGAACTGCAATCTCTCGCGTCAGCCGAACGCCGATACCGGCAGGTGATGCGGCTTCTTGGGGTCGAATATGCGCTTGGTTGTCTGTATTTCCGGTGGGGGGACGACACTCCAAAACCTGATCGATCGCATCGCCGACGGCCGGTTGCACGCGGAAATCGTCGGCGTCATCGCCAGCAACCCCGCTGCGTTCGGCATTTCCCGCGCACAACGCGCCGGTATTCCCGTTCAGATCATCGAACGAGCCGGCGGCGGTCATTCGGAACGCCTCTTCGCGGCCATTCGCGAATATCACCCCGATTTCGTCTGTCTGGCCGGGTGGCTCAATCTCATTCGCATACCTGCGGATTACGCCCAACGGGTGTTGAACGTGCATCCGTCGCTGTTGCCCGCGTTCGGCGGCAAAGGCATGTACGGCCAGCACGTTCACGAAGCCGTGTTGGCATACGGTGCAAAAGTCAGCGGTTGCACGGTCCATTTCGCAGACGACACCTACGACACGGGGCCAATCGTCGTGCAACGCGCCGTGCCCGTATTAGACAGTGACACGCCCGAGTTACTCGCAAAACGAGTATTCGCCGCCGAGTGCGAAGCCTACCCCGAAGCCCTTCAGAAACTCGCACAACCCAACTGGCAAATCATCGGCAGACAATGGCGAGCTTGCCCCATCGACGTTTAGGACTCTCAAGGCGAGCGGTGGATTTCTTTCAACCGTACTTCTTATGGCACAACGCGGACGTCATCTTTGCGGCTTTCACTCGCCCGCCGCTCAGCTTTTCGCCGTCGGGATCGACGTACAATCGGCCGCTGTTGCCGTCGATTTTTGGGTCGTAGCCGGTGACGTGGACGTTGAAGATGTACGCGGTTTCGGACTTGGCCTCGAACCAGTGGATGTTGTCCTTGTGGTCCGAAATCGTCGATAGATCACCGGCCTTGAAGGCACGATCGATCGTCGGTTTGATGATGAAATGCTCGGCGTGCGTTTCGACGCGGTCGTAGTGTCGGCCGTGCCATTCGCCCTTCAGAACGATGAAGCCCGTACACATGTTCGAGTGGCCGTGCGGCACGATCGAGCGGCCCTTTTTGCAGCCGAAAATCTGCCGGCCGAACCGCACTTCGGGCAATCCCTCGACCGTGCTGAGATCGATCCCGAGGCTGGCGGCCCCGTTGTCGGGGAGCTTCGATTTCTTTTCGATGTCGTCGAGTTTCACGAAAGTCGAGAGCGTTTTGAGATCGACCCGTTTGTAAAGCTCTTCCATTTTCGTCTGAAATTCGAGGTCGGTCAGCTTGCGGCCCCGCAGATCGTTCGTCATCGCGATGAGATCTTTGAGCCATTCGCCGATGGTCGGTTTGACGCTGTCTGCGAGCAAGTCGCGCGACCAGAGCGTTTCGATGAGGCCGTAGGCGACGAGCGAACCGAGGATTTGCGAGCCGAACTCGCGACGCGACGATGGCATGGATGCGGTACCCGAAAATGAGGGAGGAATCGAATGTCCTCAGAGTATCCGCGATGCGAGAGTTGCGATAGCAAAAAATGGAAAAGAAAAGCCCACGGACGATCGTCCGTGGGCTTTTGTTCTTACTTCTTCACTTCGTATTCGGCGTCGATGACATCGTCGCCATCCTTCTTTTCCTGCGTACTCGGCGTGGGGCTGCCTGCGGTGCCGGTGTTCTTGTACATGTGCGCGGCCATCGCTTGCGAGGCGGTATCGAGTTCGTCGATGGCCGTGCGAATCGCGGCGGGGTCGGTGCCGTCCTTGAGCGATTGCACCTTCTCCATCGCTTTCACGATTGGGGCTTTGTCGGCTTCGGTGATCTTGTCGCCCGCTTCCTTGAACAGTTTTTCCAGTTGGAAAATCTTCTGCTCGGCTTCGTTCTTCACCTCGGCCACGGCCCGCTTGCCCTTGTCGTCGTCGGCGTGCAGTTCGGCATCGCGACGCATCTTCTCGATCTCGTCTTTGTCCATTCCGCTCGAGTTCGTGATGCGGATCTGGTTTTCCTTGCCCGTGCCTTTGTCCTTCGCGGACACGTTCAGAATGCCGTTGGCGTCGATGTCGAAGGTCACTTCGATCTGCGGGCTACCACGTGGGGCGGCGGCGATGCCATCCAAGTGGAACTCGCCGATCTTTTTGTTGTCGCGGCTCATCGGCCGTTCGCCCTGATAGACTTCCACCAGGACCGATGGCTGGCTGTCGGCGGCGGTCGAATACACCTTCTGTTCCTTCTTCGGAATCGTCGTGTTCTTCGAGATAATCACGTCCATGATCCCGCCGAGTGTCTCGATGCCCAGCGACAATGGGGTGACGTCGAGCAACAGTAATTCGGACTTGCTGCCGAGCAACAACTGCGCGCCCTGGATTGCGGCACCGATCGCCACGACTTCATCGGGGTTCACGCCGCGGTGGCCTTCTTTGCCGAAAATCTCTTTCACGAGTTGCTGAACCCGCGGCATCCGCGTCATCCCTCCAACCATGACGATCTCGTCGATTTGGCTCGGTTTCAAGCTCGCATCGCTCAGCGCGGTCAACACCGGCTTCTTGCAACGCTCGATGAGATGCTCGACCATCCCTTCAAACTGCGAACGGCTGACCGACAGCATCAGGTGCTTCGGCCCCGTCGCGTCGGCGGTGATGAACGGCAAGTTAATATCGGTGTTTGGCTGTTGCGACAGATCTTTCTTCGCACGCTCGGCGGCTTCCTTCAGGCGCTGAAGCGCCATCTGGTCTTTCCGCAGATCGATGCCATTTTCCTTCTGGAACGCCGACGCGATGAAGTCGATCAACACTTGGTCGAAGTCGTCGCCGCCGAGGTGGGTATCGCCGTTGGTCGAACGAACCTGGAACACGCCGTCTTCGCCGACTTCGAGAACGGACACGTCGAAGGTACCGCCACCGAGGTCGAACACCGCGATCTTCTCGTCCTTCTTTTTGTCCATCGCGTACGCCAACGAAGCCGCAGTTGGCTCGTTGATGATCCGCATCCGCTGCTTGTTCTTTTTGCCCGTCTTCGGGTCTTCGATTTCCCACTCGGTATCGAAACCGGCGATTGCGGCGGCGTCGATCGTCGCCTGGCGTTGCGCGTCGTTGAAGTACGCGGGCACCGTAATCACGGCCTTGCGGACGGTGTGCCCGAGGTACGCCTCGGCGGCTTCCTTCAACTTGCGGAGGATCATCGCCGAGATTTCCGGCGGTGTATGGTTCTTCGAGTCGATTTCGACCTTCACGAGTTCGTCTTTACCACCGACGATCTTGTACGGGACGAGTTTCTCTTCCGATTCGACTTCGTAATGGCGTCGGCCCATGAACCGCTTGATCGAATAGATCGTGCGGGCCGGGTTGGTGATCGCCTGTCGTTTCGCCGGGTCGCCGACGAGGCGATTGCCATCTTTCGCGAACGCAACCACGCTGGGTGTGATGCGGTTACCTTCTTGGTTCGCAATGACTTTCGCTTCGTTACCTTCCATTACGGCGACGACGGAGTTCGTCGTGCCGAGGTCAATTCCGATGATTTTTTCTTCCGCCATCTGATTGCACTCCGTGAGAATGGCTGGTCGGCCATTCGGTTGATGTTCGTGTCTGGTGAACCGAGCATATACATGTGTTTGACGTAACATAGTCTGCAAAAGCGGTGCCAACGACATTGTGCCGTCGTTGATATTCCGCAACTGCAATGGTAGTAACCGATTCAGTCGAGGCCATTTTGCGAAACGGTGCCGAATCCCGCGTCGATCCTTACTCTCTCTGCCAGTTTGGCACACGGCGTACGCTTCGGCAAATCACCCGTCGCTATCCCCCGATGATTCGACAGCCGATCCACCCGAACAACCCGCACGGAAAAGGGTTACATTTACCGGCAAATGTCGGTCATTCGTTGACGGTTGCCATCCGCACGACTAAATTGTGACGAATTATACTCACCGATACCTTTAGATGAGTTGCGTATCCATGTCGCGAAAGCCGGATAACGGATCGTCAGAAAAATCTGCTGCAAACCTCAAAATGCTGCGCGTGCAGATCGATAAACTCGATCAGACGATATTGGAATTTCTCAACAAACGCGCTTCCGTAGCGGCACAAATCGGCAAAGTGAAGTCCGAACACGGCGGCGAAGTCTACTCAGCGGCCCGCGAAGAAGAAGTCTTTGCGAACATTCTCGCATCGAGCAAAGGCCCGCTCCAGGAAGTGACGATCAAGTCGATTTTCCGCGAACTCATCAGCGGTTCGCGGGCGCTCCAGCGAGTGCAGAAAGTCGCATTCCTCGGGCCAGAATACAGTTACAGCCACATCGCCGCACTCGAACGCTTCGGCGAAGCCGTCGATTACATGCGGGTCGGCTCGATCGCCGCCGTGTTTGAAGAAGTGAGCCGGAAACACGTCGATCTCGGCGTCGTTCCGCTCGAAAATTCGACCGATGGCCGGATCGCCGACACGCTCGATATGTTCATCCGTCACCCGAGCGTGAAAATCTGCTCCGAAGTCCGGCTGATGGTTCACCACAACCTCTTGGCGAACTGCAAACAGACCGAAATTCAGCACATCTACAGCAAAGCGCAAGCACTGTCGCAGTGTCGCAATTGGCTCAGCAAGAACATGCCTCATGCGTCGTTGCACGAGGTCGCGAGTACCGCCGACGCCGCACGGCTCGCGACGACATCGCCGAACTCCGCCGCCGTCGCAAGTCGTCAGGCTGCCGTGCGTTATGGCATCGAAGTCCTTTACAGTAACATCGAGGATTACGCGAACAACGAGACGCGCTTTGCGGTAATTGGAGCCAACGACAGCGCCAAGACCGGCACCGACAAAACCGCGCTCATGTTCCAGATTCGGCACAATCCCGGTGCTCTCGCAGATGTCTTGCAGATCTTCAAAGGCAACAAGATCAACCTCACCTGGATCGAGTCGTTCCCGTATCGCGACGCGAAAGGCGAATACGTCTTCTTCGTCGATTTTGAAGGCCACCGCGAAGACCCGAAGATCAAGAAAGCCCTCGCACTGTTGGAAGACATCTGCGACACGCTCTCGGTCCTCGGTTCGTTCCCACTGGCAAAACTGACCGATTGAGTGTCCGTTGAAAGCTCAAGGAAATTTGACAGACTTGATCCGTTTGTTTTCCTTTGATTATGACAATATTTTAGTAGGCAATCTTTACAAAAGGTCGAGTATGACAAACGATCAGTTTCTTAAATTAATGCAAGCCCATACCGATTCTTTTGCAAAGGCAGTTGCAACTGCTGAAGGGGACTGGATCATCAAAGGGTTCATCGACATTTACAAACGTGTTTTCACAATTTCTGTCGACACCAAGATTGTCTCCAAGGTACTTGAGTTACTACTTTTCCCTATGTTTATCGAATTTGGTGAAAAACATAAACTACGTATTGAACTCTCGCCTCAGCAAAATTTTTATCCAGACCTTACAATCATTGATGATACGGACGGCACACGTTTTGCAGTGGATATAAAAAGCACATATCGCACAGGTGAAAATAAGGTTAACGGAATGACGCTTGGGGCGTTCACTGGATATTTCCGGAATCGAACAAGTAAGAAGAACATTCTGTATCCCTATGGAAGTTACTCCGCACACATTGTTATCGGCGTGATCTATTCGCAGGTCAATGAAGGGATAGACGAACGGCAAATTTTTAGCATCGCAGACTTGGAGAAAATTCCTTCGGTCATCAAGAATTTCATTTTCTTTGCACAGCCCAAATATCGTATAGCTTCGGCAAGCCCAGGAAGTGGGAATACAAAAAATATTGGTTCGGTCAAAAAGATTGACGATCTGATTAATGGTAAAGGATCGTTTTCAACACTAAGTGAAGAAGTTTACGACGACTACTGGATGTTCTACTTGACTAAAGATATGGCTCAAGCCATATCAATTCCCCGGCCATATACAAATCTTCAAAGCTACCTCAAATACAAAGTACGTGGAATCGACATTCTGCAAGAACACAAAAAGGAAATCTTGGAACTATCAGACGACAACCAACAGGAGGTTGAGGAATGAAACCACCTACCGTGCCGCCTATCAAATGCCAAGGAATCAAGACTAAATTAATCCCAGCAATACGTGCAGTTGTCCCTAAACTGATCGAAGGAAGATGGATTGAGCCATTCTGTGGATCGTGTGCAGTATTGTTTAATATTAGACCAGTTCGTGCTCTCGTATCCGATACAAATAAACACATTGTTCGGTTTTACACCGACCTACAGAGCGGTTCTGTGACACCTGGAATGGTTTACGATTTTCTGCGAGAAAACGGCGAACTCCTAAAAATAAAGGGAGAGGGCCATTATTACGAAGTGCGAGAAGAATTTAACCGGAGCGGTAGCTCACTCGCCTTTTTATTCTTGAACCGATCCTGCTTCAACGGAGTCATGAGGTTTAATCGAAAGGGTGGGTTTAATGTACCATTTTGTCGTAAGCCTACAAGATTTGCACAAGCATATGTTACAAAAATCATGAATCAATTAAAGACATGCGTTTCGCTTTTAAAAGATCACGATTGGATATTTCGTACTAACTCCTTCCAAGTTGCATTAGGTGAAGCACGAGAGAATGATGTAGTATATGTTGATCCACCCTATGCGGGACGACATACCGATTATTACAACTCATGGTCGGAAGTTGACGAACGGGAACTTGCTGTTTTACTCAAAAAGTTGCCTTGTTCATTTGTGCTTTCCACATGGTTCAAGAATGAGTTTCGGACGAATCCAATCGTTGAAAGAGAATGGCTTGACTCAAGATACACGATTAATACTAAAGAACACTTCTATCACGTAGGGCCAAGCGAAGATTTGCGACATCCTATGTTGGAGGCATTAATTACGAATTATCGTTCCACAATTCCAGATGCACCTGCAAAACATTCCGTAAGTGGGTTGTTCGATTCTCTGGATGAAGTTGTCGGAGCAAGTAGTATTCTTTAATTTCAATGATTTTGTATTCGCTGACGTATTAATTAATACTGTGTTTTGCGCACTCTCTGACGTCTTGCAAATCTTCAAAGGCAACAAGATCAACCTCACCTGGATCGAGTCGTTCCCGTATCGCGACGCGAAAGGCGAATACGTCTTCTTCGTCGATTTCAAAGGCCACCGCGAAGACCCGAAGATCAAGAAAGCCCTCGCACTGTTGGAAGACATCTGCGACACGCTCTCGGTGTTAGGCTCGTTCCCACTGGCAAAACTGACCGATTGATACGACACTGTAGGGGTGAGCCGAACCTGCTTTCAATTGCTATTGCACTCGCGATTCGTTTCCGTTCACAATCGGGCGATGTTGCAATCACTCGGATACTTTCGATCGTTCGTCGCGTTGGCCGTCGCTCTGGCTTGGGCGTACTGGCCGACGCTGACATTCATGTACGAGAAGTGGGTCGGCGACCCGCAATACTCGCACGGCTTCCTCGTGCCGGTGTTCTCGGCGTTCTTGATCTATCGCAACCGCGAAGCGTTGCGGGCGGCGACGGTCACCCCGATGCCGATCGTGGGCGGCGTAGTGCTGGCCGTGGCGCTGCTGATGCGCACACTGGCCGGTGGCTTACTGTTTCACCAACTCGATGCGATTTCAATGCTGATTGCCGCAGCCGGTGCGGTACTGGTTCTCGGCGGGCGACGTTGGTTCGCGCTGACGGGGCCTGCGATCCTGTTCCTCATTTTCATGATCCCGTTGCCCTACGAACTCGAACGAAACGTTGGCGGGCCGCTCAAAACGGCGGCGACGTGGGCGAGTACGTTCCTGCTGCAAACCTGCGGGCTGCCAGCGATTGCCGAAGGAAATCTGATCCTGATCGACGAAATTAAGCTCGGCGTCGTCGATGCGTGTAGCGGCCTCAAAATGCTCATGACGTTTGCCGCATTTTCGTTCGGGGCGGTGCTGATGGCGGGGCGAACGACGTTCGAGAAGCTCATGGTCTTGCTCGGGATCATCCCGATTTCCCTATTGGCGAACGTGCTGCGGATCGTGGCAACGGGTATCGGGTTGACGATGTTCCACGACAAGGAAACGACGCATTTTCTGCACGATTTCTTCGGCTGGCTGATGATGCCCGTCGGGTTGGCGTTACTCGGTTTGGAACTGTGGGTACTGAAGCGGCTGGTGATTCGCGCCGAATGATTCGGCGTGCGGAAATGGGAAGGAACCCAACGATGAGCACAACGAATTTGGCAATCGCGCCCGGTACGGGGGCATCTCGACCGGCGGGAACACCGCGTGCGGCGGTACGCATGTCGCCGAAGATCGACAGCGATGGCGGCAACGGTTATCGCATCCTCGCGTGGCTGCGTTTATACTGGCTGATGGTGTTATTCTGCGGGGCGTTGATTGCCGCACCGATGGCGTATTTGGCGTGGACGATATTGCCGTCGAAGTACGAATCGTACGCACTGCTCCGCGTCGCATCGTCGCCGTTCAGCGTGTCGAACTCGAAAGACCCGCAACGATCGCGTACCGACTTTACCACGTACCTGAAGACGAATTCGCAACTCATCAAGAACGAATTCGTGCTCAACAAAGCGCTGAGCACGATCGTCGATGGCTCGCGGATCAGCGACCTGGCGACGATCAAGGAACAGAAGAACCCGTTTCAGTTTCTCGACGACGAATTGGTCGTCTCGTTCCAAGAAGGTTCGGAAATCATTCGACTGACGATGAAGGGGCACAATGCGGAGGACATCCGCAAGATCGTCAACGCGGTGCAACTCGCTTACATGGAAGAAGTCATCGAAAAGGAGATCAAGGAGCGACAAGATTTCCTGTTGGTGGTCGAGACGACGCTGTTGAAATTGCAAGGCACTTTGAACCAGAAATCCGGCAAGGCGCTCGATGCGCTACTGCCCGTGGGTGCGGTGGTGCCCGCCGAACCGCGTCCGTTCCCAGCGCTCGGCCAACCGGCGATAGCGATACCGCCTGCGGCTTTGCCCGAGTCGATTCGCAAGTTGTTCGTCGGCGAGTTGGTGAAGCGCGTAATGCTTCTCCAGGAACAAGCGCACGACATGCCGCTATCGATCGCGTCGCAAAAATCGCGAGTCGAAGCACTCGAAAAACAGATGCAATCGCTGACGACGGGTGCGCCATCGAAGGAAATTCTCGACGAAGTCGACCGCGACCCCGAGGTGCAATTCCTGGCGACGCGCGAAGGGGCGTTTCGCCGAAAGTACAACAAGGATCGCAATACCTATCAGAACCCCGATGCGCCGACGATTCTCGCATCGCTCGCAGAAGCCGACAAGATGGCCGAGCAACTGAAGCAGACGCGAATCAAGAAGGCGTACGAGAAGGAACTCGCGAAGCGGCAGGGCAAAGCGGGCGACTACGGCGGGCAGTACGAGGACGCGATACGGAAACTGGGCGAACTCGAAACTCGCTTCGCGAAGGATCAGAAGCGGCTCGTGGAAGCCGAACAAGAGATGGCGAAACTGCCGCCCGACCCCGTCGCGCTGACGCAAGTCAAAGCCGAAGAGAAGCGGCACGAAGACGAGAAAAAGCCGCTGATTAACACCGATGCGAGTTTGGTCGAAGCCGAAGATAACATCTTCCGTTCGATCGCCGGCCACGCGGCGACGTTGCGGTTGGACATCAGTTCGCCGAAGCGCGTGAGTATCTTGCAAACGGCGTCGACGCCGATGCAGCGAGACACTCGCAAGCAGATCCTCGGCAGTGCGTTCGCGGGGATGTTCGGCTTCGCGCTGATCGCCTTCGGCGCGATTGCATACGAGACGAAAGTGCAGAAACTCTGCGGTGTCGCCGACTTTCGCAGTACCGCACCGATGCCCGTTGTCGGCGTGATTCCGTGGCAACTCGATGCAAACCGCGATTCGGCAAAGCGGACCGACATGCTCGAAGCGATCGATAAACTCCGGGCGTACGTCACGCAAACGTGGCTATCGCGGGGCGCGACCGTCGTATCGGTGACCAGCCCGATTGGCGATGAAGGCAAGGCGTTCACCGCGTTCCACTTGGCGAACAGCTTGGCACAGGGTGGCTTCAAAACCTTGCTCGTCGATTTCGATTTACGCAAACCGACGATGCACCCACTGGCGAATGTGCCCAACGGCGTCGGGGTGTGCGAACTCCTGCGTGGCGAGGCCGATTTCCGCAATACGATCCACGCACTGCCGAGCGGCTTGCACTTCGTTTCCGCCGGGCAATGGTCCGAATCGGCCCGAATGGCGGCGTGTGGCGGGCGGCTCGAATCGCTACTCAATCGGCTCAAAGAACCGTTCGACTGCGTGATTCTGCACGGGCACTCGTTGCTGACGGCGGCGGAAGCGGTGGAAGTGTCGCGGCGTTGCGATGTCGTGCTGCTGTGTACGCTCAACCGCGAAACGCGATTGCCGATGGTGAAGAAAGCCAGCGAGCGAATCGCAACGATGGAAATCCCGTTCTCCGGGATCGTGTATCTCGGTGCGACCCCCCAGGAAGCCTTGTGTTAAGGATGACTACCTTGAAACGATCTTTGCCGATTTGGCTCGCGTTCGGCTTCGTGTTGGCGGGGGCGGCCGTTCACGGCGCGATCACGCAGCGTTGGTCGGTGTTCGCGCCCGATGTGGCAAGAACCGAGCGAATGCACGCAGTGGCGGTAAAATTCGGCGATGTCGAAGTGAGTGATGTGCCGCACGACGTGCCACTGAAAGAGCGAAGCATTGCCACCTCGCGGCAATATTTTTCGTCGTCGCAAAACGTTTTGGCGGTGCTTTCCGTCATATCCGGGGTGCCCGGTGCGGTCTCGACGCACACGCCCGACGTTTGCTACACCGCGAGCGGCTACAAAATGACCTTCGGCCCGAAACGGGAAAAGGTCGCGATGCCCGATGGGAAGACGGCGATGTTCTTCGTCGCCGATTTCGAGAAGCGCAAGGCCACCGAAGTCGAACGGCTGCGCGTGCGTTGGGCGTGGACGGCCGACGGTACCTGGGACGCACCGGATTATGCGCGGTTCCAGTACATGAAGGCGACTGAACTTTACAAACTGTATATCGTCACCGCATTGGCGGAATCGCCGACCGGCGACCGTGTGGAAGACGCGGAACCGATTCGCCGTTTCGTGCGAGATGCGTTCGCCCAATACGCCGAGGCATTCGCAAATGGATCGACAGTAACACCCTGATGAACCCCTAGGTAGGATACCTTCCGAGATGAACTTAACGAAAACGGGAAATCGATTCACTTCTACCACGCTTGTGGTGAAGGCAGTCGCTATCGAGACCGTACCGAATCCGACGAGTGCGATTGCGGGCGAGCGCTGGAAAACGGCGTTCGACTTCACCGCCGCCATCGTGTTGATGGTGCCATGCTTACCCGTCATGTGGCTCGCGATGTTACTCACGAGGTTGACCTCGCGCGGCCCCGGAATGTACTCGCAGATACGCATGGGGCAGTTTGGTAAGCCGTTCACGATCTATAAGATTCGCACGATGCGCATCGATGCCGAAAAGGACGGCAAACCGCAATGGTCGACGCCCGGCGACACCCGCATCACGCGGCTCGGCGTTGTTTTACGCGCGTTGCACATCGACGAGCTTCCGCAACTTTGGAACGTGCTCAATGGCGAGATGTCGCTCGTCGGCCCGCGACCCGAACGACCTGAAATTGCCGCAAACCTTCGCAAAGAAATCCACGGCTACGACCGTCGCCTCGAAGTTAAGCCCGGCATCACGGGGTACGCCCAAATTCACCTATCGCCCGATGAAACGATCGAGTGCGTGCGGCTCAAACTCGCCTACGATCGCTACTACATTCGCCACGCCAGCCCGATGCAAGATCTCTCGATCTTGCTGTGTACTGTGCTAAAAGTGCTCGGTTTACGGAAGCTGTATCGACGGCGATAACTCGCGATTCGCTTCTCCGGAGGTCAAGGATGCCGACCGTCACCGTGATCGTTCCCGTGCGGAACGAAGCGCGTTCGATCGAGCGCACATTGCGCTCGCTATTCGAACAAGATTACCCGCGCGATCGATACGAAGTCATCGTTGCCGATGGTTGTAGCGACGACGAAACCGTGCCAATCGTGCGACGACTTCAGGGCGAATTTGCGAACTTGCATCTCACTTACAATCCGCGGCGAGTGTCGAGTGCGGGGCGGAACCTCGGCATCTATCACATGACGGGCGAAGTCGCGGTCATCGTCGATGGGCATTGCCATATTCCGGATCGCAATTACTTGCACAATCTCGCGCAGGCTTTCATGGAAAGCGGTGCCGATTGCCTTGGCAGGCCGCAACCGCTCGATGCACCGAACCCGACGCGGTTCCAGGAAGCCGTTTCGATCGCGCGTTCGAGCCGTTTGGGCCACAATCCGGAGTCCGATATTTTCTCCGACGAGGCGAAGTTCGTGCGACCGCAAAGCACGGCAGTAGCCTATCGGCGAAGCGTGTTTGAAACGGTGGGGCTGTTCGACGAGCAGTTCGATGCCTGCGAAGATGTCGAGTTCAATCACCGCGTCGATGCCGTTGGGCTGACCTGCTTTTTCTCGCCGAAGCTGAAGATCGTCTACGATCCGCGCACGACATTTTCGCGGTTGTTCGTCCAACTCGGCCGCTACGGTTCGGGTCGCGGACGGCTGGCGGCAAAGCACCCGGCGTCGCTTTCCTTGCCCGCACTCGTACCGCCGTTGTGGGCGGTCTGGCTCGTCGTGGGTGGTATCGTCAGTGCGTTTGTGCCGTACGTGGGCTGGGCGTATTTTGCGTCGATTCTGCTGTATGGCAGTGTGATTGTGGGCGGTTCGATCGTGCTCGGTTTGGGTCAACCGCTTGCGGTTGTGGCCCGCGTGCCGCTCGTTTTCGTCGGCATCCACTTCGGCTTCGCGTGGGGATTTTTGAACGAGACCGTGCGGCAGTTGCGTAGAATACTGAGATGAAAACTGGCGACACCTTCCCGAATCTGACGTTCCTGAAACCCGATGGTACGGCTGTTGTGCTCTCGGAACTCCTCACGGCGGATCGCACGCTGATCCTCATGATGCGGCACTTGGCCTGAATGCCGTGCGTTGCCCACCTCGGCGAGGTGGCCCGTAACTATCCCGCATTCCAGGCGGCCGGTATCGCAGTCTTCGGCATCGTGCAGGCACCGCCGGCGGTGCTACAGATGTTCCTGAAAAGCGATCCGCAACCGTTCCCAATCGTGGCCGACCCGGATCGTGCCTCGTACAAGGCGTTCGGCCTCGGTCGCGTCAGTGTCTGGCACTTCTTGCGGCCACGCATTCTGTTTAACTTCATCAAATTGCTGTTTCGCGGCGAACGTATTCGCAAGCTCACGCACACCGAAGATGTCTTTCAGCTCGGCGGCGATTTCGCACTCGACCGCAACGCCACGCTCGTTTACGCCTATCCCAGTAAAGACGCCACGGATCGCCCACGCATTATGGATCTCATTCAAAAACTACAGACCAAAGATTAGATCGAGTTATCCCGTACTCGTTGACCGGAACCGCGATTGCTCTGGTCGTCCGTACTCGAGAAGTAGCCGAAACACGCCAGGAAGAACCCCGCTCCGCCGACGATAATGCCGCCCGCCGGACTCGCCATCCCAAAGCTCTTATAGTCGCTCATCAGCAGCCCGCCGAAAAACATCACGACAATGCCCGCAATCGTCGTCCCATTCATGATCGCCCCTCAAAAAGTGAAATTGGTGCAGTTGATATGAAGGTAGTACACAATTCGGCACGGTTCAAAATCAGGTTGCCGTTTTGCCGTAAAGTTAAGAACCACCGAAACTTTGATTCCAGCGTATTTGCAGACGACCGAAATCGGACGTAAGTCGTTGGTGTGTTAGGTTGATTCCGAAATCGGGCGTGATTCCAGGGATGGGTGGGTGGGTAGCGGGTGGAATCAATGAAGACGACCCGCTGTTACCAGTTCACAACTCCGCAACGACCTTCCGCACCAATACGCGCAGCTTCTTTTCCGCTTCGTTGGCGACGTGGATGATCTCTGGCAGACTCACCGGTTGTAGTGCATCGGCGAGGCACATATCGGTGACGACGGAGATCCCCATGCAGCGCATTTTGGAATGCACGCCGACGATGACTTCGGGCACCGTGGACATGCCGACGACGTCCGCACCGATCGTCCGCAAGAAGCGATACTCGGCCTTCGTTTCCAGGTTCGGCCCCGACACGGCGACGTAGACGCCTTGCTGGCAGGGGATTTTCTCTTCGAGTGCGACGCGGCGTGCGAGTTTGAGCAACTCGCGGTCGTAGGCGTTGCACATGTCGGGGAAGCGTTCGCCGAGGCGGTCGTCGTTCGGGCCGATCAGCGGATTATCGCCGATCAGGTTGATGTGATCTTCGATCAACATCAGATCGCCCTTCTCGTATTGCGGGTTCATGCCGCCACAGGCATTCGACGCGATCAGCACTTCGCAACCGAGCGCTTTCATCACGCGTACGGGGAAAGTAATCTGTTGCAATCGGTAGCCTTCGTAGAAATGGAATCGGCCTTCCATCGCCATGACGGGCTTGCCGGCGAGCGTTCCGCAGACGAGTTGCCCTTTGTGCGAAGGGGCGGTCGAGCGCGGGAAGTGCGGGATGTCCTGGTATGGCAACGTCACTTCGGCTTCGATGTCTTCGACGAGTTTGCCGAGGCCCGTTCCGAGGATGATGCCCACCAGCGGCGTGCCTTGCCACTTCGTGCGAATGAATGCGGCTGCGTCCTGAATCTGGTCGAACAGTGCGGTCATGGGTGAATGTCCGATTGACGGGAACGGTGGCGAAGCGTTAGTTTCCGTCAAGATACATGCCACCGCCACACAACGCCAACCCGTTCGCTCGTCGGCTGCCGGGGATCGCCACCGAAGGCGATCTCAACCGGATGGCGTGGGCACCTTCGTACCGCGCGCCACGCCTGCGGGACGTGCAAAACCTATCCGCTTCGCCCTTGCCACAAGTGACGGGAAAAGAACGCGAACTGCTCGATGCGATACTCGAGAACATCGACGCGGTGGAACCGAGACGTGCGTACGCAAACTACATCGGCGGCGAACGCGGTGCGTTCATTCAGCTGCAATTGGAGGGCGAGGTAGACACCATCGTTCCCGCATGTGCATCGTTGCCATTCGCGTCGTGGGAAGCGCGCGACTTGATCTTTCGCAACGGCTTCGCCGAAGGCATGTCGTTGGCGGGGCGCTGCTTCATCAGCCGCGGCGCGGAACTGTTGCGGTTCACGCCATTGCGAGAACTCCGCATCGTGGCGATCGCGCCGTTCATGAGTGAACTCGCGAATTGCCCGCACCTCAGCCGCATCGAAAGCCTGAACCTTTGGGGCAATCACATCGAAGCCGAGGGCGTACGGCAACTCGTGACGTCGCCATTCCTGACGCGATTGCGGCACCTCAACCTGCGTCGCAACTCACTCGACGCCGAAGCCATTCGCGAACTGCAAACCGCTCCCTGGTTCCCACAACTCGAAAACGTCGACCTGACGGAGAATGCGTATTCTTAACTCACAACGATCCACTGACAACTGCCAACGATTTTCGTTTCAAGATCAGTAGTTATTAGTTGTTAGAAGATTGTTGTTAGTGCTAAAACGTCTGAACTGCCCAGAACTTCCGACATCGAGAACTCACATGGCCGTCAATCTCCCGCCGCATTACCACGATGCCGAAGCGCGTTATCAGAAGGGCCGTACACCCGAAGAAAAGCTCGTGGCGTTGCGGGAAATGTGGGTGATCCTGCCCAAGCATAAGGCGAGCGAGAAGGTTCAGGCGCTGCTGAAAACGAAGATCAGCGAGTTGACGGACCAAGTCGAACAAGAGAAGAACGGGCCGAAGAAATCTGCGCCGGGCACGTTCAAGATCGCGCCGCAGGGTGCGGGGCAGGTGGTGTTTCTGGGGCCGCCGAACGCGGGGAAATCGCGGTTGTTGTCGAAATTGACGAAGGCGAACCCGACCGTTGCGCCGTATCCGTTCACGACCCGCGAGCCGATTCCGGGGATGATGGATTACGAAGATGTCCGCGTGCAATTGATCGACCTGCCGCCGATTACGACCGATGCGTACGAGCCGTTCATCACCGATGTGACCCGTGCCGCCGATGCCGCCGTGCTGTTCCTCGACCTTTCCGACGACGACGGCCCTGCGGCCACGGTCGCGACGATCGAACGGCTGAAACTGGCGCGCCGCGTACTCATCAATGGCCTTGCCAACGAAGACGACCCGACAATTTACCAGTTAAATACGTTGCTCGTCGCGAATAAAAGCGACGACGAAGCGGCCGATATTCGCCTGGAAATTGCGAAGGAAACGCTCGGCACGCAGTTCCCAATTCTGACCGTTTCGGGCGAGACCGGCGACGGCCTCGAGCCGCTTCGCAAGGCGATCTTCGAACTGCTCGGCGTCATGCGGGTTTACACGAAACAGCCTGGAAAACCGCCCGATATGAGTTCGCCGTTCACCTGCCCACACGGTTCGACCGTCAGCGAGTTTGCAGGGTACGTCCATAACGATTTCGAGGATGGCGTCAAAACCGCTCGCGTCTGGGGCAGTGCCGCGTTCGACGGGCAGACTGTCGGACGCGAGCACGTGGTAAAAAACGGTGACGTTGTCGAGTTGCATCTATAAACCGCGATTGGCGAACATCCCCGAACTCCGTGCGGTGCCTCCCCACCCATGAACGAAACTTCCTCGCTCCGTTATCTGGTGCGACACGGCACAATGCGCCGGATCGGTGAATTCGGAGCCGCCGTCGATTTCCGGCGTGCGGATCGCGTGATCGTTCACAGCGAACGCGGAACCGAAGTCGGAGAGATCCTCTGCCCCGCCACTGCGGAGATCGTGGCCGCACTGAAAGACCCGATCCGCGGCGAGATTCTGCGAGCGGTGAACGATGTCGATCGTAAGAAACTGAAAACGATCGAGTTGGAACGCGACAACGATTTTGAAATCGCGGAAAAGCTGATTATTCAGCACAAACTCGCGATGCAGATCGTCGACATCGAGCGATTATTCGGCGGCGAGCGTGCGATTTTCTACTTCCTCGCCGAGGATCGCGTCGATTTCCGCGAGTTGGTTAAAAGCATGGCACGCGAGTTTCATGCGCGGATCGAACTGCGGCAAATCGGCCCCCGCGACGAGGCAAAAATCCTCGCCGATTACGGCGACTGCGGCAAACCCGTTTGCTGCAACACGCACCTCGCGGTGATGCCGGCGGTGAGTATGCGGATGGCGAAACTCCAACGTGGGAACATCGATCCGAATAAAATTACAGGACGTTGCGGACGACTGAAATGCTGCCTGCGGTACGAACAAGATGTTTATGAGGAACATCAAAAAGAACTGCCCCCCGTGGGTTCGCGAGTCGTGACGGCGAAGGGTCAGGGCCGCGTGTTGGCGCACGAAATTTTAGCGAAACGGTTACTCGTCGAGTTTGAAGATGGACGCCGATTGCCCGTTTCCGTTAGCGAAGTGTTGACGCGGTTGTAAAACGGTGGAGTCGAACGATTGCCGCGAGGGAGCGACTTTGGACCCGAAAATTTTAGAACTATACCGGAACGATCCGCGTTTCGCCTGCGAAGCCTACGAATTCGTCTGCGATTCGGTGACGTACACGCAAGATCGCCTCGGTCGCAAAGAAGCGAAAAATCGCGAGGGCAACGAACGCGACGAAGATCGGCACGTCGATGGCGTCGAGCTTCTGCGCGGAGCCTGCGAATTTGCCATCAAGCAGTTTGGCATGATGGCCCCGCTAGTGTTTCAACAGTGGGGCATCCACACGACTGGCGATTTCGGCGAGATGGTGTTTCTGCTGATCGGGTCGGAGAAATTGAGCCGATCCGAACGCGATGACCCGAACGATTTCCGGGATGTTTTCGATTTGCCGCACGCGCTCACCGAAGGCTATCAGCTGACGGCCGATGCCTATCCTTCGCGAAAGACCGAACGATGAGTTTCGCACGAATCCGCTTGGTTATTGCAGCCGTTTTGTTTTTCGGCTGGCTCGCGTGGCTCGGGGTCGCGGTCGGGCAGAAGGGCACGGTGCAAATTGTTTCTTCGGCGCAACTGACAGCAGCTACGCACGTCGTGGTCGGCACCGTGACGTTGGATGCCTCGGGACGCGCCGACCCGAAAGTGCAAATTCGAGAGGTATTCCGTTCGTTAGATGCAGATAAAATTCAAGGCGTAATCACCATCGAGCGGGTCGACAAATGCGTGACGCCGCTGGCGGTAAACGGCTCGCGCGATCTGGCCGCAGGCGACTATCTTTTCCTTCTAATAAAGGACGGAACGACGTTTCGCGTCGCTGGTTTGCCGCGTTCGCCCGGCGTCGAAGCATCGACGCCCGAACGGCCGATTGCCTACCCGTGGACCGAAGACGTGAAAGCCCAACTGCGGAAGTGGAAGCTTTTGCCGTAACCGACGCGAACCCAGACGCGGCTCGCGGACTCTTTCAAATAGAGTCGTAACTTGCGATTCGCACCGAATGATGACGCGTGCGAAATTTTCGACTTGAATCGATTCGACAAGACGCATAAACCTTATGTTCCTACGTTAGCATTACTGCCTGCGTAGCTCAGTGGTAGAGCAACGGTTTTGTAAACCGTAGGTCGTGGGTTCAACTCCCACCGCTGGCTTTCGGGACGATATTCGGGTAGATGGCAGAGTGGTCAATTGCACCAGACTGTAAATCTGGCCTCTTCGGAGTTCGGGGGTTCGAATCCCTCTCTACCCAGTCTTCTTTGGAAATGTGGAATTGGGAATGTGGAATGCGGAGTTTGAAGCAGAGATACTGGCATCTCCATCTTGAATTCCGTACTCCCGTTCCGAATTCCGAATTGGAACTGCGGGAGTAGCTCAACGGTAGAGCACTTGCCTTCCAAGCAAGATGTTGCGGGTTCGATTCCCGTCTCCCGCTCTGGCCGAAACCGCGTTGCGGTCGTATTCCTGTCACTACCGATAAGATGTCGGTTGTGGGGAATTTGATGCTGCTGTAGCTCAGCTGGTAGAGCACTTCCTTGGTAAGGAAGAGGTCATGGGTTCGATTCCCATCAGCAGCTCTCGATGACGACCGGATCGCCGGAAGGCCCGGCGGAACTGTGTCGGAAACAGTTTTTTCGATGATGAGATGGGGTATGGAAATCGGTCACCGCCCGTTGTCGGTCGATCGGCATCCGAGATCAAACACCAACTGGTAGACCCAGCGGAGGAGCGATGGCGAAGGGTATTTTCGAACGCAACAAACCACACGTGAACGTCGGCACCATCGGTCACATCGACCACGGCAAAACGACGACCACGGCGGCGATCTTGGCACGCCAAGCGTTCAAGAACAAGCTGAAAGAATTCAAGGATTATTCGACGATCGCTAAGGGTGGCATCGTTCGCGATGCGAATAAGACCGTGACGATTGCCGTTTCGCACGTCGAGTACGAAACCGAAGCTCGCCACTACGCCCACATCGACTGCCCAGGGCACGCCGATTATATCAAGAACATGATCACCGGCGCGGCCCAGATGGACGGGGCGATCCTCGTCGTAGCCGCTAACGACGGTCCGATGCCTCAGACCCGCGAGCACATTCTGCTCGCCCGTCAGGTCGGCGTGCCGCGCGTCGTGGTGTACTTGAACAAGTGCGACACGGTCGACGACCCAGAACTGCTGGAACTGGTCGAACTCGAAGTCCGCGAACTTCTTACGAAGTACGAATTCCCCGGCGACGAGATCCCGATCATTCGCGGTCAGTCGAAGGATGCGCTCGAAAACCCGAAGACCGACGGACCCGGCTCGAAGTCGATCGACGAGCTGATGAACGCGCTCGACACGTACATCCCCGAGCCGAAGCGCGAAGAAGACAAGCCATTCCTGATGGCCATCGAAGACGTGTTCAGCATTAAGGGTCGCGGCACCGTGGCAACCGGTCGCGTCGAACGCGGTACGGCGAAGGTCGGCGACGAAGTCGAAATTCTCGGACTGCGTAAAGAAGTGACGAAGACGGTCCTCACCGGCATCGAAATGTTCCAGAAGACTCTGGACCGTGCGATTGCAGGCGACAACGTCGGCGTGCTGCTTCGCGGTATCGACAAAGACGGTATCGAACGCGGTCAGGTGCTGGCCAAGCCAGGCAGTATCACCCCGCACACGCGGTTCGAAGGGAACATTTACGTTCTCTCGAAGGACGAAGGCGGTCGTCACACGCCGTTCTTCAGCGGTTACAAGCCACAGTTCTACTTCCGCACGACCGACGTGACGGGTAGCATCACGCTCCCCGAAGGCGTTGAAATGTGTATGCCTGGCGACAACGTCCGGGTCGTCATCGAACTGATGGAAGGGATGCCCGTCGCTATGGACGAAGGCCTCCGCTTCGCGATCCGCGAAGGCGGTCGTACGGTCGGTTCGGGCGTGGTCACCAAGATTCTCGCCGAGCCGATCCCCGTGAAGGGTGCCGCACCCGTCAAGGGCGCACCGCCAGCGAAGAAGTAAGAAGTAAATGCGGTCCGACAGCGAGCGAGTGGCTCGCTGTCGTCCGTTAGTCGCGTGTCGGTCCGATGGCCGACTCGGTTTTAGGTGCGTAGCTCAATTGGTAGAGCAGCGGTTTCCAAAACCGCAGGTTGAAGGTTCGAGTCCTTCCGCACCTGCTCCCGCCTCTGCCAAGTGGTTCGAACGCAAAGCCTGCTAACATTATCAACGCCCGTCAGCCAAGTAAGGATGGAAATGGCTACTGCCGTCCAACCCAATAGTCCGGTATCGACCGCCACGAACCCGAATACGCGATTGCTGCTCGCCAGCGTCGCCGGTGCCGCATTCCTCATCGGTGGGGTGATCCTCGCAGGTTACGGCGTGCCACGATTGCTGAGCGAGCTACTGCCCAGCGGGAAGTCGGCAACGTTCTTATCGTCGTTCTTGCAAATCGCGGTCCAGATCGCGGCCATCGCCGGATTGGTCTACGTCGGCTCGCAACTCGGCGGCGCGAATCCACCGAAGGGTCTTCGCGGCGGAATTTTCCTCGTGATTTCGTGCGTCATCGCCACCTTCTTCATCACACGTGCGGTCGGCCTCAGCTTCGGCGATATCCCCGGTGCGGTGGTCGGGGCGGCACTCGTTTACGGATCGTTCTGGTTTCTTACCAGCCCGCGCGGCATCGGAACGATGCACACACTCGAAGAACACGGCTGGTTCCACGCGGTTGGCTATAAGAAAACCCAAGGCCGACGCATTCGCCAATACACGATCGGCGGCCTGCTGTTGGTCGGCCTCAGCGGCGTTTGGTCGATGATGAGCCACAACACGATCGGCACTGGCGATCTGGCTTACGCGATGCCGTTCGGCCTCAGCAAGCTCACGGTGCTTTCCAACAAGCAATACGCGGTGCCGATGTTGCTCGCCGCTGCCGTCATCTGGCTCGCCTGGCGGGCCGTGAACATCCCGACGTTCGCCGACTTCCTCATTGCGACCGAAGCGGAAATTAACAAGGTGTCGTGGTCGTCGCGCAAACGATTGATCCAAGACACGATCGTCGTGCTCGTCACGACGATCTTACTGACGGGGTTCCTCCTCGTGATCGACTTGTTCTGGGGCTGGTTACTCGCCGACGTGGTTAAGGTGTTACCGAAACCGGACCCAAACAAAGCGAAACAGGCAAAAGACCCGACTCAGTCGAGCACGTGGTAAGTAGCGTAGGCACAAGGTCTAGTCCCCATTCCGAGTTAGACATGACGACCGACGACGACGTGACAACCGATTCCGAACCGATGACGGACGCAGCCACGGCGGTGGAAGACCCACCGGAACCGGCCGCCGTCGAGAGCGCGGAACCGGTTCGCGTTCCCGAGCCGGTTGAGGCCGAACCGGTACCGGTGATCGAGAGCAAGAAGCGTTGGTATGTCGTCAAGGTGGCCAGCGGGCAAGAAGAGTCGATCAAGGCACGCCTCGAACGGAACGTCAAGGTCGAAGGCCTCGAAGAGTTTATCGCGCAAATCATCATCCCCGTCGAGCGCGTGACCGAGGTCAAGAAGACGACTAAGAAAAACGAGAACGGCGAGAAGGTCACGAAGGAAAAGCGCGTCGTCAAGGAAAAGAAGAAGTACCCCGGCTACCTGATGGCCGAGGTCGAGTTCAACGACCAAGTTCTGTATTTGTTCCGCGAAACGAGTGGCGTTGGCGACTTCGTCGGCGGCGGGCCGAACAAGCCACCCGCGCCGATGAGCGACCGCGAAGTCGCGGTCATGCTCGGCACGGAACTCTCCGCTGCGGCGGGTGGCGACGTCAAAACCATGCGTAAGGTGAAGGTCAAAATCGACCTCGAAAAGGGCGACAAAGTCCGCCTGCGCGACGGTGCTTTTGCTGGCCAAGAAGGCGAAGTTCTGGAAATCGCCGAAGCGAAAGACGACAACGACACGCCGAAAATCACCGTCGTCGTCCAGATGTGGGGCCGTCCCGTTACGATGGATAATCTCGAATTCTGGCAGGTCGATAAAATCTAGTCTACGCAGGTCAATCCGCAGAATCTTTAGCAAAAGCGCACGCTTTCGATGGACGAAGGCACCCGCTTTTCGTAGACAACTAATTCCAAAATAATCGTATTGAAGGTGGATTCATGGCGAAGCAGGTCACCGCACAAGTCAAGTTGCAATGCCCCGGCGGCTCGGCAACACCCGCACCGCCCGTCGGGCCTGCCCTGGGTGCTCACGGCGTCAACATCGGTCAGTTCGTGAAGCAGTTCAACGAAAAGACCGCTGGCCCCGAAACGAAAGGCTTGATGTTGCCCGTGATTATCACGGTGTACTCGGATCGCTCGTTCGAGTTCAAAATCAAGTCGCCACCGGCTGCGGTGCTGATCAAACTCGCCGCGAAGATTCCTGCTGGCAAGAAACAAGGCAAGGAAGTCATCCCCGCCGAGATGAAGAAGCAAGGCAAGTACAAAGGCTTCACATTGACGCAGAAGCAGATTTCCGAAATCGCAACGAAGAAGTTCACCGACCTGAACGCTCGCGATGTCGAACATGCTTCGCGAATCATTGCGGGCACGGCACGCAGCATGGGTATCGTCGTCGTCGAGTAATTGACGTTGTCGATGGCCTGCCGAATTACTAACTAACTAATTCTTCCCGATTGTCGCGATCGGTAGTTTCGACGCGATAACGGGTTATTTTCGTTTCTGGTACTGCCAGGAGCGAGTTTCTCGAAGAAGTGATCCGAGACCATGGCCAAAGAGAACGACGCCGCTATTCAGGCCGAGGGGAAACCCCAGGCCGAGGCGAAGGCCAGTCCGGTTTCCGCGCCGAAAGCAACGACTGCACCGGCCGGTAACGCGACTGCCTCCGCAGGGGTAGACCCCAATGCACCGAAGCGCAAGAAGACGCCGGGCAAGCCACCGCGCCGCGGCAAAAAGCTGCGGAACATTCTCAAAAACATCGAGAAGCGCGTCGGCGATGCAGGACAGGTTCCGCTGAAGCAAGGTCTCGTGCTCCTGAAGCAAATCAAGCGTGCGAAGTTCGACGAAACCGTCGAGCTGCACATCAACCTCGGCATCGACTCCACGCAGTCCGACCAGATGGTTCGCGGTAGCGTGCCACTGCCACACGGCTTGGGCAAGACGGTCCGCGTCGTCGTGTTCTGCCAGGGCGAAAACGTGGCGAAAGCCAAAGCCGCCGGTGCAGACTACGCAGGCTCGGCCGACCTCGTGGAAAAGATCCAGAAGGAAAACTGGCTCGATTTCGACGTGGCGATCACGACGCAAGACATGATGCCGCAAGTGTCGCGTTTGGGTAAAATCCTCGGGCCACGCGGCCTGATGCCAACGCCCAAAGCGGGCACGGTGATTTCGGCGAACGCCGATGTCGCAGCCGCCGTCAAGGAATTCAAGGCGGGCAAGGTCGAGTATCGTTCGGATAAAACTGGACAGATCCACTGCGGCGTCGGCAAACTGTCGTTCGACGATCAAAAGCTGGTCGAGAACATCACGACCCTGATCGAAGCCGTTCGCGGTGCGAAACCATCGGGCATCAAAGGCAACTACATCAACGGCATCGTGCTCTCCGCAACGATGTGCCCCGGTATCCGGGTGACGATCTAATCCAACCACCCGCGCCATTCGCCGTCACACTCGCTCAGCGGGTCGTTCGATAGCGAACTCGCAAAGATACATAAGGCAACATCGCGATGAGCAAGAAGATCAAAGAGTTCGAACTGAAAGCCTTGCGAAAGTCTTTCAAAGGCATCACGAGTTACATCGTGCTCGAACCGATCAAGGTCGATTCCTTGACCGATTCGAACTTCCGTAAGACGCTCCGCAGCAAAAAAGTTCACGTCCGCATGGTGAAGAACACCTTGGCGAAGAAGGTACTTTCCGAGAACGGCGTCAACGTCGGCGAGTGGGGCGGCATCACGCTGCTTTGCTACGGCAGCGAGAGCGTGAAAGGCCTCGCATCGGCGGTCGATACCGCAATCAAGGATGCCCGTAAGGATCCGAAGTCGCCCGAAAAATTCAAAGTCAAAACGGCCGTCGCCGACGGGATCGTGATCCCGTTCGAGATGGCGAAGACCTTGCCGACTCGCCTCGAAGCGATTGGCGATGTGCTTTCGGCAATCCTCGGGCCAGGTGCCAGCCTCGCGGCAGCACTCACCGGCCCCGGCTCGGAAATCGCCAGCATTCTGACGACGATCGAAGAAACCAAACCGACCGAAACGGCAGCAGTGATCGACGCACCCGTCGAACCCCCCGCAGCCTAAACCGAACCGATTTCAGCGGTCGAGCGACCGCTGGTCATAAGTTGCTATTACGCGAAGCCGGATTGCTTCACCCGGCACTACTTCACCGAAAGGGATCTACCGATGAGCGCAGTTGCAGAATTGGGCGACAAAATTTCCAAGTTGACGATCGCCGAGGCCGTCGAACTCAAGACGTACCTAAAAGAAACTTACAAGATCGAGCCAGCCGCCGGCGGCGCGATGATGGGGCCAGCACCCGTAGTGGGGCCGGTCGCAGTAGCCGCTGAGCCGACGGAATTCAACGTCATCCTCGAAGCGGGCTTCGACGCGACGAAGAAGATCCAGATCATCAAGGTGGTTCGCGAAATCACCGGCCAAGGTCTGGCCGAAGCCAAGGCGACCGTCGAAGGCGCGCCGAAGGCGATCAAGGAAAACGTCGACAAGAAGACGGCCGAAGACCTCAAGAAGAAGGTCGAAGACGCCGGTGCCAAGGTGACTGTCAAGCCAGCGTAAATGCGATGCGAAGAATTCCCGAAGATTCCGAAAAGAATTTTCGGGAATTTGGCATCGGATTTCGACTGGATTTTCAGCGATTCGGTAGTTTGGCCGACAAAAACGTACTCGGACCACTCGACAATGTCGGTGTTCCGGGTATTAATGTTTATTGACGGTAGCAGACTACATTCCCGACTTTGCCGAATCGGCCCAACCGATAACGCCGGTCGTCCCGCACAGCCAGTGGTGACAATGCACACTACCCACTCGCTTATGCCTTTCGAATCTTCCCCACATGCTTTCACACCGAGTTTCGGTCCATCACTTGGATCTTTCTTCGATCGAATACCGCCTCACCGGTTGGTATTTCGGCCCAGTTTGCTGATTTGTCGATTCGCCGTGCTCGAATCATTGCGGAATTCATAACGACTTTCTTCGACTGACGCAAGCCCCGTTGTCATGTGACATCGGTTGTCGTCGTGTCGATTTCCCGTTTGTTGGCAGGAGCAAGATCGATGCCCATCCCGGCAGTACGAATTATCGCCCCAACCGTCGAGCGGAACTTCGGTCGCTTCGGCGATGCCGCACAAGTTCCGAACCTCACGGAAGTCCAGACTCGCTCGTACGACCGCTTCTTGCAGCTCGACGTGGGTTACGATCGCCGAACCCCGACCGGTCTCGAAGGGGTGATGCGCGAGATTTTCCCGATTGAAAGCTACGACAAGAAATCGTCGCTGGAGTACATCAAGTACGAACTCGGCAAGCCGCGTTACGACCCCGACGAATGCCGTCAGCTTCGCCTGACGTACGGTCGGCCGTTCCGCGTCTGGTTGCGTTTGCGCAAGGCGGACGGCACATCGCAAGAGGAAGAAGTCTATCTCGGCGACATGCCGATCATGATTGGCGGCGGGGAGTTCATCATCAACGGGGCCGAGCGCGTCGTCGTCAGCCAGTTGCACCGTTCGCCGGGCGTCGACTTCGTCGTCGAGCGCGAAGCGGACAAGGATTTGCACTCGTGCCGGGTCATCCCGGAGCGCGGTAGCTGGATCGAAATCAACGTCACGAAGAAGGAAACCTTCGGCGTTCGCATCGACCAGTCGGGCAAGTTTTCGGCCGTGACGCTGTTGCGGGCCATGGACCCGCAATACAGCGGCACGCCGGCGATCATCCGCGAGTTCTTCACGCCGATTACGCTGAAAATGAAGGATGCCACGACCCGCGATAAGCTCGTCGGCAATCCCGAACTGACGATCCCACCGATGATCGCCGTCGACGAAGTGATCGACCCCGAAACGGGCGAAATCTACGTCGATGCAGGCAAGCCATTTACCCGCGACACCGTCGACAAGATCGCGCTCACGCTGATCAAAGAAGTCACGGCGATCGAGACGCCGAAAGACGGCATCGTTCTGCAATCGCTCGTCGAAGACGGTACCGATTCGCACGAATCCGCGTTGCTGAAAATCTACCAGCGACTGCGTCCGGGTAACCCGGCGCAACTCGACAAGGCCCGCGATCTGTTCAAGGAAAAGTTCGCGGATCCGAACCGCTATCGGCTCGGTCGCGTCGGTCGCTTCCGCATCAACCGCAAGTTCGATCAAAACGTTCCCGAAACCGAGATGACACTGCGTGCGGTGGACTTCGTCAACGCGATCAAGTACCTGCTCGATCTGCGTGCGGGTAAGGGCGGCGTCGACGACATCGACCACCTCGGGAATCGTCGCTTGCGGACGATCGACGAGCTGGCCGCCGACGAACTGCGTAAGGGCTTCCTGAAACTTCGCCGAACCGTGCAAGAGCGAATGGCGATCAAGAGCCTCGAAGATATGTCCCCGCGGACGCTCATCAACCCGAAGAGCGTGTCGGCAGCGATCGAATACTTCTTCGGACGCAGCGAATTGTCGCAGGTCGTCGATCAAACGAACCCGCTCGCCCAGCTGACGCACGAGCGTCGTCTCTCCGCACTCGGGCCAGGGGGTCTGAACCGGAAGCGTGCGGGCTTCGAAGTCCGCGACGTGCATATTTCGCACTACGGCCGCATTTGCCCGATCGAAACCCCGGAAGGGACGAACATCGGTCTGATTTCTTCGCTGTCGATCTTCGCGGAAATCGACGAGTACGGCTTCCTGATCACGCCGTACCGGAAGGCCCTGAAGGGCCGCCTGACGGAAGAAGTGGTGAAACTGCGTGCCGATGAAGAATCGCAACTGCGGATCGCGCCAGCCGACACCGAAACCGACAACGGTCGGATTTCCGTCGACCGCGTCAACGGTCGCGCCAGCGGCGATTTGACGACGATTCAAGCGGATATGATCGATTATCTCGACATTTCGCCGAAGCAGATGGTCGGCGTGTCGGCCGGGTTGATCCCGTTCCTCGAACACGACGATGCGAACCGCGCGTTGATGGGTTCGAACATGCAGCGCCAGGCGGTGCCGTTGTTGGTGACCGAACCTCCGATCGTCGCAACCGGTCTGGAAAAGGAAGTCGCCAAGCACTCGGGGATGTTGGTCCGCGTGCAAGAAGAAGGCACGGTCGTTTACGTCGACTCCGAGCGAGTGAAGATCGAAGAAAAGGACAAGATCGTCCGCGAGTACGTGTTCCGCAAGTTCCACGGGTTGAACGAGCGAACCTGCTTGAACCAGAAGCCGATCGTCAAGATGGGCCAGAAGGTCAAGAAGTCGCAGATCATCGCCGACGGTGCGGCGACGTACCAGGGCGAACTCGCTCTCGGCCGGAACGTGCTCGTCGCGTTCATGTCGTGGGAAGGTTACAACTTCGAAGACGCGATCATCATCAGCGAACGCCTCGTGAAGAACGACACGTACACGTCGTTGCACATCGAAGAGTTCGAGATCGAAATTCGCGAAACGAAGCTCGGTAAGGAAGAGTTCACCCGCGACATTCCGAACGTGTCGCCGAAGGCGCTCTCGAACCTCGACGATCACGGTATCGTGGCCGTCGGTACGTTCGTGAAGCCCGGCGACATCCTCGTCGGCAAGGTTTCGCCGAAGTCGCGATCCGAACTGACGCCGGAAGAGAAGCTGTTGCACGCCATCTTCGGGCGTGCGGGCGAAGACGTCAAAAACGATTCGCTCGAAGTGCCATCGGGCATCGAAGGCGTCGTCATCGACACGCACCGATTCAGCCGCCGTGCCAGTATGACGGAAGACGAACGCAAGGAAATGACGCAGCACGAGAAGCGAATCGGCGGCGAGTATTCCGAAAAGATCGCCGCGCAGTTCCGCGAGTTCGTCGATGCACTCGAACAGATTCTCGACAAGAAGGAACTCAAAGATCCGAACACCGGCAAAACGCTCGGTGCCGACAAAGACGACGAAGTCATGGCCGAACAGGCCAAGGCATTCAAGCTCGAAAACCTCGACATTCGCAGCCCGGACAAAGTGAAGTCGGCGACGAAGGTTTACCACCGCCACTGGGAACGCATCCAGTTCTTCATCGACGAGCAAGAACGCAAGCTCAACTCGCTGAAGCGCGGCGACGAACTCGGTAGCGGCATCCAGCAGATGGTGAAGGTCTACGTCGCCACGAAGCGTGTGATCTCGGTCGGCGACAAGATGGCAGGACGCCACGGTAACAAGGGTGTGATCTCGAAGATTCTCCCGGAAGAGGACATGCCGTACCTGCGCGATGGCACGCCGGTCGACATCCTGCTGAATCCGCTCGGCGTGCCGAGCCGGATGAACGTGGGCCAGATTCTCGAAACCCACCTGGGTTACGCCGCCGCGAAGCTCGGATTCAAAGCGGTAACTCCCGTGTTCGACGGGGCACCGGAAGCGGAAATCAAGGCGGCACTCGTCGAAGCGGGCGAGTCCGACACCGGCAAGAGTGTCCTCATCGACGGTCGCACCGGCGACCCGTTCGAGCAACCGGTGACCGTCGGCTACATCTACATGCTGAAGTTGCACCACTTGGTCGACGACAAGGTTCACGCCCGGGCGACGGGGCCTTACTCGTTGATTACGCAACAGCCACTGGGCGGGAAGGCTCGCTTCGGCGGTCAGCGATTCGGCGAAATGGAAGTGTGGGCGCTCGAAGCCTACGGGGCGGCGTTCATCCTGCAAGAACTGCTCACCGTCAAGTCCGACGACGTCGAAGGACGGACGAAGATTTACGAGAGCATGGTCAAGGGCGAGAACACGCTGGAAGCCGGCACGCCAGCCAGCTTCGACGTGCTCACGCACGAAATCCGCGGCCTCGGGTTGAACATGCAACTGGAGAAGAAGCGGGTGTAATTCCGCAGGCGACAGGTGCTTCTCATTGTAGCTGGGGTCTATGACCCCGGATCTTCTCTCCACCGGCCTCATGAGGCCAGCTACAAGAGTAGGTGTGGGTTTTATGACCCCCGGAGGCGATCTCTCCACCGGCCTCATAGAGGCCAGCTACAAGAGAAAGCCAGTGCCATTTGAGGTCGCCCACCCATGGTTACACCATGGGCTGAGTGAGCGATCCCTTCAGGACCGAAGAGCCAAACCCGCCTATGTAGGGTCGCTCTGTCATCCCAGGGTTTAACTTGGGATTGAACCGCGTTAGGAAGCTGTCGCGGAATTCAGACAAACGATATTCGAGACTAATACTCAAGCGCGAGGATTTTATAAATGAGTACGACTGCTCCTTCCGCGATCACGGCCGAAACCGGTAACTACGACCGCATTAACGACTACGGTGCGGTGCGCATCAGCCTGGCCAGCCCACACGACATTCGTTCGTGGAGCTTCGGCGAAGTCAAGAAGCCCGAGACGATCAACTACCGGACGTACCGCCCCGAAAAGGACGGCCTGTTCTGCGAGCGGATCTTCGGGCCGGAAAAAGACTGGGAATGTACCTGCGGTAAGTATCGCGGCATGAAGTACAAGGGCATGATCTGCGACCGTTGCGGCGTGAAGGTCACGCACAGCCGCGTCCGCCGCAAGCGGATGGGGCACATCGAACTCGCCGCCCCTGTCGTCCACATCTGGTTCTTCAAAGCGATGCCGAGCCGCCTCGGTACGCTTCTGGACATGAAGACGACGAGCCTCGAAAAGATCATCTACTTCCAAGATTACGTCGTGGTCGATGCCGGCGAATCGCCGCTGAAAGAGCGTCAGCTTCTGACCGAAGACGAGTTCAAGAAGGCCCGTGCCGACTACGGCGACACGTTTGAAGTCGACATGGGTGCCGACGCGATCAAGAAGCTTCTGGAGAAGCTCAACCTCGTCGAGTTGTCGAAGGATCTTCGCGAACGCCTCGAGAAGGAAACGCTTCGCGGCGAGAAGGCATCGAAGCAGCGCACGAAGGAACTCGTCAAGCGGTTGAAGACCGTCGAAGCGCTCCGCGACTCGAACAACAAGTGCGAGTGGATGGTACTCGAGTGCATTCCGGTGATCCCGCCAGACTTGCGCCCGCTCGTGTTGCTCGATAGCGGTAACTTCGCCACGTCGGACTTGAACGACCTCTATCGCCGCATCATCAACCGCAACAACCGCCTCAAGAAGCTCGTCGACCTGAACGCGCCGGAAGTCATCATTCGCAACGAAAAGCGGATGCTCCAGCAGTCGGTCGATGCGCTGTTCGACAACAACCGTTGCAAGCGTCCGGTACTCGGTAGCAGCAACCGCCCCTTGAAGTCGCTGACGGACATGATCAAGGGCAAGCAAGGCCGCTTCCGCGAAAACCTTCTCGGCAAGCGCGTCGATTACTCGGCCCGTTCGGTCATCGTCGTCGGTCCCGAACTGAAACTGCACCAGTGCGGGTTGCCGAAGAAGATCGCGCTCGAACTGTTCCAGCCGTTCATCATCCGCCGCCTGAAAGAGCTTCAGCACGCCGACACGATTAAGTCCGCGAAGAAGATGCTCGAACGCAAAGACGATGTCGTTTGGGACATCCTCGAAGAAGTCACGAAGAACCACCCCGTGCTGTTGAACCGTGCCCCGACGCTGCACCGGATGGGTATCCAGGCGTTCGAGCCGACGCTCATCGACGGCAACGCGATTCGCATTCACCCGCTCGTGTGCAAGGGTTTCAACGCCGACTTCGACGGCGACCAGATGGCCGTCCACTTGCCGCTGTCGATCGAAGCGCAAGTCGAAGCGACCGTGTTGATGATGAGTACGAACAACATCTTCAGCCCGGCGAACGGCAACCCGATTATCAGCCCGTCGCAAGACATCGTCATGGGCTGTTTCTGGTTGACCACGTCGCGCGGCGAAGAAGGCGAGAAGGTCGAAGCCGGCGACGGCATGATCTTCCACAGCCCCGGCGAACTGTTCATGGCGTACGCCGAGCACAAGCTCGGGATCCACGCGCGGATTCGCGTCCGCTTGCCGATGGGCAAGAAAGTCATCAGCGAAGTCAAGGACGAACGCGGTACGGCAAAGGTCGAAGAACTGCCACGCAAGCCGAGCGGCCTCGTGAACACCACCGTCGGCCGCGTGATCTTTAACGACATCTTGAACCCCAAGATGGCGTTCTACGACCTCGCGCTCAGCACCAAGTACCTCGCTCGCATCATCGCCGACTGCTACCAGTTGCTCGGTCGACGCGAAACCATCACCCTGCTCGACCGCATGAAGGAAACTGGCTTCCGCGAATCGACGAAGTCGGGCCTCAGCTTCGCCGCATCGGACTTGCGCACGCCCGACAACAAAGAGCAGGTTCTGAAGGACAAGGATAAGGAAGTCGAGAAGTATCGCCGCCAGTACGAGCGCGGCCTGATGACGCAAAAGGAGCGGTACAACAAGACGCTCGACGCCTGGAACGAAGCCCGCGATATCATCACCAAGCAGTTGATGAAGGACTTGGCGAACGACCGCCGCGACGGCAAGCCGTACCTGAACCCGATCTTCCTCATGGCCACCTCGGGTGCCCGTGGCGGTCAGGAACAGATTCGCCAGCTCGCCGGTCTGCGGGGTCTGATGGCCAAGCCATCGGGCGAAATTATCGAGACGCCGATCAAGTCGAACTTCCGCGAAGGCCTGAACGTGCTGGAGTATTTCTCCAGTACGCACGGGGCACGGAAGGGACTCGCCGACACCGCACTGAAGACCGCCGACTCGGGTTACCTCACGCGGAAGTTGGCCGACGTCGCGCAGAACGTGGTCATCACGATGCACGACTGCGGCACGACGCAAGGCGTGACCAAGGGCATCATGTACAAGGGCGACGAAATCGATCGTCCGCTGTTCGACGCCATCCGCGGCCGCATCAGCCGCGTCTCGATCAAGCACCCCGAAACCGGCAAGGAAATCGTTTGCGAAAACGAGATGGTCACGCCGGACAAAGCGCGGATGCTCGAACGGCTCGGCATCGACAAGGTCTACGTGCGTAGCCCGATGACGTGCCAAGCCCCGCTGGGCGTGTGCCGTCAGTGTTACGGCATGGACTTGTCCACCGGCAACATCGTCGAAGACGGTATGGCCGTCGGGATCATCGCGGCTCAGTCGATCGGCGAGCCGGGCACGCAGTTGACGATGCGTACGTTCCACATCGGCGGGGCAGCCCAGTCGAAGGACATTGTCAACAGCGAGCACAAGGCCAAGAAGGGCGGCTACGTTGCGTTCGAGCGAATCACCGATGTGACGAACCCCGAAGGGCAGAAGATCGCGCTCGCACGGTCCGGCGAAATCACCATCCTCAACAAAAAGGGCGGCACGGTCATCGACCGTTACCCCGTTCCGAACGGTGCCGAACTCTACGTCAAAGACGGCCAGGAAGTCGTTGCGGGCACCTCGATGTGCAAGTGGGATCCGCACGCGGTGCCGATCATCTGCGAAGAAGGCGGTCGCGTCCGTTGGGAAGACATCAAAGAAGGCGAAACGCTTCGCCGCGAACGGGGCGGTGTCACGGGCGTCGAGCAGCTCACGATTATGGAGCACAAGGGCGACTTGCACCCGACCGTGAAAGTCGAAGACGAACGCGGTAACACGCTGAAGGCGTACTTCGTTCCCGAACGTGCGGCACTCATGGTCAAGGACGGCGATAAAGTCTCCGCAGGGGCGATTATCGCGAAGACCTCGCGAGAAGCCTCGAAGACGCAGGACATCACCGGTGGTCTGCCCCGCGTGACCGAGTTGTTCGAGGCGCGACGCCCCCGCAACCCGGCCGTCATGGCCGAGGTCACGGGTAAGGTCCGCATCGGCGATAAGAAGCGCGGCAAGCGACTGATCTGGGTTCAGCGCGAAGACGACAACGGCAAGCCGCTCGGCGAGGAACGCGAACACCAGGTTCCCGCCGGTGCCCAGCCTGCCGTTCACACCGGCGAGTACGTCAAAGCCGGCGATCCGCTGGTGTCCGGGCCACTCGTGCCGCACGATATTCTGCGCGTGCAAACGATCGAAGCGGTGCAAGATTACCTCGTCCGCGAAGTGCAAGCAGTATATCGCTCGCAGCGCGTCGACATCGACGACAAGCACATCGAGACGATCGTCGCGCAGATGCTTCGCAAGGTGAAGGTCGTCACCACCGGCGACACGGGTTTACTACCCGGTTCGGTGATGGACAAATTCACGTTCATGGAAGTGAACGAGCGACTCGTGAATCACTGCGTGAAGATCGTCGACGCGGGCGATACCACGCTGATCCCGGGCCGCATTTACAGCAAGGAAGCGTACGACGAAGAACGGGCCGCACTCGAAGCGATGGGTGGCCGTAAGAAGAAGCCGACTTTTGAAACGGCGACGCCCGGTTCGTTCGAGGTGCAACTTCTGGGTATCACGAAGGCCGCCGTGCAGTCCGATAGCTTTATCAGCGCGGCATCGTTCCAAGAAACGACGAAAGTCCTCACCGAAGCGGCACTCGCCAGCAAGGTCGACCACTTAGTCGGGTTGAAGGAAAACGTGATCCTCGGCCACTTGATCCCCGCCGGTACGGGTTTCAAGATCCACCAGGAAGCCGAAGTCCGCATCAACGCCCCCGAGATGATGCGATTCGAGAACCGCGAAGCCGCCCAGCCCGTTTCGTGAGTGCAACCGCGAAAATGACAACAAAAGCCACCGAGTTTCACTCGGTGGTTTTTTTGTTTTGCGGAAGTAAAGTCGCGTTCGATCCAGCGAACGTAGTGGAGCAGACGCAGTTTCGCGCGAACCGGGCCAGTCGATTAATGGCGTGATCTCGAGCCGCGCGGGGAATGGCAAGGTGAACACTCAGCGGATGAAGACAGGGAAAATTTTGGGCGCACTCACGTGATCGTATTTTTTGCATAGAAGAGTTACTCAATCAATGGTTCGGAGGCGGAGGAGGCGCGAAACGGATTGTTTCGCACAATCCGCACGCACCCTATTGCGACCGCCGCGCCGACCCGTTACTCTCGACCATGTGGTCAAGTCGTAAGATTACGGACTTGGAACCATGTTGGCGTGTGACGTTCACATGCCAATCCCCTGTTCGGCAAGAAGGTGCATCATTTTGTTGCCGGCGCGTTGTCGTCAGAGTTGATGACCCCATAACTCGACGGCTTGAGGAGGCGATCAGTGGAACCGAAGCAATTGAATTCTGTCACGGAAGAAACGATGAAGGTCAAGTGGGCGTGTGCAGCGTTTTCCGCCCTCGGACTACTCACCGGCTTGTTGACTGGAATGACTGCTTCAAGCGTCGTAATTCCGGTTCTCGGTTTGATCTTTGCCTTACTTGGTGGGTCGATCGCAGCCTTTGTACAGAAACTGACAGTGACGCAGCTGAATCTCGCCATGAAATGTATCCTGTTTCTTTCGTTGTTTTGCATGGTCGGAGTCCTTGCTGGAATCGTCATTACCGAACACCAACTTCTTTCACCAATAAAGCCTACTCCAGATAATGAAGTGAACCCAACAAAGACTCTTGAGGGCCGGAAATACTTAAAAGAAAATCTAATAGGCCCTGCGGCAAGCATCGATGCTAAGAGGCGTGACAAGAACGAGAGCTATGAGATAGCTTACAAGGAGCTACTCGCGCTGGTCTACAAAATGGAACTGGAACTTAAGGAAAGGCCAGTCAAATGAGGACAATCCAGACTTTTCTGTTCATTGCCATCCTCGCATTCCCGGCTAATGGAATTGCTGCCGACCCTGTGAAGGCTATCGTTTCGATCGAGGCGAAACTGCCGAGCGGGAAGAGTAACAACGGGACAGGGTTCTATGCATCTGGCGATGGCTACATTCTCACTTGTTACCATCTCATTGAAGGGGCAAAGGAGATTGAGATCACGGACTCTTCACTGGTGTCACTAAAGAGCTCGGCTGACGAACTAGTAGTCGGAGCCGTGTCGGGCAAGTGGGACATCGCTATAATAAAAATCACAAAAAAAAACTATAAGACTCCTGCTTTCCTCGGGCTTGATGGTGAAAGCTCCGGGAACCTCACAAAAAAAAACCAACTCCACGCAGTTGGTAACCCCCAGAGAATCCGGGGGCTACAATTCGACGCCAAACCCGCTCAAGACGGATTTATACAAAGTGGCAAATTGAATGACACGGATGGGAAGGCGTTATTTTCTTTGGAGAATGTAAACCTGATACCGTTACAGATGACCATCGGCAACGGCATGAGTGGAGCTCCCGTACTCAAAGATGAGAAGGCAGTCGGAATTCTGTCGGGCAGTCTCGTCAAGGACAAAGGCACCTTCGGAACATTGGCATGGGCCATTCCCATCTCATATTTGTCGAAAGAAAATGCGGAAGGCTTTACAAACTTGTCCAAGCGACCGGAAGAAATCCGGAAGTGGCCCGCCCTCGAACTGATGTCGAGCAATGGGAAAAGCCTCTTCAGTCAACCGGACCTGGACCCAAAAGTTGAACGGCAACGCACTAAGGCACGTGAACTTCTGGCGAAGATGGAGCAATTATCAACGAAAATGCTTGAAGCCCCCGCCAAGAACCAGAAGGACCATGACGACTATTACGCTGATGTAGATGCTCGGATAAATGAAGCAGTGCAACTCGCCGGGAAAATCGAGTCCGAGCTTATTAAGACCAAGTTCGAAGCAATCCTTCCCAAGGAGGCCCGGCGGGGTTTGTTTAGCTTCGATGCTCTCGCTTCAAATGTCGATCACATCAATGATGACGTGGAATTAGATCGGCGCCGCCTCAAATCCGCTTTTGAAGGGGCAAATGAGAACATGATAACACTCAAGAGCACTTCAAACCTCCTTCCCCTGTTGGCAGGGCGTTTTTTATTAAATTCTAAAATTCTTCGTAACTCACTTGACAAAGCCAAGAACGCCTTTGGCGATCTGCTAGTCGAAGAAATGGATGCAATTCAACTGATCTCTGAGGCACGCCGCACGAAACGCTGAACTGCGAGAAAGCAGAAACGGGGACATTCAGGATAACCGAGCCGCCCCAGCCCGTTTCGTAGGTGCAACCGCGAAAGTGACAACCGCGAGCCGCCGAGTTACTCTCAGTGGCTTTTTCATTCGGACAGCGTTCCGGTTCAACGCGAAACTCGATGAGACCGAATGATTAAAACAACTCGAGCACGGGTGCCGCTTCGATGATTCTCACTGGCTTTCCATCGGGGCCGGGCATTGTCGTTGCGTCGGTGAAACCGAGCGCGTGGTAGATTGTTGCGACGAGTTCGGGACAACTGACCGGCCGATTTTTTGGCTCGCTGGCGATGGCATCCGATTCGCCGATGACGCGGCCACCCTTCACGCCGCCACCTGCCACGATCGCGGTCCAACACTTCCCCCAGTGATCGCGGCCACCGTTACTATTCACCCTCGGCGTGCGGCCAAATTCGCCGACTGCCACAACGAGCGTACTGTCGAGCAGCCCATTTAACATCAACGAATCGAGCAGAAACGTATAGCACTCGTCGAACTCGGGCGCGAGGTGGTTTCGGTAATCGCTCAGCGTCGTCCGCAAAGCGCCGCCGTCGGCGTGACAGTCCCATGTCACGCGATTGAAGAGCGATTCGTACGGGTTGATCGTTACGAATTTTGCACCGGCGTAAACCGATTGTGCCGCGACTTCGCAGCATTCGTATAGCGTCGCGTCGTCGTCGTCCCAATAGGTGACACCGGGGTGACAATCCCTCAACCATGCACCAGTGAAACAATCTCCCGGCTTCACGATTCCCAGGTCGGGTTGGCCGAATGGCAAAATCGACGTTCGGAACGGATCGAACTCGCCAGTCGATGTCAGGTGATCGACCACGCTCCCGACCCACGGCCGTTCCTTACCCGCCTCGAACCGTCGGCCCGTATTCAATAGCTGAAATCCGTTTTCGTGGATCGGTGCAAACTCGTGATGCATTGTGCGAACGAGCGAAAATTGGTCGGCGATTGCAGCCATCTTGGGAAACAGTTCGCTGAAATGGGTACCCGGAATGCGTGTCGGAATGCTTCCGAACGGCCCGCGAATCTCGCTGGGCGCGTTCGGCTTCGGATCCCACGTATCGAGTTGGCTCGGCCCACCTGCAAGCATGAGTACGATGACGCTTTTCGCTTTTCCCGTCGGTAAAAGTGCGGCTTTTGCCGTCGAACCGACCGCGAGTGACAACCCGGTAGCAGTGGCGGCTTTAAAGAAATCGCGACGATTTTGCGTGTGAGTAGTCATGCCGACCTCGTCCCTTTGTGGGTTCGATGATTTCAGCACAATCGTAACGAACCGTTTCGCAAACGCAATCAAAATCGAATGGCAAGTGCGATATCAACCAGGACCGAGGGTATTGTGGCACCCGCGATTCTGAATCGATTAGCGAATCGTCGAAGTTAGCGATTGCACTTGGAGGGAGTCGAACCCCCAACCTACGGTGCCGAAGACCGTTGCTCTATCCAGTTGAGCTACAAGTGCGTCCGAATAGCTTACGATCCGTGGGCGTTGCGATCAATGGCGCGGCTTATTCCTTCTTCATTTCCATCTTCTCTTCTTCCTTTTTCTCCTCGATTTCGAGCTTCCACTCGAGGCCGAGCGCGACGTGTTTGTGCATCTTCGCCAGGACTTCCCACGGGGTGCCTTTGTGGTCGACGGTCATCTTTTCGAGCGTTTCCCGAGCGGCGTCGGCTTTCTCCATCACGTCTTTTTTGCTAAGCATTTTGCCGACGGTAGTCAGTCGCCAAACCGGTTCACCACCCTTGTCGCTTTTGGGTACGGAATCGGTGCGGATTTTTGCGAGCGCGAGGTTGTATTCGTGCGTGTATGCCCAACGCATCTGAATCTGCGCGAGGGCGTATTGATACATCGCGAGCCACTTCTTGGACTTCTCTGCTTCGAGCATCTTGCCGGCTGCTTCGAGCGCGATGAGTTGTTCTTCGAGTGCGAGGATCAGCTTGGCGGGCACGACCTGTTCGGCGGCAATTTCCTTCTTAAACTTGTCGTCGGCGGCCCCGCTGAACGACTCGCGCAGTCCGTCTTCGCCGAACGACCACTTCTCGCGGATGAGGTTCAGTGCCTCGATCGTCGCTTTACGAACGGGGTACTTCTCGCCGTTTTTCAGAATGTCTTCATCGGTCACGCCATCGGACTGATAGTCCTTCATTTTGTCGGCCGCGAACGGGTAAACCTGCCCCAGTGACGGGGGAATGTCGAGGTCTTTGCGAATGCCCGGCAATGTGGCGGCGAGTTGAATCATCTTCATCACATCGTCGGGGTTGACACCCTTCGGTGCGGTCGGCCAGTCGAAGCGCGTCGCCAGCGGTTCGTCTTTGTTGTAAGGCACAACGGCGGCTTCGGTGCCACTGAGTTTCACCGTCTGGACGATCTTGCCATCGCGTGGCGTCGTCAGTTGGGCTTTCAAATACTCGGCCCAAGCGGCTACGGGAATCGGGCTATCGGGTGTCGGTGGTAATGCTTTGTCGATCTTCTTCTTTTCGGACATGCCTCGGAATGCGGTCAGAAACTCGCTGCCCGATTCGTTGACTTCCTGCGCGTTTTCGCCGGCCGATGCGCTCGTAATCACTTGAACGCCAGGTGGGGGCGCGTGGAGGAGTTCCGCGAGTTTGGCGCTCATCGGTTCGCTGCCGGGCTTGGCCGCCCCGAACTGCGGGTTGAACCGGCAGACGTCGAACAGCACGACTTTTTGTTGCGCCTTGCACGCCGCCAGTTTCGCGTAAAAATCGTCGAGCGGAATCAGTGTTTCGGCTACGCCAGGTTCGCCTTCGACGGGAACGAGATACGCCTTGTCTTCGATTACGACGGCGTGGCCACCGAAGTAAATCGCGATGCGATCTTGGGCGCGGCTCGTGTTGAAGAACTGCTCGAAGGTTTGTTGCACGACCGACTTGATCGGCGGGCGGAAGTCTTTGCCACCCGAGGAATCGGTGAGTGCGAAAATCTGGCTGTTCTCTTTCACGCTCGGCACACGCAACTCGAAGCCGAGCTTGTTGGCGGTGCGCGTCGGCATGTCTTCGCCGCGACCGTTCGAGCCGGGTGCGATGTTGTTGAAGTAGACGTATTTCGAGATATGCACGAAGAGAACGCGGCGCGGGAACGGGTCGGCGAGTGCAGCGAGGCCACCCGGTTTGGCATCACCCGGCGTCTTGTTCGGCACGTCCGGCGTGGCGTTCGTCGGCGTCACTTTCGTCTGCTTGTTTTTCTCGATTTCTTTCATGAGGTAGAACCCGCCACCGAGCAGGCCGCCACACAAGATCAACACGACGATGGCACCGACCCATTTGCTACTGCCACCGCGGCGATACTTTCCTCGACGCGGCGATGCCTCATCGTCTTCGACGGGGAATTGTCCATCCATCGGCACGACGGGTGCCTGCGTGAACGGGTAGTTCGGGGCATACGCGCCGGGCTGTTGTTGCGGGTTCGGGTAGCCGGGGTATTGCGGCGGGCCACCGTAGCCGGGCTGAGGGTAACCCCCCTGCGGCGGATACTGCGGCGGACCGTAGCCGGGCGGCGCGACGGGCATTTCAGTTGCGGGTGGGGCATAGACGGGAAACGGTATAACAGGCGTGGGGTTGGTAGTTGGCGGATTGCCGGGGCTAACGGCCGTCGGTTCGGTTGCGACGGGGCTACCCATTGGCGGCGTACCTTTGCGCCGCGCTTGGACCGCCGTGCCGCACTTCTTGCACTTCAATGCACGTTCGGCCCAGTCGATCGGAATCCGAAGGACATTGCGACATCCGGGGCACGTGGCTTGAACTGTGGCTGTCATCGCGGCCATCTCCTCGCTCGGTAAGAGCATCCCTGTTGGACCCATTCTAGTTCATAGAGTTCCGCGAAACAGATTTTGCCAAATTCGATTCTCGCAAGGCGCGAATCCTGCGAGTTCACACGCCCATTCGCTCGGCGATGTTTTGCAGTATGAGGCGGTCCGAATCGGGGCGTTTGGCCGATTGCGGGTGAGTTCGTGAGACGCGGTACCTGCATTTCGTGCGGAACGATCATTCGCGTTGATTTCCTGTAAGAACCGAGGTAGGATGTCGATATAGATGTTAAGAATCTTCCGCGTCTCAGTTCGAGATCATCGTGCGACTATGTTTAGCGATACTCGTGGCACTCACAAACGCGGCGGGACCGTGGTTGTGTTGTTGTGCGTTCGCCGCAACGGTCGTTCGCCCGATCCAGGCCACTCAGTTCGCTAACGTACCAGTCAGCAAAATCGCCGTGTGCCCGCACTGTCGCACGACGAACGACGACAAAAACCAAACGCCGATTCCGAAGCCTGTAGAGCCGATTCGCCATTGTATGCCGGGAGTCACGCCCGTGATTCCTGCGGTCAGCAGTGCGGTCGATAATTTGCCAACCGTGCCGTTTACCGTCTGGGAAGCGACTGTTATTACGCAGACGGTGAATGCGACCGTCTACGTTCACGTCCGACTGACACCGTTGCTCACCTCCGATGAACGGGTCCGTACGCATCATGTAATGACCTGTTAAAAAACTCGATCGATTGCTATCTGTTTCCGTTACACATACTGTTGCGATCGGAATTCTCCCATCTCAACAATCGTTTCTTTCACTCTTTTCCACAGGATCTGACTCAAATGATCGCAAAATTGCTCTTCACACTGTTCGCTGCGGTTTCGGGCATCGGTGGCGTCTATATGTACAGCAGCTCGCAGGGTACTTCTGCAAGCTCGGGCTGCTGCGCGGAACATGCCCCCTGCTGCGACCCGCCCTCGGCCTGTTGCGGTTCGGCCGCTGCCGACTGCTGCGAAGTCAGCGCCGCTTGCTGCGAAACGCAATCGGCTTGCTGCACCAGCGAAAAGACCGCCGTCAAGGCGACCAAAAAGTCGTGCTGCGCAACCGGCGGCGACTGCTGCTTCGACGGTTCCATTTGCTGCGATGCAGTTAAGTAACATCGTGTGAATCACACGCGGCGAGGCGGCCAATCGGTCGCCTCGTTCGTTTCCTACCAGGTCATTTCCGTTTCAGTTGATAGGCATCACTGGCATTCGCACTGAATACTCGCGCGGCCACGGCTTCCCCCTTTTCTGCGAGATACTTTGACGCCAAGTCGTGAACGGTTGCGAACGGTGCGTACAAATTGCTGACGGGCCAGTTGCTGCCAAACACGAGCTTCTCTTCGCCGAACGCCGCCCAGACCGCATCTATGGCACGGCGGTAAAAATCGAGTGTATACGCGAACGCGATTTTACCCTCTGGTTCGACTGCGACTCAATTGACACCCCCTTGATCTTGCACGAAGCGTTGAAACCATTGAGGTGATTCATGTTCGGTTTGTTTGCCGCGAGTTGTCCACTTTCGACGAATGAAAAAGTTTGGGTCGAACGGCGGATGCGCTGGTTCGCCGATCAGTTCGGCATCGATCGGATTCGGAACGCACGAGTGATCTTACCGACGGATGAGTTCTTTCCGGATCGCTACGAAGCGGACGAAGCCAGCGCGAGAAAGTGCCTCGACCGCATGTGCGCATATATGAGTATCGATCCCGCCACGATCACGCTGGAAGTACTGGAAGACGATCAGATGATCGGTGCCGTTGGCACTTACGAAATGCGCGAGCAGTCGAATATCTGCATCGCCATGTCGCAACTCGGATACCCAGAGCAGCTGATGTCGACGCTCGCGCACGAACTGGCACACGAATTGTTACTTAAAATCAAGCGACTATCACCCGGTACGAGCGATCACGAACAAATGACCGACCTGCTTCCCGTGTTTCTCGGTACGGGTATTTTCATTGCAAACGCTACGGTCGTTGTAACATCTGGTGAAATGGGAACATTGCACTTTTGGCACGAAACAAAGCACGGCTATCTCAATTCAATCACCTTGGGTTATGCGCTCGCATTGTTCGCATTCGTGCGCGGCGAAAGACGTCCCGCATGGGCAAAATACCTCCGGACCGATGCACTCGCAACATTCCGGCAGGGACTACGCTACCTCAATAACACCGGCGATTCGTTGTTTCATCCAGCGACCATCGACAAAATTACCGAGACGCCGACGCCGAAAAGTGTGGCAATGAGTCTCTGTCACAATCGCCCGACGATTCGACTGTCCGCACTGCGAGACATCATCGAGTACCGAATGGAATCGATCGAACTGCTCCCGCTCGTCGAGCAATGTTTCAAGGATTCCGATTCCGATGTGCAATATGTAGCAGTAGCGGCACTGGCCGTATTCGGGGCGTCTGCCGAGCGAACGATACCCGTGCTCATCCAGGCCGCGATGCAAGGTAACCCGTTAGTTCGCGCGGCCGCGGCAACGGCACTCGGTGACATCGGTACGTGTCCTTCGGAAGTCGTGTCTGCGTTGGGTGTCGTACTCGGAGATTTGGAAGTGAATGTCGTCGCGGCCGCCGCCACGGCGTTAGCCAAGTACGGCGAAGCCGCAACACCCGCGTTACCTCGTCTGTTGGCCGCGATCGAACTCGCCGCCAGCGTGACCGACCACGTCCTGTTGTCGCACCTCGTCGCCGCACTGCAAATCCTCCGCACCAACCCCCGTCGTACGTTGCGAGTTCTACTCCAAGTTCGAGACCCCGAAGGGCTACGGCTCGCACTCAGCCTGTTACGCGAACAGCGCGGTGAAGTGTGAGAGTGCGGTGGCACAAACGCTCATTTCTCTTACGATGTACCAAGCCCACCTGCGTCGAGAGCAACTTACCGAACTCCCACTCCTATCTACCACCGAGTCATCGATATGCGAATCCATCTCTCGTTCGTTTTGCTCATCTCTGCGTTCTCGATAGTTCATTCTGCGGAATTACCCGATACGAAGCCACTCACTACCGATGGCGACCTCGCGAAGCGCATGGTCGATGGCATTCATAAATACCTCGACCGCGAACTGGCGGCAGCCCCAGCGAAGCGAGATGAACTTTGGAAGAAATCGGATCTGCCAGCGAAGCGGGAACGCTTGAAGAAAATTCTCGGCGTCGTCGATGTTCGACTGCCTGCCAAGCTGGAATATGTCGGTGGGCCAGATCAGCCATCGTTGCTGGCAGAGGTGGACGGTTGCAAAATTTATGCGGTGCGCTGGGCCGTCCTGAACGGCGTCGATGCGGAAGGATTACTGATCGAACCGAAGGGTAAACCGAAAGCGAACATCGTCGCGATTCCGCACGCCGACCAACATCCCGAACAACTCGCGGGATTGATGCCGGGCGATGATTTTGGCTTGCGACTGGCACGCAGTGGATGCCGCGTTCTCATACCCATGCTCATCGACCGCGACGATAAGTATTCCGGTAACGCGCGGATGAATCGCTGGACGAACTATACGCATCGCGAGTGGATTCATCGCATGTGCTACGAGATGGGCCGCACGCTACCTGGCTACGAAGTACAAAAGGTTCTCGCCGCCGTCGATTGGTTCGAGAAGCAGGATGCGAGTTGTAAAGTGGGTGTCATCGGTTACGGCGATGGTGGCATGATCGCGCTCTATGCGGGCGCGTTGGATGAACGAATCGCGGCCACGCAAGTCGCAGGGTACTTCGGTCAACGCGAGAAATTGTGGGAAGAACCGATCGATCGCAACGTGTGGGATCGCGTTCGCGAATTCGGCGATGCAGAAATCGGGGCGATGATATTGCCAAGAGTATACGTAGATAATCACGCGATGGTGAGTCCGGTTTGGAAGCGACCCGTCGAATCGAAGCCTGGCCGCAGCGGTACCGCACCGGGTGTACTGCACCCATCGACTGGAAAAAGCGACGCGGTAGTCTCAACGCAATTATTTTTGAAAGCCATGCAACTACCGGTTGACGAATTGGCACCGCTAAGACCCATGCAATCGGCGATCGACTTGGCCCCCCGTCACAAGCGCCAATTCGATCAACTCGTCGCATACTCGCAAAATCTGTGGCGGCATTCGGAGCCGGTTCGCAAGGAGTTTTGGAAGAAAGCCGATGCGACTTCGCCCGAGAAATGGGAAGCGTCGTGCGAGTGGTATCGCAATGATTTCCACGAAGAAGCGATCGGCAAGTTGCCCGAACCGACGATGCCATTGAACCCGCGCTCGCGACAAATCTACGATACACCAAAATGGACGGGCTACGAGGTAATGCTCGATGTGTACGATGATGTTTTCGCGTATGGCATCATACTTTTACCAAAGGACATGAAGCCTGGCGAGAAGCGACCCGTTGTGGTTTGCCAACACGGTCTCGAAGGGCGGCCAACCGATGTATGCAACCCGAAGGAGCGTACGAAATACTATAACTCGTACGCAGCCCAACTGGCCGATCGTGGCTACATCGTATTCGCTCCGCAAAATCCATACATCTTCGACACATATTTTCGGCAGATCATGCGAAAGGCAAACCCACTGAAATTGTCGCTATTCAGCTTCATCATTCGGCAACATCAGCGGATCATCGATTGGCTCGAAACGCAGCCGAACGTCGACGCAAAACGCATCGCGTTCTACGGTCTCAGCTATGGTGGCAAGACCGCGATGCGCGTACCGGCTGTGGAAAAACGCTATTGCCTCAGCATCTGTTCGGGCGACTTCAACGAATGGATCGGCAAGATCGTGAGTACGGAATTGCCGATGGGCTACATGTTCACGAAGGAGTACGACATGCTCGAATTCAACCTCGGGCACACCTACAACTATGCCGAGATGGCTAACCTCATCGCACCGCGACCGTTTATGGTCGAGCGCGGCCACGACGACGGCGTCGGTATCGACGAGATGATCGCGTATGAATTCGCCAAGGTTCGCTATCTGTACGAAAACAAGTTGAAGATCGGCGACCGCACCGAACTCGAGTTCTTCGTCGGTGGGCACGAAATCCACGGCAAAGGCACCTTCGCCTTCCTGGACCGGCACCTGAACTGGAAGCCGAGATAAATCTGTGTTTACTGTTTATTCCGCTTCGCCATCGACCCACTGCTCGAATTGTTTGGCTTTTTCTTGCCAGCCTTCTGAGTCGAGGCGTTTACGGTCGGCTTGCTGTTTTGCGGGAACGCCCGATGTTATTCGCTCCAGAACGGTTGCGGTGAAACTTTCCTTCGTGGGGCAGACATCGCAGCTTTCGGCCCACGCTCGCGTGGCGGGTAGGTCGCGAACGACGACTGGTTTTCCCGTGGCGAGGTACTCTTTCAACTTCAACGGTTGCATTGCCCGCGTCACGGGGAGATCGGCGTATGGCATCACCAACACGGCGGCGGCGGCGGCCACGGCGGGTAACTTTGCGAAAGGCATCGCGGGTAAAATCTTCACCCGAGGCAACGCGAACAACTCCGGGTCGGGGTCTTCTTGCGGGCCGATGAACAACATCGTTCCCGATGTCAAATTCGACGCGAGATGATTCACGAACGACAGATCGAGGCGACGATCGATGACGCCCCAGAAGACGATGTAAGGCGTCGCCAGACCCGCAAACTCGGGGAGTTCGCTGTGCGGCGAGTGTCGCCAATGATCGAGATCGACACCGTGCGTGAGCAACTTGGCGGTTTTGCCGAACGTGCCAATGTGCGACACCAGTGTGTCACTGACCGCAACAACTTCATTCATTTTCGGCAACAAATCGCGTTCCATTTTCGCCATCGTTGCGCCATCGTAACCGGGCCAGACGCTGAAATCGTCGACGCAATAATACGTCCAGCGGTTCGCGGGCAGTTCGCCGACGAGGTCGGCAACGAGTGGCAGTGTGGTGATGACGTTCGGCGTTTGCGACAGCGATTCGAACGCGGGGCGCAACGCACGGAGGAGCAATTTGCGATTCAGCGAACGCGCCATTCGCGAATGAAACGATGGCCACATTTTCGGCGAGAGGATGCGCGGAGATGGTCGTTCGATGGACGCAGAATCAGTGGGCTTACGCCCACCGCTCGCCTTCGTCCACGATTTCAGCTTGCCTGCTACGCGCTTCAGCGTCGAGTAATCGAGCCGTGGCGGGCGGGTGCCGATGGTGTTCACCCAGACGATTTCGCGGTGACCGAGCAGCTTGCCGATCAGGTGCTGGCAACTCGAAGGATGGCGGCCCCAGTCGTCGGCGAACACGACCAGAGGGCGAGCGGCGGTTGGTGTCATAAACTCATTATGGAACAGAATTGCCCGAACAGAGACCGTTCATGCCCACAAAGTTTTCGTGCCCGTTATCGTTTCACACGTTAGAGCCGTGCGCGCGTCGCGGGGAACCCGTCTCCGTCGGTTTGCCGTGGCCGCGTGGCGCAATCTCAGACGAGAAATACTTCCAGCTCGTCGGCCCCGATGGTTCGCCACAAGTCTTGCAAACGAAAGTGCTCGATCGTTGGCACGACGGCAGTGTACGCTGGTGTACATTCGATTTTCTGGCCACGTGGGACGGCAAGAGCGAGAGCGGGTATCGGGTGGAGGTAGGGGAATCGATTGGAATTCCGAACGAGATGGTACGACATGAATTCGATAATCGGCCAGTACAATTGTTTGTCGTGCAACTCGATGGACAAAATTGTGATACACTAGAAGATTTAGAACCGAAAGTAGAAGGTGCAATACGTCGCAGATTTGAATTCTTCACATTCATTCCGAGTCCACAGCCACGATTAAATATGGAAGGGACTTTCGATCAGTTCGCGAATACACCTGTTTTTCGTGTTCAGTTTACAGTTCAAAATCGAATCGCGGCCGACCATCCCGATGGCAACTGGGACTTGGGAAATCGCGGCAATATCATTTTATCTGAGTTAAACCTTCTCTTCGCGTGTCAATCGCCAACATTTTCACTTTCAGTTGAGAGAGGCCACTCACAATGTGAATCTAGAAACTTTGCGGTCTTTCAAGAGTCGTCGGGAGGGGCAAACTGGAAATCTTCAAATCATATCGACAGACACCGCAACATCCCATTCACTTCTCGCGGATACAAACTGGAAGTAAACGGAAACAAAACCGATGGTTTGCGGGCAATACCGATCGTGATCGCGGAAAACGGTGACACGTTTCTCGGCGTTACGATGCCACAATTCTGGGAGAATTTTCCCAAAGGCATCAAAGCTGACAAGAGTGGCATCACACTGCAACTCTTCCCGACCGAAACAGAGATCCAAGGTGGCGAGCAAAAGACGCACACCTTCTATGTGGCGTTTGGCAAAGACACGATCACCGATGAGCCGATGGTTTGGTGTCGCTCGCCGATCGTTTGCACCGCGTCGCCGGAGTGGTATGCGGCTTCGGGGGCGATTGAATATCTCACGCCGAAGGCGAGCGATCCGCACGCGAAGTACCTGGCACTCGTCGATCAGGCGATTGAGGGGCCGGATACATTTTTGACGAAACGCGAGACGATCGACGAGTATGGCTGGCGGAATTTTGGCGATATTTATGGCGATCATGAAGCGGTCGGTTGGGCGGGAAAGTCGCCGATGATTTCACACTACAACAATCAGTACGATTGCGTGGCGGCGTTCCTGATTCAGTTTTTTCGTAGCGGCGACACGCGATGGTTATCGCAGGGAATCGAGTGTGCGGACCATACGTGCGACATCGACATTTACCACACCGATGGCGACAAGGCGGCCTACAACCGCGGGCTGTTTTGGCACACGTACCACTACGCCGACGCCGACACTGGCACGCACCGGAGCTACCCGAAATCGCTGACGCGCGGCCCCGTTGAAAGCCTCACGAAGAAGATGGACGAACTCGGCGAGACGGCGAAGATGCTGAAGAAATCGTACGCCGTCGGCGGCGGCCCGGCTTCGTCGCACAACTACAACGCGGGGCTGATGCTCGGCTATTTCCTGACGGGGAACACGCTCTATCGCGATACCGCCATCGACCTTGCGAACTTCGTAATTCACATGGAAAACCCAGCGAAAACGCCGTTTCGTTACCTCTCCCGCGAGTACACGGGGCTGGCCACGGAGTCCGGCGGCGGTGGCTATCACGGCCCTGGCCGTGCGGCAGCGAATTCGATTCTGGCGCTGATTGTCGGCCATCAACTGACGCGCGAAAACCAGTACCTCGAGAAAGCGGAACAACTGATTCGTCGCGTGGTTCACCCGAAGCAGAACCTCGAACGGCTCGACTTGCTGAATGCGGAACTGCGTTGGTTTTACACGATGACGCTGCAAGCACTCGGGCGATACCTCGATTACAAAATCGAACTCGGCCAACTCGACCGCTCGTATGCGTATGCCCGCCTCTCGCTGTTGCATTACGCGCGATGGATGGCGACGAACGAACGCCCGATCCTCGATACGCCGGAGAAGTTGCAGTACCCGAACGAGACGTGGGCTGCGCAGGACATGCGCAAGGTCGAAGTGTTTCAGTACGCGGCGAAACATACGTGCGGAGTGGAGAAGTCAAAGTACCTCGAACGCGCCGAGTGGTTCTTCGAATACGTGCAAAAGACTCTGAGCGAATTCGAGACGAAATCGCTGTGCCGCCCGGTGATTTTGATGATGAAGTACGGTTGGAGCCGCAACTGGTGGCGCGAGAATCCCACCGCGATGGCACCCGAGACTGACACTGCGGTGTCAGCCGATGCGTTCGGCGAATGGAGTATGTTCGTTCCGCAGAAAGCGAGAGCGGTGAAGCGGGCGAAATTGTTACTTGTAGCTGGTGTGGCGTTCGCGTTCGTTGCGTTTTGCGCGACCGTATTGTGGTTTATGGTGTGAGATTCTCGAATCGCCCGCGAAGCACTTTCGCGGGCACCCCGGCGGCGATCGCGTTGTCGGGGATCGGCTTCGCAACGACCGCCCCCGCCGCGATGATGCTGCCCTTCCCCACGTTTGCAAGCACAATTGCGCCGCTACCGATCCACGCGCCTTCGCCGATCGTCACGAGGTTTCGCTCGCCGCCCTGGTCCTTGATCGGCACGTTCGGGTCGTCGAAGTAGTGCGTCTGCCCGCCACTCGGGATTTGCACGCCGGACGCGATCAGCACATCTCGCTCGATGTTGACGAGGCCCAGCGTGCAGCGCGGCCCGATGTAGACATTCTCGGCGATCGTCGCGCCGGCTTGCGAGAAGATCGTGCCGAAGTTGATGTCCGCCGTGCGATGGCAATTTTGCAGCACGGCGCGATAGAACGCCGCACGCAGGAAGTTGCCGCTGATGCCGGGGAAGAGCGAGAGAAATTGCGAACAACCTTCGAGCGGGCGGTTCTTGCCAAAGAACAGCGTTTGCAAATAATACGATGCAATCACCGGCGACACGACGAGCGTGGCGATGAGGTGGACGATGCGTTTGAGTGTGCGTTTCATATGCCAGATAGCCGACGGTAAAGGCGGTGGTAGGCACTCACGGTTTGTTCGAGTTGGTACTTTTCCACAGCGCGTACGCGGCCGGCTTTTCCGAGCTTCGCGGCCAACTCGGGGTCGCGCATCAATCGCGCAAACGCTTCGCCGCAAGCCTTGGCGTCGCCGCGGGGCACGAGTAAGCCTTCGCGTTCGTGGCGGATGATTTCCGGATTTCCGCCGACATCGGTGACGACGACGGGCAAGCCCGTGGCCATCGCTTCGAGCAATGTCAGCGACGCGGCCTCGGACACAGAAGTCAGTGCGAAAGCATCGGCAACGCGCAGAACATCGGGGACATCGCTGCGGATGCCGAGGAAATTCACGCGGTCTGCGATGCCCAACGTGCGCGTGAGTTCTACGAGTTCGCCGCGAAGCGGGCCATCGCCGACCATCAGTAAATCGACATCGGGAATCGAGGCCGCGGCGAGTGCGAAGCCGCGAATGAGCATGTTCTGATCTTTAACCGGGTGATGCCGCGCGACGTGTACGATGGTGCGACGCTGCGGATTCAAACCGAAGCGGTGGCGCAGTTCCGTCTTGTCGGCGACGGTCGAATAGCGATCGATTTCGATGCCATTTTCGATGACTTCGATGCGTCCGCCACGGAAGCCATCGAGGTCGCGCATCGCCTTGGCGCTGAACCCGCAACAGGCGTTGACGGCATCGGCGGCGCGATCGAGAACGATGCGATTGAACGCACGACGGTACGGCGAAACGATGTCTGGATAGTGTCGCCCGTGCTCGGTGAGGATCAATCGCGGCATCGGGCGGACGAGCGGTTTCGCGAACGCCGAGTAGAAGAACGGCGTGTACTGGTGCGCGTGAACGACGTCGATTTTGCGCTGGCGGATTTCCTTCGCCAAGTTCCACGACACGCGAAAATCGCGACCCGGTCGGCGATGAAAGCAGACGAGATCGCCACCATTCGCGAGGTGTTCCTCGCCGAGTTGGCCGACTCGATCGAGGCAGAACACCGTTGGGGTAATGGCACCACCCAAACGACGGATCGCCTCTTTTACCAGCACTTCGGCACCGGCCACTTGCATGACGTGCAACACGAAGCCCACGCGAATCGGCCGCGACTGCGGTTCGTCGGGCCGCGACAAGGGTGTGACACTCATCGTTGCGGAAACCCCGGTCGGGTGCGTGGCGGAATCTGCCCGTTAGCGGGTGCCCCCTGCGGCATCGGTCTGGGCATCGGGTCGCGTGGCGGCATCGGTTGCTGTGCCCGCCGCCCCTGAACATTCGGCAGCGGGTAGCGGTTCCCCGCGTGCCATTGCCCCGGCATTTTTTCCTTTACGGTCGTATCGGTCGCGTTCAACAAGGCCCAGATTTGCGTGCCGATGAACAGCAACAGATACGAAATCTCAAACACTTCGAGCGATAGGAATGTCGCTCCGACGAGGAAGCTGATCAGCGAGCATTCGATGCCACCGAGGATTGCGGTCGCTCGCATCGATTCGGGATCGGTCCGTCGCCAGAGCCGACGTCTCGCCCGCCAGATCGAAATGAAAGTCGCAACGACCATGCTGACGTAAATCAGCAGCGCGATCCAACCGCTGTCCGCAGCGATTTGCAGGTACAGCATGTGGATGGTACGGCCTTCCATGTCGGCCCCGCGTTGCTTCATTTCCTTGTTCGAGCAGCGAATCCCCGCACCGAAGATCGGGTAATCCCAGGCGATCTCCTGCGCGATTCTCCAACTCAATTGACGGGCCTGATAACTACTGTCCACCTCGCGTTTTTCGATACTGAAGAAGCGATCCTGAATTTCCTTACCGGCCATGAAGGGCAAGGCGAACAGTCCGCACAATAGTAGAAATGCGAAGAACTTCTTGTATCTCGTGTAGAGAAAATAGAAGGGCAGGGCGACGATCATCGACCCCATCGCCCCGCGCGAATAGGTGCCGAGAACCGCGTGGACGATGATCGGGATGAGTATCAAGAAACCGTAACGGTACCAGCCTTTGGTCATCTCCCACGCGAAATAGCAAAGCGGCACGCCGAGCGCGAGCATCAAGCCCGCCCCATTGTTGTCGAGGCCCGCAAAACCGCGACTGTACAAGATAAGTTTGCCAGTCTGTATGTAGATCATGTTCGCTTCATACGCGATGTAGCCGAGTGCCGTCACGACGAGCATGAACAAACCCCATATCTGCGTGGGGGTTCGCACGACGCGCGATGCGAGGTAGTACATTGCGAAGATTTTGAGGTACTCGCCGAACCATTCTTCGGATGCCGCTTGGTCGTTCGAGCGTGCGTAACTGCACATAATCCAGAAGGCAAACATCATCATCAGCTTGTGGGCCAGCGTAAATGAAGGCCGATAACGCATCAAGGACGATTCGCGCTTACCGAACGACAGGATGCCGAACGACCACGAAAAGTATCCGACGATCGCCGACCCGGCCACGCAGAACGACCACGGTATCGAGACGGGTGCAGAGTCGAGCGTCCATTTCCAGAGGAATTGCGGGCGGAGAATCGCATAGAAATAGTAGAGGGCGACACCTGCGTACGGCGTCCACCAGAACGAACTGACGACCCCGAAGAATGTCAGCGATATGAGCAGTATGTATTGTTTCATGTATGCGGGCGAGGTTGCGTGTGTGTGTGCCGATATTAACTTAGCGTACCGCCAACGCGATATTTGCGGGCAACGTTTTGCGAGACTGTCGAATGCCATCGATCACAATGTCTGCACATGCGGACCACGTATGATGTTCGACGACCCACGACCGAATATCGCGGCCGAGTCGTTCGCGTTTCGCGGAGTCCTGCCATAGCTCGACGAGTGCCGTCGCCCACTCGGTTGGCGTGCGGTACGCCGGTATCGGTGGGCGTCCGTTTAACCCATTCACCACACGCGGGGTAGCAATCGTCGGCATCCCCATCGCGGCGGCTTCGAGCAATTTATTCTTGATGCCGCCGCCACTCACGAACGGCAACACCACGACGGAATTCGACCGGACAGCCGTGCGGATGTCGGGCAAATCGGCCGTGATACTCACGCCATTCTTACCGTGGAACGCAAGCAGTTCGGCACCCGGTTGGAAGCCGTAAATGTTGAATTTCGCATCGGGAACCTGTTCCCGCACCTTCGGCCAAACTTGCTTGCAGAACCACTCGACCGCTTGAATGTTCGGTCCGAAATCGAGCCGCCCCCAGAACACGCAACTGTTCGTTGCCGGTGTTTCGTTGCCCGGTGCGTAGTAATCGGCATCGACGCCGTTAGGGATTACGTCGTTGTTTCGGCAACCGACGAGCCAGCGGAACGCTTTCGCGTCGGCGGCGGAAACCACCCAGTTGCGGTCGACGATCGAACGATAGGCGCGTTCGTACATGCCTTTCAAAAGTCCGTCTTTGAGTTCGTGCCAGGTCGATTTTTTCAATATGCGGAGTTGCGACCAATGGTGCCAAATCCATTCGTCGGCCGCGTACCAGATTTTCGTCGTTTCGGCGGGCAACTCACCGAGGTACGGCAGCACGTTCAGCCCCGAAACCACGACGACATCCGCACGAAATTCCCTTGCCACGCTCGCCACCCAGCGGATGCGTTCGTTCGAGATGCCCCAGTACGTGCGGTATTTTTCTTGCCACTTGGTCAACGCGATCGGCGTTCGATCGTCGTGCGGAATCGCGTCGGCGAAGCAGAACTCGGCTTCCAGGCCGCCGTTCGCGGTCGCTTCCGCAGGTGATGCGTCGAATGTCGCGAGGCCGACCGCGTGCCCCGACTGTGCCAATGCCTGCATCATATAATATGTATGAACGTCGTGGCCGCTCGAACGCGGCCACGCCATACGCTCTTTGACGAACAAAATCCGATTCGCATCCATGCTGTTTTCTAATAACACCGGTCGCTCCTCATCGCAAATAATAATGCAGAATTTTTAACCGCAGAGGGCATAGAGAACGCAAAGTCAAAACTAATGATTTCTATAATCTGCGTACTCTACGCTTAATGTTTTGTTCGTTCGTTCGCACGTCTAGTGTGCCCCGCGACCGCCCTCGATTCGCACCCGTATCGGGTCGTCGTGGATGAACCGTGGCAACCCGGTCGTTGGCAGAAGCGTCCGATGGCTCGACGATTCCATGCGTGCGTCCCGCCGAATGTTCCAGGCAGCGTACCCGCCGAGCCAACCGCCGAACAACGCCAAAAGTATGTCGGTCGGCTCGACGAACCGCGTCGGCAATAACAACTGGCCGAACTCTAGCATACAAGCGATCAGACCGGTAATAATCGCGCCTGCAAATAGACGCAGCCGTTTGGTCGCATCGGATAACGGCCCAACGGCTACAACGAGTACGCCAAAAATCGCGAATAAGATCGTCTTCACGATCGCCTGTTCGAGGCTGAATAAATAGTTCCGCTCGCTGGCATTCGCGAAGGGGATCCATTCGATGATTTGCCAGCGCGCCTTCACGATGGCCATGTCGAATTGGAATGGGTGCCAATGAATCAGGATGAGCAATAGGCTCCACGCTTGACCGTAAATCAGTGCGGCTTCAAACTCGATGCCATTGCCTTGGGCTTGCTGAATCGAGAGTTGAACGAGCGCCCAGCCGAACCAGAGCGAACATCCACCGATCAGGGCATCGGTCACACTCGGCGATCGCGTTTTAATCGTGAGTTGTGCCGTCTCGATGAGCGCACCGAGTATCAACCCGCACAATAACACGAGCACGCCGAGTGGGATTCGTCGCTTCGCATTCGTGCGGGGAATGCTGCCGAGCAAGACTCCGCCAATGAAGTAAAGCCCCGCGACTTCGAGCCACGATTGCACTTTCGACCACGGTTCGACGACATCGGCTCGATTCAGTTCACCGAACGGGATCACCGTTGCGTTGCGCACATTTCGAGCCAAATCCGAGCCACTTACGGAAATGTCGAACGGCATCAATTGAGCGACGACGAGTACGCCGAGGTAAGTCATCGTCAACCGCCCGGCCGTGCTTTGCCAGGTCGCGCCGCGTCGCCCGCCTCGGAGCGTTTCGGTCAGCGTCGAACCGATTAACGTCCAAAGGAACATGCCGATAGCCGAGCCGATGGATTGTGCGACGATGTCCGAAAGCGAGCAAGTTCGCCCAGGAAACCATAGCTGACTGAACTCGACGCTCGCCGCGAAAAACACGCACATCGGCCAGAACGCGATGCCCGTCCACGCCGTCGCACCGGGATTGGGGCGGCGATCCGCACGTAGTGCGGCCAACAAGAAGAACCCGAGCGGCAGCCCGAGCAAGCCATTTGCGAGGAAATCCGAACGCGAATCGATGCCGAGACGTGCGCCGAGGATCGATTGGAATTTCGCGGTCGCATCCGACAGCGGAAGATTGTGATACGCGAACGGAACGAGGCTGCCGTACACGGTGAATACCATCACGCCGACCGCGAACCACCAGTAAATCGGAGCGATCCGATTTGGGACGGGCGAAGCGTTCAAGGTGTCGCTCCCGTCGGTTTGGGAGCAACTGGTGGCAGATCGTTTTTATCGTCATTCATCTGTTCGGGAACGACCCACTGTGCGGACGCAGTGGCGGTCGCGAACTTCAAAATATCGTCGCGATCCGGTGCCTCGGGGACGACGAACAACCAGTCGATGAGCTTGAGTTCCAACCAAAGGAACCCGAGCGCGAACGGCATCATCAGCCAGCCCGCGAAGTCGTGGACGATCTTATCGCCGAGCCACTTCCAACCGGCGATATACACCAGAGCCGTGATCGTAATGCGAATGATGTTCGACACGATCGAGATCGGTATCGTCGTTAGCACGATGAAGATTCGGTCGCCGACGGGCCGTGTGAGAAGCAGTGCCATCGCGGTGCCAATCGCGACGAACGTGAGCACCATGCTCAGCCCGGAGCAGGCCCACTCGACGCCGAGGCGAACGTCGCCGACGTTGATGACGGTACCGCCCTGGCCGGCGATGTACGACGGGTAACCGATCGTTTGCAACAAGAAATTGCTTGCCGTCGTAGCAATCTGACGCAATTTGAACGTGAACAAAATCTCGAAGCGGTCGGGTAACTTCACCATAAAAATCAGGAACGCCAAGCTCGGCCACGCCCAGTGTAGCCCCGCACGCCCGAGCAACAATGCCACGACACCGCCCAACGCCAGTATCAGGCTGACACCCTGGCAGAACTCCTTCGCGATGTTCGTCATCCCCGCCCAACTCGACAACGCAACCGCAAACAGGATCGGCAGTAAGCCCCAGTATTCGGGCCATTCGATCAACGGTGGAAGTTTCGAGCGGCGCGTCCAGAGCAGATACGCGGAGAAAAGTGGCACGAGGAACCCGTGCGAATAATCCGCTTGATTACTCCAGACGCGCACCATGTCGGCAATCGCCGTGTGGAACGCAAACAACAGCGACACGACCAGCACGCCAAGCATTATTCGCCACGATCGCGAACGGAGAATCTCGGCCAAAGGTTGCGGTTCCACGGAGCAGTCTCAAACGAGGGTCGGGTCGGCAGCGAAAGGCAGCATCAACTATTCGTTAAGATATGGCTAAAGTCCAATCGGGGACGCAGAACCTCGCAAACTTCGCACGAATTGCCTACGACGCAGGAAGAATCAGGGGAGTGACCTCCCCCGCTCGCCTTGCGTCGGGATTGGCGTGAAATATTACCGGCCCAGGGAGAAACAGACGCGGAAACCGAAGCCGTTGCCCCGGAACGCCGACACGTAACTACTGCGGCTGGCCGCACCGCAGCTCGCAGCATCGATGTACCACGAACCCCCACGCAACACGCGGTTATTATCGTACCAATCCGTACACCATTCCCAAACGTTCCCATGAACGTCGGCCAGACCCCACGGGTGCGGATACTCTTCGGAGTAGCTTCCTACTTCTACTGTATCCGCCGGAAGTACAATGTTGGAAAGAGTTTATGGAATTCTCGACAGTTGGGTTAAATTCCGTGTCTGACCGGGACGCATGTGT
>JAYVQG010000111.1:0-9223 GCA_043757025.1 Limnoglobus sp.
TCGTGTCGTGCACGGAATGACCTAAAAGTGCGCGCAAATGACACAGAAATGTCGCATCCGGTCGATTTTGTGTCGATGTTGGTCGATTTTCGGTCGCATTCGGTCGATTTTTGACCAGTAGTTTCGGCTGATGCGAAATCGAGAGCCACGACGCAAACCGCGACAGGAATTTAGGATATGGCTAAACACCCGCTTTCAGATCAGCGAAAGCCGATCGAAAAGTGGCATTTTGAGACGAAAAAATGGCAAAAAAACGGTTTTTGAGCCTCGCGAATTCCGACTTACGTCGATTCTGAGGCGCGTTACTGTTTGAAAATCGCACAATCGCGGATGCGAGCCAGTAACTGTTGCTCGAGTGCGTAATCGCGACCGACGGGAATCCATCCGAGATTGGAAGCGACTTCGGTTTGAATCACTTCGTTGCGGCGATCGACGGTTGGAGCTTCGCGAAATACAGCCCCACCAGCCGTAGCGCGAGACGGTCGTTCGATATCCAGAAGTTCTCTGCGGACTTCGAGCGAGATTTTATAGCCGCCACGTTCCCCCGCCCAAATGTCGACGATCGCATACTTCCGCATCGTCTGGAACGTCGCGATCAAGCGTTCGCGATGGTCGGGATTACCCGCTTTCCACGGCTGCTCGAATCCCGGCGCGATGTGCGGATACGTTTCAATGTGACCCGCGTAACGCGAAGTGGGCTTAATATCGAAGTAATCGTCGAGAACATCGATCACCCGTTCGTAGACTTCCGCGTAGCCGTTGGCGTCCGGTTCACCGGGTGAGACGAGCAACGGATTTTCGACGTTTGCAGGAACCGTCCGAACGACGATCGGGTTGTCGAGTGGCGCAACGGAGGCGCACCCGGCGGAAGTCGTCGCCAATATCCCCGCCACTCGAACGAACGGATTCATTTGAAGTCCCCCAGGCAGTTTCGCTCGCACGATATGACAACCTGCCAGAATCGCGTCAAGTCGGATCGCATTTAGCCCATAGACTTCTCGCACGCGATCCGTCACAATACTTCCAACTCTCCCAGCCCATGAGGATCGTCATGAATCGGTTTTGCTTCATTCTCTTCGCGATCGCGACGATTGCCCCCACATTTGCGGCTCCACCAGCAGGTTTTACGCCACTCTTCAACGGCAAAGACCTTTCCGGTTGGCAGGGCTGGGCGATCCACGAAAAAGGAGCATCGCCCGCTGAAATGGAGAAACTGTCTGCCGAGGAGCGTGCGAAGAAGATCGCGATTTGGACCGATGATGCCAAGAAACATTGGTCGGTTGCAGATGGGGAACTCGTCAACGATGGCAAAGGGGCCTACCTGGCAACCGACAAAACCTACGATGATATCGAACTGTCGATCGACTACAAAACCGTCGCGAAAGCCGATTCGGGCATCTACCTGCGTGGCACCCCGCAAGTGCAAATCTGGGATTCGACCGAGAAGGCCAAGTTCGGGATCGGTGCGAACAAAGGCAGCGGCGGATTGTTCAACAACAGCAACGCGGTGGCGGGCAAAGATGCCGCGATGCTGGCGGACAAGCCGTTCGGCGAATGGAATCACTTTCGGATCATCCAGATCGGCGCGCGAACGACGGTCTACCTCAACGACAAACTCGTCGTGAATCATGCACGAATGGAGAACTTCTGGGAGAAGGATCGCAAAGTCCCGCTTCTGAAATCGGGTGCGATCCTACTGCAAACGCACGGCGGCGAAATTCGCTGGCGAAATGCGTTCGTCCGGGAAATTCCAACGAGCGAGGCGAACGCCATTCTCGCGAAACATGCGTCTGAAGGCTTTCAGTCGGTCTTCAACGGCAAAGATTTCGACGGTTGGGCCGGCGACCTCGGCAACCACGAAATCGTCGAAGGAGCGATTGTTTGCAAACCGAAAAAGGGCGGCGTGGTGTTCACGAAAGAGCAATTCGACGATTTCGTCGTTCGCTTGGAATACAAAACGCCACCGGGCGGCAACAACGGGCTGGCGATTCGTCATCCGGGAAAGGGACGCGCCTCGGTCGATGCGATGTGCGAAATTCAGGTACTCGACGATAACGACCCCAAACACAAGAAGCTGAACCCGACGCAATACAACGGCTCGGCGTACGGATTGGCCGCGTCGTATCGGGGATACTCGCGCCCGGTCGGCGAGTGGAATTTCGAGGAAGTGACCGTGAAGGGCGCGACGATCCAGGTCGAACTTAACGGCACGCAAATTCTCGACGTCGATTTCACGACACTGATCGGAATGAAAACCTCCGAGCCGCACCCCGGCATGAACCGCACGAGTGGCCATTTCGGATTCTGCGGGCACAACGACCCCGTTGCCTTTCGGAACATCGCAATCAAGCGATTAGTCGGAAAGTAAGTCATCCAACAGTTCGTACGGAAACCGACAAAACCGGCCAGACTCGCCGGTTCGTGTGAGCGTTCGTAAACAACTAACGATAAACCTCTCACCGTTTCACTATCACCACGGGAGTTTCCCCCACGATGTCATCCGTACATTCGGTCACGCGATTGCAAGGTCTCGGCCTCACGCCCGGTAAACTGCGCGGCCTGCAACGCATCAGCAACGCGAACGGCACCCTGACGATGGTGGCCACCGACCAAAACAGTTCGATGATGTCGATGATGAAGAAGGCGACCGGCAAGGAAGCGACCTACGCCGAAATCAGCGATGCGAAAGTGATGTTGTCGCGTGCATTGTCGCCGCACTGTTCCGGTCTGCTCGTCGATGGCTATTACGGTTACTGGAGCACGGTTGCGGCGAACGCCGTGCCATCCAGCACGGGCCTGCTGATTCGCGTCGAAAAGTCTGGTGCGTCGAAAAACGCGGTCAACGCGCCGTGCGGCGAAGTCGAGCCAGGTTGGGGCGTCCACAAGATCAAGCAGTGCGGTGCCGATGCCGTGAAATTGCTCGCGCAGTTCGAGCCGGAAGAGTTCGACTCCGCCGAGCGAAACTTCGAGTTTACGAAGCAGATTTACAACGCCTGCATTCAGCACGACATTTTGTTCCTGCTCGAGCCGATCCACTTCGCGTACAACGCCGAAGTCGATAGCAGCCCATCGAAGCTCGCGCGTAAGGCGAAGACCGTCATCGACAGTGCGCGGATACTCAGCCGATACTGCGACATTTACAAGTCCGAGTTCCCCGGCACGATGGGCGTCGAGTCCGATGCGCAGTTGCTGGACAACCTCAAGAAGCTGAACGATGTCTGCGTGAAGCCGTGGGTGCTGTTGAGTGCGGGCGTCGATTACGATCAATACAAGAAGCAAGTCGAAATGGCGATGAAAGCCGGTGCGAGCGGCATTCTTGGCGGGCGGGCGTTCTGGAAAGAATTCTTCACGTTCACCACACCAGCAGAACGGCAGAAGTTCGCGGAAACCGAGTGCGCGCGCCGAGTGAACGAGACCGATGCAATCGTGCGAACGGGTACGCCGTGGTTCCAGAAGTACGGCTACACGATGGAAGACCTCCACGGTATGCGCGCCGCCGAAGGTTGGCACGCCCGCTACGCCGGCGGCACCGCATCCACGGGCGCGAAAGGCCCATCGGACCCGAACTCGGTGTATTGATCGAAACGCGATAATGCCCGACGTCGGGCATTATCAGGTTGGGAGTACTGCCGATGTCGAAGCCGTACGATGCGACAATGAAGCAGTTACTCGACGAATTTGCCGCCGATTGGGTGAGTTGGCTCGCACCAATCGTCGGGTTACCAGTCGCGGTTGCCGTGGAGCCGCTCGATGTCGATCTCTCGACCGTCCAACTCAGTGCCGACAAAGTGTTTCGTCTCTGCCCACCCGGTGAAGGCCTGTTGCACATCGAACCGCAATCCACTTGGGATGGCAAATTACCCGAACGGATGATGCTGTATAACGGCCTGCTGCACGAACGCTATCTTGGTCCGGTCTATTCTGTGACACTTTTACTGCGTCGCGGTGCAGATAGCCCCTCGATGACCGGCACCTTGAGCCGAAAATATCCCGATGGGCGCGAATATCTTCGATTTAACTACTCGATCGTTCGCGTTTGGGAGCTTTCGGCAGAATCGCTACTTTCGGGAAATATCGGCGCGATACCACTTTCACTTCTGACCGACGAAGCCACTGGCAGACTGGGTGAATTCGTAGATCGAATCGACGATCGGCTACGATCGATGGGTACAGACGAGTCGACCCGAAAGCTGATATTGACTTCGAGTTACATATTACTCGGCATGCGGTATGATGAAGTTGTGATTGACCAAGCATTCATAAGGACGCGTGGCATGAAAGAATCTACTACATACCAAGCCATATTACGTGAAGGTCGCAACGAGGGTCGCGACGAGGGGGTTATTGCGGCTAGAAAGCAAGCGATACTCGATATTCTCGCTGAACGATTCGGTGTGGTAGCACCCGAAGTTCAGTCGCGAATCCTGAGCGCCAACGATGCCTCGCGGTTGCAATTCGCCGTTCGGCAATCGATGCGAATCGCCAACCCAGGAGACCTCGAAATTTAATCGTTTCACTCGCCGGGGCCGTAGTCGTCGAGCGATTCGAGAATGTGGCCGAGCTTTTCTTTCTTGGTTTTCAGGTAGTTGCGGTTAAACTCGCCCGGTTGCATCTGGATTGGCACACGTTCGACGATACGCAGTCCATAGCCGTCGAGACCAATCACTTTTCGCGGGTTGTTGGTGAGTAGGCGAATGTCGCGGATGCCTAGATCGTGGAGGATTTGCGCGCCGATGCCGAACTGACGCAGATCGGGCGCGAACCCGAGTCGCGTGTTCGCTTCTACGGTATCGAGGCCCTCTTCTTGTTGCAATTTGTAAGCACGCAACTTGTTCAATAACCCGATGCCGCGACCTTCTTGCCGCATGTACACGATCGCGCCGCGACCTTCTTTCGCGATCTGTTGCATCGCATACTGAAGTTGCGGCCCGCAATCGCACTTCGCCGAATGCAGTGCATCGCCCGTGAGGCATTCGCTGTGCATCCGCACGAGAATCGGCTCGGCTTGTTTGGAACCACCGACGCCGCCCATCGTCAAGGCGAGGTGTGGCTCGGGGTCGACCATCGAGGAATACGCGAACAGGTCGAATTCGCCGTAATCCGTCGGCAGTTTCAGCGTCACTTCCCGCTTCACCAGTTTCTCGGTACGACGGCGATACTCGATCAGGTCGGCGATCGTACACATCTTCAACGCGTGTTTTTGGCAGTATTCGCGCAGGTCCGGCAGTCTCGCCATCGTGCCGTCTTCGTTCAAAATCTCGCAAATCACTGCCACTTCTCTCAGCCCTGCCATGCGGCACAAATCGACGCTGCCTTCGGTGTGCCCTGCGCGGACGAGTACGCCACCGTCGCGGGCGATCAGCCCGTCCATGTGCCCTTTGTCTTTCGCGAGATCGTGCGGGTTCGAATGCGGATCGGCACATACTCGAATCGTGCGGCAACGGTCGGCGGCCGATATTCCCGTGCCGATACCGTAGCGGGCGTCGAAATTGTGCGTGAACGGCGTGGCGGTCGGGTCGAGATGTACGCCGGGCAGGAGGTCCAAACCGAGATGCTCCGCACGCACTTTGGCAAACGACACGCAGAGTCGCCCGCAGGCTTCGCGAATCATGAAGTTGACGGCCTCGGGCGTCATCGCCTCGGCGGCCATCACGAGGTCGCCTTCGTTTTCGCGGTGCTCATCGTCGACCAGGACGATCATTCGCCCCGATTTCAGTTCGGCAATCGCGTCGTCGATCGTGCAAAAAACCGTGGCAGTGTCTTTCGTGTTCATGGTGAGATTATAAGGCACAGCCCGTGCGACTTTCACAAATCGCGAGTGATTTCTTCCGCACACGCCTACATACCGGAAGGGCCGCCGCCACCAGGGGCGCTCTGTGGCTGCTTCTTCGACACGAGATCCATATCGGATTCGATTCGCACGACCTTCCAAGGTATATTTTCAAACTTCAACGTACGATCTTGCATTTCCATAGCCGACTCCGACGCGGCGGCCACCCGCGCTTCCTTCAATTTCAACATGAACGTCGGGTTGTCGCATACCAACACGACTGCCCCCCGCGCACCCGTCTGGGCGGTCGCCCCATTTGGCATTTGCAGTTCGATTGGTATCCGCATCTCTGCGATTTTGTCGGTGATTGTTAGGATCGGTCCGGTATCGCGATTTTCGGTAATGATCGAGCCAGGTGGTGTAATGCGACCCGCACGCCACACCGATAGAAACTGATCGCGTTTAAATCGCTCGCGGGAAGGATCGGACCGGTCCGCAGGCGTGAAAAACCGCATTGCAATCTGTTCCGCGTAATCCTTTGGCTCCGGATAAATGAAGCCTGGGCCACCGATTGCGGCCACGCGACCGATGCCCTGCTGCATCAGTTTCAGACCGTGCGGTACATTCGTCATCGGCTCGGCAAATGTGGGCACCAGGACTGCGTTTTGACCGATGACGCCGAACAGTGGAAGCATATCCTGATATACGAGTGCGGTCGCCGTAGTTTCCATGTCGCGAATGAGGAAGCCGTAGTTCGTCAGCTTCGCAGAACTCACGAAACCCTGCGTTGGCAGTCGGATTTGCCAAGTCAGTTCCTGTTGCGTGTTGAGTGCTTGCTGCATCTGAATCGTCAACTCGAATCGGCCTTCCGGGCACTTCATGAGTGCATTCATCGTGCAGGTCAGCCCTTGTCCCTGAACATCTGGCTCCCACTGCGATAAGCCGCCCGGTACGAATTCGACATTCCCCTTGTTGCGAAGGGCGATTCGCATCACGTCGATTTGACGGAATATGACGATGTCGTCCTTCCACTGCTTCAGCGTATCGACGATGGCAGCCGGCGTTTTGACCGAGATCGAAGCCTGACGGCCCGGCGGGGCGACTCCGCGAAACGCCTCGTAAAACTCGGTATTGGTAGGATCCGTTACGTCGGACTTCACGACGTGATCCGACCAAATTTTCAGTGCCGCTGCCGCATCGGTTCGCACTGCAAAGCCTAAGCCGATCAAGTACGCCGCGTAACCCATGCCGCCGATCATCGCCACCCACCACGCGAAATTACACAGCGAATAGCCGATTCGCGTGCCTTCCGAGTTCGTGATCTGCCGACGTGCCGCGAACGACAGCACGAGGGCAACCATCGGCATCGCGAGCATGAGCGGTTGCATGAAATGTTGTTTGCCGATAAAGGCAATCAGGCCCAAAACGACGAGCAACACCGCGAACAACCCCGCTAACCCCGCCGCCAACATTGCAGTGAAGGAGTACGGTGCGTAACCAGTGGAATCGCTGGTCGAAGGAAGCTTGGGAGAGTCAGCCATCGGGAGCGGTCCTTGTGATTGCCGAAGACAACGCAAATAGAAGACGACAATGGCTTTCTAGCAGTACGCACCCCCAAGGGAAACAGTTCGAGCGACAGAAGGGGAGAATGGCGAGGGGTTTATACAGGTGTTGGCAGCGAAGGTGCGGCATTAATAGCCGCAACCGACGGATATTCATTGTTCGCGATCGAACGGGTCTACTACGCCGCGCGGCGCTCTTCCTTGGCGAGCCACTTCTGAATGCGGGGTAGCGTTTCCGACCAACCTTTGCCGAAACGCACTTTGCCGAACGCATCGTAGATCAGGTCGATCGTCTCGACGAGGCCGCGAATCTGGTTCGCCCGCTCTTCGAGGCGAGCGCGGGGTTGCGTCACTTCCTCTGCCATATTCGGGAGTTTGCCCGCACCCACTCCCAGCGTTTCGGCATGGATCGTCAGTTCGTATTGCTGCAACTGCCGCACGACGGTCAGCCCGACTTTACGCGGTAATTTGCCACTTTGGATCGCGCGTTTGGATTCCGGAAGTCGCGTGGGGCCTTCGTGCGAGATCGTTTCGTGGCCCGTTTGGCCACGCGGGCATTCGAGCGTCAGCGTGCGGGCCATCATGATCGTGGCTTCGGAATCGTCGGCGAGTGTCAGCGTGTCGGATTCGATCTCGGTGTGGAACCACAACCAAAGCAGAAACTCGTTGCCCAGAAAGTCGCGGCTCGATTCGTCGGCTATCCACGCGACATCGGGCGAACTCACGCCGGGCAGGAACGCCGAGGGGCTGGAATCGTCGACGCTGCGCGTGAGTTGGTGCAGTTCCGCAAGCTGAAACGCACGATTGCCCGCTGTAATTGCCTCAATGTTGTGGCCGAAGGTTTGCTGAAACAGCGCCGCCAAACGGTCGACGTGCGTCAGCGAAGTGGCACCGAATAACAACTCGTTCGTGAGCAAATCCCACAACACCGGCACGCATTTGCGGCGTCGGAACCGGCCATCCCGCGATTCGTGTTCGAGGCGATCGCGTGCCGATTCTTTGGCTTCTCGCTTCTGCTTGGCGTTCGGCAACCCGCTCGGGTTCGTTGCCGATAGCGCCTTGAGTTCCACGGCGTAATAGGCACGCAGCAAGTCGTTCGGCAGCTTGTCCGTATCGATGCGCAACTCGAAGCTGAGCATGTCGTTGATGATGTTTTTGGCGAGGTCGAAATCGGCATCGAGGATATGCTCGCCCGCAGTCCAACCGCATTCGACGCCATCCGCCGACGCAATGCGTTGCTGCCCGGCTGCGAAGTTCCCCAAGCGTTGGATGTGATCTTCGTCGAACATACGGGGTTTCGGGCCATCGACTTTGAAGCGGAGATAACTGGCACGGCCTGTGAAAAACCCCATCGAAACCGCCTCCATCGTAGACACCGAAACACTAACGAGGCGTTCCGGTGGTCCGGATCGCCTCGTTACTTATCGGTTGCGGAGTCTACGCAGGATTAGCTGGCGAGCGATGTCGCTGGCGATTCCGAATCTTTGCGGGTCATTTCGTCGTGAACTACGGGGTGCCAGGTGCCGTTGCGTTGGGGTTGTGGCACGTAGTTTTCGCGTGCCCAACGGCGGAGTTTGAGTTCTTCGATGAGATCGAGTTGCGTAGCGGAGAGCGTCATCGACACGGTAAGCACCTAAAACGAGGAGAGTGACATAAGTTGAGACTTGTTAGCAATCGGAATTGATTTGGCAAGGGGCCAGAATCGACGTAAGTCACAATTGCGGTCGTTCCAAAACCGTTTTTTGGGGTGTTTTTCCGGTTTTGGAGGCCCGAAAAGTCGCTTTTTGACCGCAATCCACTGATCCGTATTCCGTATCTTTCACTCTCATTGTGGGTTACGTCGATTGCTCTCGATTCGAGAATCGGCGCAAGTGGCGACACAAAATCGACC
>JAYVQG010000112.1:0-2371 GCA_043757025.1 Limnoglobus sp.
GACTTACGTCCGATTTCGCCCAATTCCAATCACGCCAGAACCAAATTTTTAGTGGTCTTATTTGGCAAAACTGCAACCGGGTTTTGAACCGTGCCCCAAATCTCTTTCCGAAATCAACGAATACCATTCGGTATTTCCATCCTCCCAAGCTCCACATGCACCGCAAACCATGTCGGCAAGTTGGATCAACTCGTCGGGGCCTGAACCGCGAAAACGAACTTTTTTCGCTGAAACGAACTTGGCATTGCCCTTCCGCGTCGAAACCGGCGAAATTGTTGCCTCTGTTGTGTACGAGGGTGTCCGATGCGGGCGTTGGCGGAGTGGTTCGTCGTGATCGGCTATCTCATCGCGTTGGCGGTGAACGTGCTGCGCATGTCGGTTCAACGGCTGTTTCTCTTCGATGAACTGTTCACGTTACACCTCGCGCGTTCGCCGCTGTCGCTCGTCTCGAACCTCGCGGCGGGGGTCGATCTCAACCCACCACTGTCGTACTGGCTCACGTGGTTGGCCGTGCAGTGCTTCGGCGAATCGGAGTGGGCGGTGCGGTTGCCGTCGCTACTCGGTGCCTTACTCGGTTGCGTCTCCCTGTATGCTTTTGTGCGAAGGCGACGCGGCTTTCCCGAGGGGCTACTCGCGCTGTCGATGGTCGGCATCACCGCGCCGGTTTGGATCTACTTTCTCGAAGCCCGTCCGTACGGTTTGCTGATCGGCTTTACGGCACTCGCGATGATGTGCTGGCAACGTGCCACGGAGTGGGACGGACATCGCGGCTGGCGATTCGGCTTCGGTGCGGCGCTCGCGCTGGGGCTACTCGCGCACTATTATTTCGTGGTGCCGATCGCGGGGATCTTCCTCGCCGAGGCGGTGCGAAGCATCTCTCGGCGGCGGGTCGATCGCGGGCTGTTACTCGGCTTCGCGTGTGCGGGCATCGCGTTGGTGGCACTTCAACCGCTATGGGGTTCGCCCGCGAAGAGTTACGCCGCGGGCTTCTGGTCGAAGGTCAAATTCACCCGCGCCGCCGTCGATATCACCACGCAAGCGCTGATCGCCAAAGATGTGCTTCTGCCCGCTGCCTTCGCGCTGGTCGTGGCCGCGCTCGCCGGTTCGCGATGTAAGAACGAAAGTGAAGCGAATTATCCCGTGTGGGAAGTCGTGGCACTCGTCGCCATCGCGTCGGGGCCGGTACTCGGCGTGGCGATCGGGGCGAAGCTGACGGGCGGCTTTTACTATCGGTACATCGTGCCATCGATGCTCGGCCTGGCCGGGTTATCGGCGCTCGCCATCGGTCGCACGGCAGCGGGTTCGAGGTGGGCGTGTCTCGTTGCAGCAGCGGGTTTCGCAATCTCCGGTGCGGCCGGGCAGTGGCGCGACGGGCCGAACTATTTCCGCGTGGAAGCGAAGGAGATTGCGGAAACCATCGACCTGTTCGATGCGCACGTAACGCGCGGAACCGTACTCGTGGAGTCGCCGTTCGAGTTCGCCCGCTACTGGCATTATTACGCCGACCGACCGTATGCGTTCGCGTTCCTGGCCGACCCTGCGAAGGCGTATCAGTACGCGAAATCGGACACCGTCGATCGCGGGATTGTGTCGCTGATGCGCATCGCGCCGGTGCCAGTGGTGTCGCTCGACGAGATCGAGAAAATGTCGAAACACGGGCAGGAAACCTACTATTTTGGGGTGCCATCGAGTTGGCAGATCGCGGAACTGAAACTGCGCAACGTCCACTTCGAGACAATCGCCACACGAAAAGGCATCGCGCTGTATCGCTTGAGTGGCACGAGGTGAATGAAAAAACCGACTGGAAGTTTTGTGGATTTCCCCATTCTTGGCGAGCGGGGTGTCAACCGCGTCATGGCACGCGCAAGGCCACCAACACGAAAACGAGTTTACCGCGATGGTTCACCAAGTCGAAGCTCGCTTTGAGGTCGCTCCACGCGCCGTTCAGTGGGAACGGCCAGCGGGTCGGGTTGTACTTCGCACGAGCGGGCCTCGTCGGCTTCGACCCGGCTACGGGCAAACAGCATTTCCGCTATCCGTGGCGCTCGAAAGACCTCGAACCGACCTTTCCGGCGTCACCGAAGTCTGGACCGATGCTGGCAAAGACCGCGAAGTCCGGGCGCTGGCGACCCACTGGAACACGCCAGTCCACGACGGCGGGTACTTCTACGCCTCCGATGGGCGGCACGATTCCGATAATCGACGTAAGTCACAATTGCGGAGACTCCAAAACCGTTTTTTTGCCATTTTCGCGTCCCAAAACGCCACTTTTTGATCGCAAATCGCCGATCCGTTTCGAGATATTTTCCCGTAACTCGCACTTCTGTTGTGGGTTACGCCGAGGTTCGTTCGATTGGCACTCGGCGAAAGT
>JAYVQG010000113.1:0-9136 GCA_043757025.1 Limnoglobus sp.
GACTTACGTCCGATTTCGCCCAATTCCAATCACGCCAGAACCAAATTTTTAGTGGTCTTATTTGGCAAAACTGCAACCGGGTTTTGAACCGTGCCGAAACGAGTATCGATAAAAATTTTAACAAAGCGCAACTTTCCTCTCGCTTCGACGAAAAGATAAAGTTATCATTCCCAATAGAGGTTCACCTACCAGTGCCACGTCCCGTGGCCGAACCAACTCAGCATCAGAGGGGTCACCATGCCTTCCCTCCGTTTTCTGGCCGCAATGGTCAGCACGGCTCTCGTAACATCGACGCTATCTGCGACACCGCCAACGGATGCGGACAGTCGCAAAGAATGGGTCGGGCAACCGCTTTCGTTGCAAGTCGCGCCGAACTCGATTGTACTCAATGGACCGCGCGATGTGCGACAACTCGTCGTCACCGGAATGTACGACAAAGCCCGGCTTCGCGACCTCACGCACGCCGTCGAAGTCTCAATTGCACCGGCGGGGATCGTCGAACTCGGCGAAGGCTTGTTCATCAGCGGTTTGAAAGACGGCACCGCAATCCTCACCGTGAAAGCAGGTGGGAAAGTCGCAACGACATCCGTCACCGTCGCAAAGATGACGGAGACAATTCCCGTCAGTTACCGTAACGACGTGACTGCCGCGATGAACGTCGGCGGCTGTAACATGGGAGCCTGTCACGGCACGCCCAGCGGTAAGAACGGCTTCAAACTCTCTTTGCGCGGCTTCGACCCGGCTGCCGATTACCTGCAACTCACCCGCGAACAATTCGGCCGCCGCTCGGACAAACACGACCCGATGGGCAGCCTGATTCTCCTCAAGAGCCTCGGTCGCGTGCCCCACGAAGGCGGCGCGCGATTCGGTGCATCGAGTATACCTGCCAAGATGTTGGCGGGCTGGCTCGGCGAAGGAATGCAAGACGACCCGAGCACGCTGGCGACCGTCAAGAAAGTCGAAGTGCTGCCAGGTAACCGCGTGCAACTCGCACCCGCAAAGTGGCAACAACTCTCCGTCGTCGCGACTTTCAGCGAAGGCAAAATTCGCGACGTCACGCGTTTGACCAACTTCAGCAGCAGCGACCCAGCCACCGCCGACGTGAACCCGAACGGCCTCGTCGAATTCAAGCGTGCTGGCGAAGTCGCTGTGTTGTGCCGCTACCTAGAAGAGTTGATTTCCGTACGCCTGACGTTCCTCGAACCGCGTGAAGGGTTCGCGTGGCCGAACATCGCCGAGGCGCACTACGTCGACACGCACGTGTTCAACAAGCTGAAACTGATGACGATTCTGCCATCGGATTTAGCAACCGATTACGAGTACGTTCGCCGTGCGTACCTCGATTCGATTGGCCGAATGCCGACCGACAAGGAAGCGAAGACGTTCCTCGCGGATGCCTCGCCGACGAAGCGGACCGCGTTAATCGATCACCTGTTGGCACAGCCCGAGTTCGCCGATTTCTGGACGCTCAAGTGGGCCGACGTGCTGCGTTCGAGCCGCAAGACGATTCAGGTGAAAGGCTCGTACGCATTCCACGAATGGCTTCGTAGCCGCATCGCGGACAACGCCCCGATCGACGGTATCGTTCGCGAGTTGCTGACCTCCAATGGCAACACGTTCAACAACCCCGCCGCGAACTATTACCGCATCGCGAAAGATCCGATGTCGCTCGCCGAGGGTACCGCACAGTTGTTCATGGGCGTGCGGATGCAGTGTGCGAAATGCCACAATCACCCGTTCGAGCGGTGGACGCAGGACGATTACTACGGCTTCGCGGCATGGTTTGCCCGTGTGAAACAGAAGCCCGACCCGAGTGCGAACGGCAAGCCGAACCCACCCGTGAATGGTGCCGAGGTCGTGTACATTTCCCGCGATGGCGAAGTGACGCAACCCCGTACCGGCAAGCAAATGAAGCCCCGCTACATCGGTGTCGGTGACGCCGACGTGAAGCCGGGCGACGACCGCCGCGATGCCCTCGCCGACTGGTTGACATCGCCGGGTAATCCGTTCTTTGCGAAGTCCGTCGCTAACCGAATTTGGTTCCACGTGATGGGTAAAGGTATCGTCGATCCCGTCGATGACTTCCGCGACTCGAACCCGTCGAGCAACGACGATTTGCTCGATGCACTCGCCAAAGATTTTGCTGCGAAGAAGTTCGATATGCGTCACTTGATCCGTACGATCATGACTTCGCGAACGTATCAACTGTCGGCGGTGCCGAACGATACGAACAAGGAAGACGCGAAGTACTTCTCGCACGCAGTCACGAAGTTGTTGACGGCCGAGCAACTGCTCGACGCCCTCTGCGATGTGACGGCGGTGCCGGAGAAGTACGCTGGGCTACCGACCGGAACCCGTGCGACGCAACTCGTCGATGGCGAAGTCAATCACCCGTTCTTGAAGGCGTTCGGCCAACCGGCACGCGAACTCGCTTGCGAGTGCGAACGCGAAAGTGATGGCAACCTCGGGCAGGCGTTGCAACTCATCAACGGGCCGACCGTCAACGAGAAAGTCCGCAACCCGAACAACCGCCTCGGGACGCTGATCGCAGCCAAAAAGACCGACGTCGAGATCCTCGACGGCCTCTACTTCGCCGCCCTCGCTCGTTCTCCATTCGAGGACGAAAAGAAAGTCGCGCTCGCGCACATCGCGAAAGGCACCGACAAACGCAAAGCCTGGGAAGACATCCTCTGGGCACTCATCAACACCCGCGAGTTCTTGTTCCGACACTAAACTGCGGGCTTACTCTCGACGTGGCGATGGCCCCAAGTTTTATCGTCGCGTTGCGGGAAGTCGCTGCGGAAGTGCGTGCCGCGCGATTCCTCGCGCGTCGTCGCGGCATCGATCATCAGCCGCGCGACGGTGAGCAGGTTTTGCAGTTCCCAGCCCTGACGTTTGTCGAACTCGCGACCGAGCACGTAGCGGCACCAGAAATCGACATCGCGCCGTGCCTCATCGAGCCGGGCGCGATCCCGTACGATGCCCATTTTACGCACCATCAAGCTACGCAACGAACTCGTCAAGTCCGCGACATCGAGGTGATCGTCGGGGTCGTCGTCTCGCACGGTGTAATCCAACGGCAATGCTTGCAACGGGCGCGAGTTCGCCTCCAATGCTCGCATCGCGCCGCGACCGCACGACGCACCGTAAACCAGCCCCTCGATGAGGCTGTTCGATGCGAGCCGATTCGCACCGTGCAGCCCGCTCGAAGTCACTTCGCCCGCCGCCCATAAATTCGGCAACGACGTACGCCCCTCGGCATCGACCGTGACGCCGCCCATCATGTAGTGTGCGCCGGGCCGCACGGGGATGCGATCCTTCGTGATGTCCAATCCGAACCCGCGACACACCTTGTTAATGCCGGGAAATCGCGTGAGCACGAGGTTGCGTTCGAGGTGCGCTAAATCGAGGTAGACGTTCGGGTGCTGCGTGCGTTCCATCGTGCGGAAGATCGCCCGCGATACGATATCGCGCGGGGCCAACTCGGCACGCGGATCTTCGTTCGGCATGAACCGCACGCCGTTAATATCGCGTAAATACGCCCCTTCGCCGCGTACCGCTTCGCTAACGAGGTACCGCGCCGAACCGGCCACGTACAGTACCGTCGGGTGAAACTGCATGAACTCCATATCGCGGATGGCCGCCCCCGCTCGGTAGGCGATTGCCATCCCGTCACCGGTCGCCACGGGTGGGTTCGTCGTCTCGCGGTAGACCATCCCGCAGCCACCCGATGCCAAAATCACCTGCTTCGCCCAGAGCAAAATTGGCCCGACGTTCGGCCGCCACACGACCGCACCGACGCACGCGCCTTCGTGCGTCAACAAATCGACGGTGAACGTATCGTCCCACATCGTGACGTTCTTCGCAGCCTTCGCCTTCGCGATGATCGCCCGCATCACTTCGTGGCCCGTCGAATCGCCGAGCGCATGAACGATACGCCGGTGGCTATGGCCACCCTCGCGCGTGAGTGCAAGTTGGCCGTTCTCCTGGTCGAAATTCGTGCCGAACTCGATGAGCTTTTCGATCTCGCCGGGTGCTTCGCGAATGACCGTTTCAACGACGGTGCGATCGCAAAGCCCATCGCCCGCCACCATGGTGTCATCGACGTGATTCGCGAAATTATCCTCTGGGGAAAGCACGCTAGCGATGCCACCCTGCGCGTACGAGCTATTACTTTCGGTGATGCGATCTTTGGTGACGACGTGTACTCCCGTCGTGCTGGAAATTTCCAGTGCCGCGCGCAAACCGGCAATCCCCGCCCCGATTACGAGCACGTCGGTAAACCGGTGAAGTGCCGTCCGGCTATCGAAACTCAGCAAATATCGATTCGACGCAGACATCGTGGATCGCCTCGGAAAATGATCTTCTCAATATACAAAACCGTAATACGCCGCCGGTTGAAACCGAATTAAGCACCCACTTCTCGATAGTCGTCCGACGCGTTGGCGTCGGGAATCGGGATACCGTTCGCAACAAATAAGTAAGACATCCCGAACGTCTCTCTCCAACTCCTCCGAGGTGCCCCATGCGATTCTCTCCCGTCGCGATGGTTCCGCTATTCCTGTTCGCCTGCACACGGGGCTTTGCAGCCGATGATCCGAAGCCGGCGGATCTTCCCAAGCCCGTGCAGTCGACCGCCCAGGAAGACCACAAGAAAATGATGGAATTGCTGAAGATCAAGGAACTTCGCCGAGGGGCGGACGGTAACAACCCGAAGGCGGCGAACGCCGCCAACTCGGATGAATCCAAGGCCACGCCCTATCCGAAACTGCCCGATCCGCTGGTGTTCAAGAACGGCGAAGCAGTGAAGACCGCCGAGCAGTGGAAGCAACGACGGGCCGAGATCGTCGAAGAGTTCGACCGCGAGATCTACGGGCGCGTGCCGAAGAACGTGCCCAAAGTGACGTGGCTGGTGAAAGCATCGAGTAACGAGAAGGTCGGCGAGGTCGGCGAGATCGGCGTGACGACCAAGAAGTTGGTCGGTACGGTGGACAACTCGTCGTACCCGCACATCAAGGTGGAAATCCAACTCACGCTCACCACGCCGGCCGATGCCCCCGGCCCGGTGCCGGTGATGATGGAGCACGGGTTCGTCTTCCCTCGTCGGCCCGGTACGACACCGCCCGTTCCACCGAAGGATGCACCGAAGCCTTGGACGCAGTTGCTCATTGAGAAAGGCTGGGGGTACGCCATCTATTCGCCGTACAGCGTGCAAGCGGACAGCGGCGGGGGCAAAGGCGGCGGCGGCGCTGAATACCAAGGATTGACCACCGGCATCATCGGCCTCTGCAACAAAGGTCAACCCCGGCAACCCGAAGACTGGGGCGCTCTGCGCGCGTGGGCTTGGGGGGCGAGCCGGGCGCTCGACTACCTCGAAACCGACAAGGCCGTGGATGCCAAACAGGTCGGCATCGAAGGGCTGTCTCGCTTCGGCAAGGCGGCCGTCGTCACGATGGCCTACGACGAGCGCTTCGCCATCGGCTTCATCGGATCGAGCGGACAGGGCGGGGCGAAGATCATGCGGCGAAACTACGGCGAGCGGGTCGAGAATGTCGCCGGATCGGGGGAGTACCACTGGATGGCCGGCAACTACCTCAAGTTCGCCGGCCCGAAGACGCCGGATGATCTCCCGATCGATGCGCACGAATTGGTCGCGCTCTGTGCTCCTCGGCCCGCGTTCATTTCGGTCGGTTCGGAGAACGTGGAGGGCAAGTGGATCGACTCCAAAGGGAGCTTCTTGGCTGCTCTCGGGGCCGTACCGGTCTATAAATTGCTCGGCAAAACAGGGCTGGGGACGGCCGAGTTCCCGAAAGAGAAGACGGCTCTAATCGACGGGGAGGTCGCCTTCCGCCAGCACGAGGGCGGCCATACGGTCGGTCCGAACTGGCCCACATTCCTCACCTGGGCCTCGCGGTATGTCAAAGCACCAGAGAAGAAGGGAACGAAACAATAGTCATTATTTATTTTCAAGTTACGCCATGGCATATGCGGGTCAAGCCAGCCCTGGCGAGCGAGCCATTCCCGAATGTTGAACTTTCTGAAATCGCTTAAAAACAGAGTTCATCAATGAAAACAGTCGTGGCGACAAGACGGCTATTGAACTTTTGTGGCCGGAGTTCAGGGCTGGGTTGTAGCGTTGAGTCGACGAATCAAAGGCGGCAGGCCGAAGCCAAGCGGATAATCGCGCATTGATTTTCTCCATCGGAAATAGCGAGAGATCGTTTCCGCCCTCGGGAAACTACCCCTTCTCGGGAACTGATCTCTTTTTGATTTTCTTCCTGGTCGAGGCCTTCGGCGCGACTTTTTTCACTGCCGGCTTTTGGGGCATACTGGGGCCTGTTTTCGCCAGCGGTGCGTCGCCGATGGCGATATCGAAGATGGCTTCCAAATCGCCTATTGCGATAGTGGGGGCATGACACCTGCCTTGGATCGGAGCGGCGGGAATTGCTTGTTCGATCAATTCCCGATGATCCACAGCCCGAAGCAAGAAGAGCAACTCCGGCGACGTATCGAGGCGGTTCCCGACTCCGTACATCACCGCGGCCACATGCTTGCACATTCCCGCGTAGTCCGGGCAACTGCATAGCATTTGGATCTCTTTCGGTTTCGGGAAAAGCCCCTGATCCCGATCCGTCACAAGTTCCATCACCGCTTTTGACAGTTTGCCTTGCAGCAGTTCGACGAGCGTGCCGATTTTGCCCGCACATTTCTCTTTCAGCGCCAGCCAGTTTTTCTTGGATTGCGCGGCAATGTCGATTTGGATTTCGTACAGTTCCGAACCGCTCACCAGGGCTTTCACTTTCCCCTTTTCGATTCTGAGATCCGCGACCGAACCGTTACGGACGTAGGTCCGCCCGCGCGGCAGGCGATTTTCAAAATCGCTGTAGCTTTCCAGGTTCGTACACCATGCCTTGCCCCAGAAAGTGGAAGTGATGGTTTTGCCATCAATGTTCACCGGGGAAACGGCTTGCCCTTTCTTGATTCGCCTGGCGATTTCCCTTGCGGTGTTGGCGCGCCGCTCAGCCATGGGGACATAAGGCTTGAAGCTGGAATACCAACTCATGGAAGTCTCCATACTCGGGGATTTCAGACGTCGGTTGCCTGATTCAAATCCAGTTTCACGAATCGCAATAGTGTATCGTCGTCCATTTCGGTCAGCAAGACCTCTCCGGAATCTCCATCGCCAATCGCTTCGTTCGCTACCTGGCTTTTCGCCGCGATCATCTCGTCAATCCGTTCTTCGACCGTGCCGCGGCAGATGAACTTATGGACGAGCACGTTCTTCTTCTGGCCGATGCGGAAGGCGCGATCGGTCGCCTGATTCTCGATGGCCGGGTTCCACCAGCGGTCGAAGTGGATCACGTGCGAAGCGGCCGTCAGGTTCAACCCCGTGCCGCCCGCTTTCAGCGACAGCACGAAGAAGGGTGGGCCATCCTCGCGTTGAAATTGGTCGACGAACTCTTTCCGCTTTTTGATGCTCGTCCCTCCGTGGAGCACTAAACCGGAGCGGTCGAAGAGCGTGGCGAGGAACTCGGCCAGCGGCTCGGCGATTTCGCGGAACTGCGTGAACACGAGAACCTTCTCCTGCCGGGAGGCGATCTCCTCGGCGATCTCCGCCAGGCGTCGAAACTTGCCGCTGCGTTCGGCCGCGTAGTCGTTCGTGCCGACCACCTGGGCGGGGTGATTGCAAATCTGCTTCAACCGCATCAGCGAAGCCAGTACGATACCGCGCCGCTTGATGCCTTCGGTCTGGTTCAATTCACGCGAAAGTTCATCGACGATCTTTTGATAAAGCACGGCCTGAGCCTTGGTCAGCGGGCAATAGGCCTTCACTTCGGTCTTATCGGGCAAGTCGGCGATGACGCGCTTATCGGATTTCAGCCGGCGCAGGATGTAAGGTCGAACCAGCGACCGCAGCGGCTGAAACGAACTGTCGGGGCTGGCTTGCAAGTGCTTGACGTAGGTCGCGAACTGCTTCGAACTGCCGAGCAAGCCGGGATTGAGAAAATCGAACAGCGACCAGAGATCGGAGAGCCGATTTTCGACGGGCGTTCCGGTCATGGCAATGCGGCTTATCGGTTGCAGTTCCTTCACCGCTCGCGTTTGGCGAGTGCCCGAGTTTTTGATCGCCTGAGCTTCGTCGAGAATCGCTAATTGCCAGGTGTATTTCTTCATCCATTCGAGTCGAATCAGCATGCCGTAGGTGGTGATGATGAGGTCGTATTTGTCCGCATCCGCCAAGCCGACTTCTTTGCGGGTCAGCGTCACTTCGGATGGATGAGCTACGGCAAAGGTCAGACTCGGGCCGAACTTGGCCAGTTCCGATTTCCAGTTGGAAATCAGCGAAGCGGGCACGACCAGAAGGCTCGCTTTTTCTTTCGACTTGTCAGCCTTCCTATCCAGCAACAGCGCGATCACCTGCACCGTTTTGCCGAGGCCCATATCGTCGGCCAGACAGGCACCCAAACCGAGCCGGGATATGAAGCGGAGCCAGGAATAGCCGACCTGCTGATAGGGCCGCAGTATCGCTTTCAAACCGGGCGGAGTCGTCTCTTTCTCGGCTTCCGGAGTTCGCAGGCGATCGAGCGTCTCCTGCAATTCGGGGCCGGCCGACAGACCGGTCCAATCCCGAATGATGGCGTTCGCTTTGTCGTCCCGGCTTTCGCCGAGATTCGCCCCGGAAAGTAGACGCATTCCTTCGAAGAAGCTGATGCCGGTGTTGCGAACATCCTTTTCGACGCTCTTCCAGTGGTCGAGCGCTTCTTTCAACTTGTCCCGATCGACTTCGATCCACTTGCCGCGCAAGGGGACCAGTCCCGAACCGGCCTGCATCAGTTCGGCGATCTCGTCAGGCGTCAGCGTTTCGTCATCCACCGATAGGGCTATCGAAAATTTCAGCAGGTCGCCGACGCCGACGGAGGTGCTGTTCGGCGAATTGATCTTCACGCTGACCAGCGGCCGCGACGGTTTCTGGGCGCTCCACCAGTTCGGCACGCGGACGATCAGGCCGCTCTCTTCGTAGATCGGTACTTCGCGCAGAAACGTGTAAGCTTCGACGGGCGTCCACGCCAGCGGCTGGTAAATCTCCGCACTATCGAGGAGGTGTTTGATGAGTTCCGATCGTTCGCCGGCCTTG
>JAYVQG010000114.1:0-2359 GCA_043757025.1 Limnoglobus sp.
CATCGAGTCGATGCGGATCGTCTTCGACGATGAGCTTCCCGCGTGGAACTATCGTGCCGTTCCCATAAAAGCGGGAAGTTAATTTCAGACAGTTCCTAACCGCGTGCTTTCTTCGCGGAACAGGTGCCAATAAGTGCGTGCATCCGCTTCTTCTTTTAGGTGTCAAGTAATTGCGCGCTTACCGCTTCTTTTAGGTGCAAGTAATTGCGCGTTTTCTTTGAAACGGGGGATGCGGGGGGTCAGGGGGATGTTTTCGCCCCCGCCATCACGTTGCGGCTTCGAGGATGGCGATCATGGCACGCCGAATCGGTTCGGTTAGCGTCGGCCACGCAGCGACGATCTTTTCGAGTTCCGGGGGGAAGGCTGGGGGGAAGGTTCGCGATAGGCACTTCGCAAGTAACGTCAGGGAAACGGATTACGGAAAATGTCCTTGAGTCTACGAAACCGAAGGTTACTGGTTCGACCCCAGTCGGGTGCACTTCGGTAGAACTCACTTTTTCGCCTGTAAAAGCCTTGTTTTCCCTCTTTGCTTCGATCTTCCCGGCCACTGCCGGAGGGGCGCTCGTTTACTCATCATTACTCGATTTTCCCCAACTTTCCCCACGCGCCGGGGGAAGGTTCGGGGGCCGTCGGATCCTGTGGGTTTAGCGATCCAACGATAGGGTCGTAGTGTTGCAAGCGATTTTGCATTTCCACTTTACGAATCGCGTATCAATCCTTTTTCAGCGAGTTGTAGACCAACCCGCTCAGCAGCTTCGGGTAGAAATACGTCGATTTCGGTGGCATTTTCTCGAAATTCCCCGCGATTGTCTCGACGTGGTTCATCGTGGCGGGCGGTACGAGGATTGCGATTTGGCACTCCTTCGCGGCGACCGCATCGGTGACTTCCTTCATGAGGTGAACGTACTTGCAGACCGGCTCACCGCCGATTTTCTCGCGGATGAGCCGATCGATCACCAACTTGTGCAAGATGCTGACGCCGAGGCCGCGCCAGTCTTTCGACTGATCGGGTGCGAGTTCGTCCATGATTGCCGGATCGCGCAATCGCGCGACGAACCAGTTGCCATCGGCAACGGTGCCGAAGCCGAGGACGTTCTGTTCGCCGTCCATTTCCATCGTTTCCCACGCGGCCACAGCATCGGTACCGAACGTGTCGACGATGTCGAAGTGGTCTTGAAGTGCCACCTTCAGTTGCTCGGTCGTAACTGTACCCAGGCCGCTAATGAGGCGGTGTGTCGGCAGGATAATCAGGCCGGGGTCGCTCATGCCGACGAGCATCATCAGGCAGAAATTCGGTGCGGATTCGTCGTCTGCCACGTTGCCGGCTGCGACTTGTTCGGCGAGGTAATTCAACCCCGTTTCGTAGCGGTGGTGTCCGTCGGCGATGAACACCGGCTTCGGCCCCATGAAACCGATGACGGCGGAGATCGTGTGTTGATCGGTAATCACCCATAGTCGATTCGTCACGCCGAGGTGGTCGTTCGCGACTTGCGGTGGGGCTTTGCGGATCAGCGGTTCGATCTTCGCGAAGACTTCGCCATCGTCGTCGGGGTACAACCCGAACACCGGCGAAAGATTGAAGTTCGTCGCACGGTACAGGTTCAGGCGATCTTGCTTCGGGCCGGAAAGTGTCTGTTCGTGCGGGTGAATGCAGCCCGTGCCGAACGGTTCGAGGCGGACGCGGGCGAAGAAGCCACGGCGGGTGTACGTCTTGCCTTCTACCGTGAATTCCTGCTCGTAAACGTACATCGAGCGGGCAGTGTCTTGCGTCAGCGCGTTCTCGTTCTGCCACTGATTCAGCGTCGATGCGGCCCGCGTGTACTTGTTGTTCGATTCGGTATCGCCGACTTCCTCTTTGCTTAGTTCGACGCGAATGGCGTTGTACGGGCTGAGATCGTAAAGCGTCTGTTGCAGCGCGGCATCGATCACATCGTAAGGCGGGGCGACGACATCGGAGAGCGAGCCGACCTTGCCCATGTCGTACCGGAAACCCCGGAATGCCCGGATATCAGCCATCGTGAGAAACCTCGTCGGAATTCGGGAACCAATACTCGTTTTATGAGCCGAGCGACGAATCGGCTTTCGAGCGGCGTTCGGGTAATCGGGCCAGAATCGACGTAAGTCACAATTACGGAGTCTCAAAAACCGTTTTTTGGGTTGTTTTTTCGGTTTTGGAGGCCCAAAATGTCGCTTTTTTGATCGCAACCTACTGATCTGTTTGCCGTATCTCGAACTATTGTCGTGGGTTGTGTCGAATGCTCTCGATTCGAGTATCGGCGCAAGTCGCGACATAAAATCGACCGAGCACGACACAAAATCGACCGACCACGACATTCTCACGACACTTGGAGACACTTTC
>JAYVQG010000115.1:0-2358 GCA_043757025.1 Limnoglobus sp.
TCGCCACCGCCCGAAACCCCACGCTACTCGCGCCCCCCGCGAGCCCGCAAACGTACGCACCTGCTACCCAAAACTACCGCGATTTGAACCATGCCAAAATCGCTCGGTGCCGCTCGAGCAATTGGCGAGCCGCAAGCAACTCCTGGCCACGATGGACCGCTTCAAACACGATGCCGACACCTCGCGCAGCATCAGCGCCGACACGTTCCACGATCGCGCGTTCGACGTGCTGACATCGTCTAAACTCGTCGATGCGCTGGATGTGACGAAAGAACCCGAACGGGTGCGCGAACGTTACGGCCGCGGCTCGACGAAGCACCTCGGCGACGGTGCCCCGCAATGGAACGATCAACTGCTGATGGCGCGTCGCCTCGTCGAAGCCGGTGCCCGCGTCGTTACGGTGGCGTACGGTTTCTGGGACACGCACGGCAACAACTTTTCGTACCTCAAGAAGCAGTTGCCACTGTTCGACCGCGGCATCTCGGCACTGATCGAAGACATTTATGCACGCGGCCTCAGCGACGATGTCACCGTGTGCGTTTGGGGCGAATTTGGGCGAACGCCGAAGATCAACAAAGACGCGGGCCGCGACCACTGGGCGCGCGTGAACTCCGCCTTACTGGCGGGCGGCGGAATGCGCGTGGGTCAAGTGATCGGCAGTACCGACGCCATCGGCGGCGAAGCGAAGAACGACCCGATCCCGTACGCCAACGTCCTGGCGACCGTCTACAAAAACCTCGGCCTGGACCCGCACGCGATGGTCTACGACGTGAGCAACCGTCCCAACCCGATCTTGCCGAGCTCCGTTCAAACCATCGGCCGCGTGTATTGACGTTCAAATCGCCTCGGGCATACTCTCGAAGATTTGCTCGAACTCTTTTTGGATTTCGACGAGGATCGACACGACGGCGGGGTCGAAGTAGCCGGGGGATTCGTCCTTGATCGCGGCGATCGTTTCGATATGCGACAGGCCGGGGATGTCGCCCATGTCGCGCCGCAGGGCGTCGTAGGCTTCGGCGACGGCGATCAATCGCGCTGCGTGCGGGATCGCGATGCTCTTCAGACCGTCGGGGAATCCGCTGCCGTCCCATTTCTCGTGGTGGTGCCGAACCGCACTTCGAGCGACGCGCAGGAACGGCAATGCATCGCCGTGTTTCGCCGCGAGTTCGTTGAGAATCTTGCTGCCAATTTCGACGTGCGAATCGAGAAATGCCCTTTCCGCGAAGGTCAAACCGGATCGTTTCTGCAAGATCGCTTCGGGAAGTCCGAGCATCCCGATGTTGCGGATCGGCACGCAGCGCACGAGTTCGGTTACCGCACGGCCATCGAGGTAGATCGACCAGTTGGGGCGTCGCGAAAGCGCCGTCGCCAACGCCCGCACGTACTCCTGATGGCGTCGCGTTCGGCTCGGCGGTTCCCCCGCAAATTCCGCCACGCGGCCCATTACGGTCAGCACGGAATCGGCGGCATCGTTTGCCATCGCATCGCGAACGCGGAGCGCATTCTGAAGTTCCGCGAGGGCGTCCGGGTGCGAGGGGTTTGCGGCGAATTTCGCCAGTTCGATCGCCGTCGCTTCGGCCGTTGGCCGATTCGCGGGGTTTCGGCTCATCATCTTCGCGATCAACTGATCGAGCGCATCGGGCGCGGAAGCGAGCAGATCGCGAAGCCGACGCGGCGGCTGTTTACGAATCGCGGTCAGCGCATCGGCGATGTTGTTCGTGCTCGGGTACGGCAGTTCCCCCGTAAGTACCCAAAACAGAATCGCGCCCAAACTGTACACGTCCGATGCGGGGCCGACGGTCGTGGGGTCGATGGCCTGTTCGGGGGCCATGAATTCGACGCTGCCGAGCAGCCGTCCCGCGTTCGTCAAGTTGCTGGCAAAGTGGCGGGCGAGGCCGAAGTCGGTAATCTTCGCCTGGCTGTCGTCGGTCAGCAGAATGTTGCTCGGCTTCAAGTCGCGATGCAGCAATCCCTGTTCGTGGGCATGCTGGATAGCCAGCGCGATTTGCAGAGTTATCTCCGCTGCCTGCCGACTGGGGAGCGGCCCATCGCTCAATCGCTTCGAAAGGTTTTGGCCTTCGACATATTCCATGACGAAGTAAGGCTGGCCATCCCGTTCGCCGACTTCGTGAACGGTGACGACGTTCGGATGCTTCAGTTTGCCCGCCGCCGTCGCTTCCGCCCGGAATCGGCCTTTGTCGAGATCGGACGCCAGCGGGCCGTCGCGCAAGACTTTGATGGCGACGATCCGGTGCAGGCTCTTCTGCCGGGCTCGATAGACCACTCCCATGCCGCCACGACCGAGTTCTTCGAGGATTTCGTAGTCGGGAATCTCGAGGCGAGATGGTTCGACCGGCG
>JAYVQG010000116.1:0-9060 GCA_043757025.1 Limnoglobus sp.
CAACGCATTGGTGACAGAACGATGACAACCGAAATCACGCGGGGAAGAAAGGAGTGCTCGGCGACCGTTTTTTGGTCTTGCAAATGGGGTCCACTTTAAAATGCACGAGGTTTCCATTCAGCAAAAATGTCGGCAAACGATACTTGATCGCCTCCTGCGCGTCGGGTGCGACCGCCTGAATGACCGCTCGCACTCGTTCCAGCACGTGCTGAACCGCTTCGGGAAATCCTGCGATGTACCCGTCGATACTTTCCGACGACGACGGATTCACTTTCATGGCGATACCCACTGTTTGACGACCCGCAGTTCCGCCGACTGAGAGGGCCATAGCACGACTAAGTAGTTGTCGTCACCCTCCATACCGAACTCGTCGATCGATGCGAACCCGCCGCCCAGCGAGCGAACCCTGTACCAGCCCGGTGCGACCGCGAACTCGGCCATCGGCCCGCCGGTACATTCGTGGACTTCCAATGTGCCGGTGGGCAGGTGCAAACTCGCTTCCGCGATGTGGTCCCAGGCGTCCAGATCGAACCCCGGGTCGGTGTCGTGGACTTCAACCGCGACCGGCACCGTCATGTTGCGTTCGGGCTGGATGACGACCACATGCGGCCCGACCTTGATCCGCCGTTGGACATCCTCATCGGAGTATTCCGTGGGAGCCTCGGGCGTCATGCCCCGATCCCACAAGTAGAACTGGCGGTAGTCGGCGAACACGCCGAAAGCCTGACGCTGTACCACCATGAAGTCCTCCACCGACTTTGTATTCCAGCCTTTGGCGACGTCGTGGTTCCGCACCGGACTTCACCGGATTAAATACGTGGCCCCGACCTTTCCTATGCTATTCGTGCGGCCGGCTTGGAAGCACCCTGATCCTGCCACTGTCATTCGCAATAGATTGGGATAGAGATTGTCTCATTCGCCATTTCCCGTTTCCCAATCGAGCATCTCGCGATAAAATGTGCAACAAGTAGGCAAGTTCCTACCATTGTGGGTGTGATTCTTTTTGAGATTCATAGCTGCTGAGCGAACCGGCTGCTGAGTTGGGTTGTTCGGCCACGGAGGGCGCAACGAATGAAGAAGTCACTTTTGATACTGTTCGTCGTATCGTTTGGCGGGTGTGATCCGACTCATCAACCGGCTTCCGCCGAAAAAAATTCCGCACCTTCCGTCAAACCGGCCCCGACCACGCAAGAGTCGGCAGCCGGGTCAGGTTTTGGCAACCCGCCGTTCGCAGACTTGGCGGCCGAGGTTCAGAGGGTACGGAAGGCGGCGGAGGATCGAGAAGAGAAGCTGTATGCGGAATTTGCGACCCGCAACGATGCCGTGAAGTCGGAGGCCGATCAGGAGGCACTTGATCGCTGGCGCGCTGTCACAGGGGTTGAGTTGCAAACGGTCGACCGGGCGGCGATCCGAACCCTGATGCCGCTTCTCCAGGGGTCCGTCGCCGATCCGGCCTCGGTCCGCGGGCTACTTTACGCTGTGGATTCCGGAGACGACGCGGATCGCGCGGAGGCGGGTAGGCTGCTCCACCAGCACCACCTCTCCCGACCAGAGGTGCTGGCCCTCGCTGAAGGCCCGTGGGGCTTAGCGTGCGAGGACTGGGTCGAGCCGCTCATTCGCTCCCTGTTGGCCGACGGAGCGGCCCCTGTCGATCGCCGGTCGCGGCTGCGGATCGCCCTGGGCATACACCTGAAGGAGAAGGCCGAGACTGCACGGGTCGCAGGCCGTTCAGAGTATGCGGCCAGGTACGGACCGGAGCGTATCGCGCAGATCCGAAAGCGGGACGTGGCGAAGTTGGAGGCCACTGCGTTAGAGTTGTTCGATAAACTGGTCGCGGACGGGGTGCCGGACGAGTTTCTGTTGGGTGTCACGGTGGCCGATGCCGCCCGACTGACGGCCCACGAGTTGCGAAATCTCGCAGTCGGCAAGAAGGCACCGGAGATCGCCGGGGAGGATCTCTACAAGCGGCCCATGCGTCTGAGCGACTACCGCGGTAAGGTTTTGGTGCTGTCGTTCTGGCATAGCCGGTGTACTCCGTGTCTCGACTTCACTCGGCACGAGCGCAAACTCGTCGAACGATTCGCTGGGCGGCCGTTCGCCCCGGTGGGCATCAATGTCGATGAGGACCGTGACGCGGCGAAGATGGTGGTCGAGAATCAGAAGCTCCTTTGGCGGTCGTTTTGGTCCGGACCGAAGGGTTGTGGCGGCGAGATCCCCCGGGCGTGGAATGTCCAGAGCTTTCCAACAATCTATGTGATCGACCACACCGGCATGATCCGGTCGAAGACTGCGCGCGGCGCAGAACTCGACCAGTTACTTGACGAGTTGGTTAAAAAGTCAGAATCTGATGCCGGCAAGTAATCGGGATCCGAGGATGTGGTGCGGAATTGTTTGGTTCCGAGTTCGGGAATGATTCCACGGATGGTGTGGAATCACTCACCTGATGCATCGATTTTTTAGCCGACGTAAACGCCATCGCTGATCGGGCTGAAGCCGAACGGTTCGTAGATGGTGCCGTTGCCAGGATCGCCGCCGCTCCAACTGCCAGTGGCCGAGCGATAGACTTTGACGGCCGCCGGTACGCGCTCGCCGCTTCCGACGATGAGATCGAATCGGCCGTCGCCATCGACGTCGCTGATCGAAGGTCGCACGCCGCCGCGTTCGCTGGCCCCGTAGGCGAAGAAGTTCGCGAGCGGTTGGGCTTTGGCAGCGCTAACATTGGCCAACAGGCTGGCCCCGCTGAGTGCGAAGACGCGCGGGCCGCCACCCGGTCCGGCCCCGAACACCAAGTCGGCACGACCGTCGCCATTGATGTCTCCGGCGGCCACATACACGCCGTTTCGCAAGTTCGACACGTCCGAGCCATCGAACGCAAAGAAGTCGCTGACGAGCCGCGTCGGGTTGCCGTTGCTCACCGTGCTGCCGTTGAAGATCGCCACACGCGGCCCGCCGCCGAACCCCGCTGCTACCACGATGTCATCGCGACCGTCGCCATTAATATCGGCTGCGGCCACGCGGGCACCCCCACGGAAGTTCGCGTCGTCGATGCCGAAGAAATTGGCCATCGTGCGAACCTGCCCGCCGGACAAATCGAACACGGTCACGCGACCGCCACCGCCTTGATCGGGGCTGACGACGACGTCATCGCGGCCATCGCCTTTCAAGTCTGCGAGTGCGACGAACAACCCGCCTTTATAGCTTTGCTCGAAGGCCGAGAATGAGGCAACGATGTCCGCACCGGTTTTGCCGTCGATGGCTCGAATCCGCGAGCCACCCGTTGGCCCCGTTACATAGACGGCGTCGGGTGTACCGTCGCCATTGACATCGCCGATGACGGAACGCACGGTGCCGGAGAAATCGGAGAACGGACGGATCGCACCGCCCACGGGGGTCGAACCGCCGAACGCATCGAGCTTGAACAGCTGCGCGGAACCGCCATTCACACCACTCAGGCTGACGAGGTCGTTCGTGAGCGTGACGGGGATTCCCCCGAACGGCGAGGATGTAAAGACCGGCGGCACGCTCGGTGGAACGACCGGAACTGATGGTGGCACCACGGGTACGCTCGGCGGCACGAATGGCGGCGAAACCGGAATCGGCGGCGGCGCGACGGGCACTGCGGGAACGATGGGTGGCGTGACGGGAACGGCGGGGGTGATGCCTGCGGTTGCTGTCACGCTCCAACCGATGTCGGTGAGCGCGGCGTAATCGAGACTCGTGTACCCGTAGCGCGTGTTGCTCACCAAGGTCGGCTGCATCGAGGTTTCTTGGCCATTCGACAGCGTGCCTTGTTGCCAGTGGGCCTGGTCGGGCGACAGCCGCGGAGCCGATCCGCCGTTCGCGGCGATCGACGCCGACCCGGCGAAGCGACCGTTGACGGTGAAGCTGGAGAACTCCGGTGCGGTGCCGAAGCCGAGGACGTGGCCGAGTTCGTGCGTGGCCACGGTGTAAAAATCGACTTGGCCATCGGCGGGTGCGTTCGTGGTAAAGTTCCAATTCGACGTGGTATCGAATGTCAAGCTGCCGCCCCAAAGCGAGTAGCCGGTGGCCTGCCCGCGATGCGCGATGCGATCGAGCCACGCGGAGTCACCGCCGGCTTGGAATCCGCCCGAACCGCCGACGCCCGCCTCGGACGCACCCAAGTTCCGACCGCCTGCATAGATGATTAAGGTGCTGTCCGGAACGACCAAGTTCGGAATCTCAGCCTGGCCGCCGGTCGAGGGGTTGAAGAACGACGCCGTCCAGGTGTTCCCGTTGCTCGCCGAAATGCCTTCGAGCGAGTCGCCGATGCGTCCGACGAGCTCTTTGCCGGCGGTTTCCAACGCCGTACGCCGCGACGCATCGTTGAAGAAGCCATTCGCGTCGAAGCTGTAATCGAATAAGAGCGTCAAAGCGGGAACGTCGCGCAGTTCGAGTCGTTCGGCATTTAAGAGAAATCGTGTAGGGCGTGGCATGTGCCGGGTCCGTTGGTTGAGCGAAGCCGATTCGGTATCCTGCCGAATGTGGGGTATCCATTCCGATTGGCGTGCGTCCGCACGGGGCGGTGACGGCGCGCCAACGCGAAACCGGGCGCGGATGCGCCGATCTATGCGGTCGGGTGTGAAGCAGCAGGGGGCCGGTAGATTGCGGCGGATGGGGCAGCCGCAGGGGGAATCTTCGACTAGCCGAGTGTTGCGATTTCATCGGTCGAACCGATTTCGCGAACTGGCAGAGTCATCGCGGTTGTCACTTCAAAAGTATCTAGAACGAGTTTGCGGATTGGGGGGAATTGACCGAATTTTTCCCGCTTGGCGACCTGAACTTCGTGGCAGTAGCAAAAGTCTGCGAAGCCAGTTGCGATACGGGCGTCGAACCGCCGATTGATCGAGTTGTATGTTTGCGCTCCCAGCGTATCCCGTACGTATTCGCGCTAGATTTTCGTTACATCCGACAACATCGGTACCGATGTTGTGGCAGCGGAATTTTGCGGTCGGTGGGAGTTGGGCAATCCACGTAGACGACTCACTCGTCGAAACAGTGCGGGTGAAGACCTGCGTGTCCGAGCAAACGAACAATTAGTCGCGGCGGCCGAGACGCCGAATCCAGAACGCACAGTTGAGGTAGCCATGCCTTTCGTGAAGATCGCTAAGTGGTTCCGAGACTCCGGCAAGACCGGCTCGAAGTCCCGTACGCCACTCCTCAATTTCGTCACGCTGGAAGATCGTGCCGTACCGGCGGCGTCGCTCGTCGACCGGAACTTTACGCTCTTCGGTTCCGGCGATGGCCCTGCAACGGTTCTCGGCACAAGTCGCGATGGCCGCTATGCGATCTTCTCTTCCAAAGCGAGCGACTTGATCTCGGGTCAAGCCGACATCCCCGGCACGGAAGACTTGTTCTGGTCGGACTTGCTCACGGGCGAAGTTCGGATCGTCACGAACCTGCCGACACTCGATACCACTGCCGGTGTCACGAGCTACACCTACGACCGGAAGAGATCGTTCAGCACGGCGTTACCGTTCGGGCCGACGTTCGCACAAGCCGTCATCAGCGACGATGGGCTTTTCGTCGCCTTCACCACGAAGCTCGGTGCAGGGCAGATCGATGCGCAGTACATCACGAAGTCGATCTCGCCGAATTCGACCGACATCACGCGGACCATCGACCCCGATCGCGGCAACACGACGTTCGACGTCTTCCGATGGGAAGCCAAGACGGGAACGATTCAGTTAGCCAGCCGTACGTTCGAGAACTCGTCGCAAACCAACGAGGCATTCGGTCGCCGTGCCGATGCGATCAACCCGGCGATCTCGTCCGACGGTTCGGTGGTGACGTTCCTCTCGAACCGCAGCGCCGAAACGGTGCTGCCATTGAGGCCCATTCAAACGCCGGCGATCATCGATCAACGATCGCGATTAGCCGTCTTCGACAACGGCGATGCCTCACCGGATTTGTTCTTGACCGACATGAGCGGCATCGACACGCCGGGCGGAGGGTCGTTCAAGACGACGGTACTCTCGAAGATCGGCACGGGCTTCATTTCGTACGACACGGTCGCCACGACGACGGTGATCGTGGGTGGCGTGGCGATCACGCGACCGATCCAAGTCAGTGTGCAAACGTACACGACGGTCGGCGGATTGTCCCCCAACGGTGCAGTGACCGTCGATACGGCGGGGCGTTACCTCAGCGGCGATGGCTTCACCGCCGTCTACACCAGCGACTTGGACCCCTCACTGCTGAATGCCCGGAATTTCGGTGGGGTGCTGACACCGGTCGATCCGAGCATCCAGTTCACCTATCAATCCAGTAAGACAGCGACCCGACGCCAGGAGGCTTACTGGACGCGCATCGGTGCATCGAGCAGCCCGCAGAATGCGACGCGACTCGTGACGAGTGCGGTGAACAAGAACGGTGCGGGCGACTTCCGCTCGATCGGTGCCAACGGCGGATTTGCCCAAAACGCGATCATCGCAAAAGACGACCCAGCGACTGTCGTTTTCACTGCGAGCGTCGGCACGACCGATTCCGATAGTCAAATTGTGGCTGGTTTCCTGGGCGACGCCAACCGGCAGGAAATTTACTCGCGGCGGATGACGGGCGAAATCGGTGGGACGGCGACCCTCGTGACGGCCATCAACAAAACGACCAGTGGCGCAGGGAATGGCGCTCTGCCGATCAACAACGCACTGCTCAACACCGTAGACCCGCAGTCGTACCAGGTCACGCCCGGCGGCGATTCCGTCGCGTTTACAAGTGCCAGCTCGAACCTCGTGCCAACGACAAAAGACCTCAATGCCGCCAACGATGTGTTCTTGAAAGACATCATCACGGGTAAATTGCAGATTATCAGCGTTCGCGCGAATGGAACGCAAACCGGCTCGAAGGCGGCCACTCGACCGTCAGTATCGTCCGACAGCGGTTTCGTCGGGTTTGAAAGTGTCGGCACCGATTACGTCAATCAAGCCAGCACACCCGTGTCCGACACCAACGGTGTGACGGACATCTTCGTTCGCGATCTCGGCGCGAAGTCGACCGGGGTTGCCAGCACAGTCGAAAACGGTGCCACGACGGGCAACGGGCCTTCGTTCGGCTCGTTCATTGGCACCAACGGGATTACGGGGCGCGTCGTCTTCACTAGCTCTGCGACTAACCTCGATTCGCTGTTCCCGATCACGCCGAGAAACACCGACGTCTATACCACGAACATCCCGCTCCAGGGGCAAGGCAACACGCCGACGACCGATGCCCAACGGAAGGGGGCTGTCGCCGGGGGTCGCCTGGCAACGGCGGCATTCGTCGAATTCTCTGGGGCCGGCATTACCGCCGTCGGGGATCGCTTCTCTCCGTTCCCCGGATTCACCGGCGAACTTCGCGTGGCCACCGCCGACGTCACCGGCGATGGCGTCCTCGACATGGTGATCGGCGCCGGGCCGGGCGGTGGTCCCCGCGTCGTCGTCATCGATGGCGCAACGGGCAAAACCGTTCGCGACTTCTTCGCCTTTGAACCGTCGTTCCAAGGCGGCGTCAACGTGGCAGCGGCTGACTTTAATGGCGATGGCTTCGCGGATATCGTCATTGGGGCCGACGACGGGGGCGGTGCCCGCGTCAAGATCGTCGATGGCTCCACCGGCGTGACGTTTGCCGACTTCTTCGCTTACGAGCCGTCCTTCCGCGGCGGCGTTCGCGTCGGGGTTGGCGACGTCGGTCAATTCACCACCAATGCGGTGACCGGCGCGGCGGTTATCATCCCGACCGCCGACGGCGTGCCCGACCTGATTACCGGGGCCGGTATCGGCGGCGGCCCGCGCGTCAGCGTCTTCGATGGCGTGTCGCTGACGAAGAATCGCGCCGACCGCATCACCGATTTCTTCGCATTCGAGAACAGCCTGCGGAACGGCGTCTACGTGGCGGGTGGCGACTTCAACGGCGACGGAGTCAAGGATGTCGTCGTCGGGGCGGGGCCGGGCGGTGGACCGCGCGTACAGGTCTTCGATGGCAAGAGCCTCATCATCACGCCCGACGCACCGACATCGCTCATCAACTTCTTCGGCTTCAGCAGCACCTCCCGACAGGGCGTTCGCGTGGCCGTCAAGAACGTCGACGGCGATGCAGTCCCCGATTTGCTCATCGGCGAAGGGTCGGGAAATATCTCGCGAATTCGCACGTATGCCGGCGGTAAACTCGACGCACTGAAAAGCCCGAACCTCATCGACGACACCGTGCTCTTCGACGACTTCTCGAGCCTCAACGGCGCGCAAGTCGGGTAAACGACAATGCCCACGGACGACAATCCGTGGGCGATTTCACTGTTTATCGGTCGTTGAGGTTCGTCACTTCGCCACCGTTGATGGTGATCGCCTCCTTCAGCTTCTTCGGATCGATCGTGTCGGGGATGAACCGTACACTACCATCGCCGAACAGCACGTTGAAACCGCCGGGGAAGTGACCGCCGAGCTTAGGCAGCGGAGCGTCTAAGTCGAACGGCATATCGCCGGGCTTCGACCAATCGACCGCTACGGCCGATTCCGCGACGAAGATGCTATTCGATAGGCCGTCCGTCACGTTCAAAAATCTGATCGTTAACTTCGGATCTTTCGAGAGAAACGAACGCGAATCCGCACCCTTTTTACTCACGAAACCCTGATAGTATGTCTTGTCGGGGAGTGGGTTTTTCGCATTCGGTACGACATATACCGAAGGCATCTTCGCGATGAGCTTCTTGTTGTTGTCGCTATCCCACGGTTCGTCCATCTTGAACTGTTGGTAGAGTTCCCCGTGTTCGATCTGAGGTAAAATCGCTACGCGCCACGACAGCAGCGGCTTGCCGTCTTTCGAATACGTGTCCGATGGAAGTTTTTCGTGCAGGTCATGATAAGCGTGCATCGCAATGCCGATCTGTTTCAGGTTGTTCTGCCCCTTGGCGCGGCTGGCGGCTTCGCGGACTTTCTGCACGGCGGGCAACAGTAAGCCGATGGCCACGGGCGCGGATAACAGGGTCATCTGCGTAACCTCTTTCGGGATCGTCACCGTTGCCGTGAGGTCGTTGCCGTCGCGCTTGATCGGCGGTTTGTTCAACAGCAG
>JAYVQG010000117.1:0-2318 GCA_043757025.1 Limnoglobus sp.
AACGACTTACGTCCGATTTCGCCCAATTCCAATCACGCCAGAACCAAATTTTTAGTGGTCATATTTGGCAAAACTGCAACCGGGTTTTGAACCGTGCCAACTTATGTGGAAGTTTACCGCAGGACTGCTGACTGTTGCGGTTGTACTTACTTTCGCGATCATTGTTCATGGCGTGGGTAGCGGGATCGCGCCGCCGTACCCCGATCCGACGCCCGCGCAGGCGGCATATTCTCGTTACCACGAAGCGGTCAACACAGGGTTGTTTGTCGCCGCCGGGATCGCGTGGTTGGTCGCAATCACCGTGGCGGCGGGTACACTGATTGTGTCAGCCTGGCGAAAACGGTAACCCACAATGCTCACTGGCCTCGAAACTCTGCCTGCCGCGCTGGCCGTCGCTTATGCGCGGCTGTCGGATGCGTCGTTTCTCGTTGCGTGTTTGCCGGATGTGGAGAGTGTCGTTGCGGCGGCGGATGCGGCGACTTGGAACCAGCGGCCGAAGCTGGCGTTTCTGAGTGGAACGTTGCGGGTGACGTTGAGGTTCGTCGAACGAAAACCCGAATTGTCGGTGGCGTTTCAAATGTTCGCGGAAGGCAGTGGCGCGAGTAGCACCACGAATACGACACTCGCCTTTCGCGGTATCGACGACGCGACGGAGATCGCCTGGACGGCCGACACCGTGGCCGTGACCGGGCTGTTGAAGATCGTCCCGCGAACGGTGCTTCAAGCCGCCACGCAAAAAGTCATTGCCGAAGTTTGGCTCGCGATCCAGACTCGATTTGCCGCCACGGATGCTACACCATGACGCCGAATCGTATTTGCTTTCTTCCTGTAGCTGGGGTCTTTGACCCCGGAAGCCTGCCTCCCTCACCGGCCTCGTAGAGGCCAGCGACAAGCACCGGCCTCATCGAGGCCAGCGACAAAAGAAAGAAAGCGATGACGCCTCCGCCACCTGCCCCCGAACTCGGCGAGAAGTTCTTTCAACCTGCGTCGTTCCTCGCGTTCGTGTTCCTGTTGCTCGCCGTCGTCGGTGGCGGGTTGTACTACTTCGCGCCCTCGCGCGGCGCGAGATCTTCGTCGAACGATTTCCGCGAAACGGGCGAGTTATTCAAGACTGCGAGAAGCGCGTCGCTCAGCGAGGGTGAAGTGTTGCGCGCTATCGAGCTAACGGAGTCGCCGGACCCGTTGGCGCGTTCGCGGGCAATTGTCGTACTCGAAGTCGATGGCCGTCGTTCGCCTGCAACCCGCGAGAAGGCGATCCCGGTTTTGTGCGAAAAATTGAAAGACGACGAACCCGTCGTTCGCGGCCACGCCATCACCGCGCTCGGCGAACTCGATGCTCGCGATCGGGCCGACAAGATCAAGCCGTTCGCCGTATCGAAGCTACCCGACGAACAACTCCGCGCCCGCAAAACCCTTCGGAAACTCGGTGCCGACCTCGAGCAACTCGCCGAGGAACTCGGCGTCGATTGGAAAGATTTGAACGACGAGTGATGCCTGCGCGTGGCGACGCATCCCACCGAAACGATCCATTTGTAAGATTTCATTTGCATTTGTCGCATATGTTATTTAGTTTGATAACGCAATCGCTCAGGTCTGCCCAACCTGCTTCGTTACCCTTCCTACTTGAGGCACACAATGCGCAATCCTCCCCCTCGCGTTCGCCAACCGCAACGCCGACGGTTCCTCGGCGTCGAACTCCTCGAAAGCCGCGACGTGCCGGCGATCTTCACCGTCACCACCCTGTCCGACACGGGGACCGGCAGCCTGCGGAACGCGATCGACCAGGCGAACGCCGCCAGTGGCGACGACGCCGACACCATCGTGTTCGGCGGTGCAGCGGTCGGTGGCACGATCAACCTCGCGACCTTCACCAACCCGTCTGCCAGCACCCTGGCCGTGCCGCAACCCGCCGGGCCGAGTGCGTTCCTGATCACCAGCCCGATTACGATCCAAGGGACGGGCGAGACGCTCACCCGGACCGGTGCGACGGCCTTCCGCCTGTTTCAGGTGACAGCCGCCGGCAACCTGACACTTCAGAACCTGACCCTGTCCAACGGGCTGGCCCAGGGCGGGGCCGGCGAAAGCGGCAGGGGCGGGGGCGGGGCGGCGGCAGGGCTCGGCGGGGCGATCTACAACCAGGGGACACTCCGTATTCTCGGCAGCACCCTGACGGGGAACCAGGCGGTCGGCGGCGGCGGCGGCGGCCCGAACGGCGGCGGCGGCTTCGGCGGCGGCGGCGGCCTTGGCGGGCCGGGGACCGCGGGCGGTGGCGGCGGCCCGAACGGCGGTGGCGGCGGCGGCATTGGCGGCGGCGGCGG
>JAYVQG010000118.1:0-8862 GCA_043757025.1 Limnoglobus sp.
CTGGAATCATTCCCGATTTCGGAATCAACCTAACACACCAACGACTTACGTCGGATTTCGCCCAATTCCAATCACGCCAGAACCAAATTTTTAGTGGTCTTATTTGGCAAAACTGCAACCGGGTTTTGAACCGTGCCAGAAATGTCGCACTCGGTCGATTTTGTGTCGCACTCGGTCGATTTTGTGTCGCATTCGGTCGATTTTCGGTCGGTACTTGCGGCGAGTGCAAATCGAGTGACGCTCGACGCAAACCGCGACAGGAATGCAGGATAACGCAAAACCCCTCGAAACGGATCAGCGGTTTGCGATCAAAAAGTGGCCTCGAAAACCGAAAAAAGACCCCAAAACAAAGTTTTTGAGCCTCCAGAATTCCGACTTACGTCGATTCTGGCGTCTCAAAACGGCAAATCCCATCCCAAATCTCCGCATCGCCGGATTTTTACACGTCTGCGCCGATTGGACTGAATTTTCCGACAGTGCCGGTCGATTGAGTTTTGTAGCCACATTGGCATAATCCGACGCGTCGATCGAGGACTGGGACATGATTCGCATTTTCGTGATGTTTGCAATCATTTTCAGTTCGATCGGCTGCAATGCGTGTCGACGTTTGCAACATTGCACGACCGAATCGTGCGCACCCACCGAAAGTTATTCGACACCTTCCGCACCGCAGGCGGCTCCGCAATCGACACCCGCACCGGCCCCACAAGCCGCACCGGGCCCACAAGCCGCCCCGGCTCCGGCGGCCGCCCCGCAAGCGTTCGTTCAGCCTCAACAGGGCATGATGATGATGCCGCAACAAGGCATGATGATGCCGAGCTACGGCCAATCGCAAATGTTAATGCCGGCCGGGTTCATGCAACCCGCGCCGCAGTTCAATATGCAAGGTGCCACAATGACGAGCACCCAGGGGCGCACGCGGCTGGCCTTTTCGCTCAGCACGATCAAAATCCCGATGCCGTGGATCAAGGCTACGCCCGTCCAGGGGCCACAGGAAATCACGATGCACGTCCCGGCACCGCAAATGCATCAGCAGATGCAACCGCAAATGTACTTTCAAGGTCAGCAAATGATGCAGCCGCAAATGATGATGCAGCCGCAGATGATGCCAACGCCGTTCGTGATGGGCCAAGGCCAAATGATGCCGGGGATGCAAGGGCCGTTCCTCGGTTCGCCGCAAGGGTTCGCAGGTAACTTCGCACAGGCCGCGCCGCAAGCCAACCTCGTCTGCCCACCATGCCCCCCGAATACGAACGCCGGAGTTACACCCGAACGCGTTCAGAAATTAACCGCGCAGATCTTGGAACTCGAACAGCAAATAAAAACCGCTTCACCGGCGGCAGCGGTGAAAGAAGCGCCCAAAGACGGCAAGTAATCGTTTCGAGCAGTGAGATCTTCGCTTATCGCAGTCTCTTCAAATGCATCGCTTCACAGGCGATGCCACACGTTCTCACTCAACAGCGTTCGCATCACCTTCAAAATAAAATTCACATCGAAGCCCGTGCCGGGTATAATTAGCGGAAATGTCGGTGCGAGCCGCGCCGACATCGTTCGCCCCATCATTGCGGTCGCGTTCGGGGAAAGGATTTCTGCGAAACTCTATTGTCGCTCGCTTCGCCTTCACAGATTTTCAACTCGGGCACCAGAGCCGACCCAAATGGGTCGTGGAGGATTCGATGATTCGTACCCGGCCCTACGTGTTGGTGGTGGACGACCTAACCGACGCAGCCGACAGCATGGCTGCCCTACTCGCGATTTGGGGATACGACGCCGAGGCCAAGTATTGCGGCGTTTCCGCACTGTCTGCGATTTGCGTGCGCCGCCCCGCCGTGGTGTTACTCGACATCGGCATGGCCCCGATGGACGGCTTCACCTTCACCGCCCACGTCCGCGAACTCGCCGGTTGCGAACGCCTGAATATCGTCGCGATCAGCGGGTATACAACCGACGACTATCGGGACCGCGCCCGCGAATTAGGCATCGTCGAATATCTGGTCAAGCCCGCCGATCTGAGCCAGCTTCACGTGTTACTGGGCCGTCTGATCCCGCATCCACTGCCACTACGCTCTCTGACAATCGCCCCAACTAGCCGCGCACAACGCCCGTTGGAGATGATCGGAGTGTAAGACATTTCACCAGACATCCACCGAACGCACGGCAGACACGGTAAAACAAGTCGACTCATTTCCCGAATTCCGTGCGTTATGTGTATTTGAGCTTTCGCGAATCGTTATCATCCGTGGATAACCGTCCCACTCCTGTTATCGGTTCGATCATGATCTTGCTCGGATACCTCTCGGCCATTCTCGTGGCGTTGCCGGTGTTGTTCATTTTGACATCGTGGGTGTTCCCGAGCGTCATCCGTACGACGGGCTGGGTGGTGTTGCGCATTGTCTACCGGTATCGCGTTTACAACACTGAAAATATCCCCAAAGATGGCCCTGCGATTATCGTTTGCAACCACACGTGCTACATCGATTGGCTGGTGATGTGGGTCGCCAGCCCGCGCCGCGTGAACTACCTGATGTGGGCGGGGTATTATCGCAATCCGTTCCTGCGCATCTTTCTGTTCTCGGTGCGCGACCGTTGCGTAAAGATCGAGAATCGCGAACAGACGCCGCACGCGATTGCCGCTGCTCTGGCGGCTGTGACGGAGGCACTCAACCGCGGGGAAGTCGTGCTGCTTTACCCCGAAGGGCGGCTATCGCGGAACGGGCAGATGCTGCCGTTCGGCCGCGGCATCGAGCGTATCGTCCGCAAAGCGAATCGCCCCGTGCCGGTGATTCCCGCTTGCGCACAAGGGCTGTGGGGCGGTTACTTCAGCCACAAGGGCGGGCGAATCATGCGGCGGTTCCCGCGCGATTTGCGTCGCCCCGTGTCGATCTGGTTCGGCAAGCCGATGACGGGCGTGCCGAAAACGGCTGCGATTCGTGCCGCCGTCGTCGAAGCCCAAGCCGACCTCGCGATCCGCGAAAGCGACGAAGTCGTGCTGGTGCCACGCTGGTTCGCACGCACCGCCGGGCAGTGGCGCAACCTGTTCCGTCCCGCGTTCGTCGATGTCTCCAGCGGCACCGAGCGTACGCTCACATTTGGGCAAGGTCTCGTTGCCGCGTGGTGTTTGGCCTCGCGATTAAAACGAACAATCGGCACCGGAAACGAACCGATCGGCGTTTGGTTGCCGACCGGTCTCGGCGCGGCACTCGCCAACTTCGCGCTCGGGTTCTTGCGCCGCACCAGCGTCAATCTGAACTACACATCGGGCCGCGATGCGGTCGAATCCGCAGTCCGGCAATCGGGGTTGCGTGTGGTGATTACTGCGAAACGGTTCGAGGCGAAACTGCCGTTTGAAGTGTCGCCAGACATCGAACGGCTTTACCTCGAAGACCTGTTGGCGACCGTACCGAAGTGGGAAAAAGCACTGCGTTTCCTGGCCGTGTTGCTGTTACCCGCGTGGCTTTTGGAGCGTTTCATCGGCGTTGGTTTACAGACACTCAAACCCGATGATTTACTCACGATCATCTTCAGCAGTGGCAGTACCGGCGAGCCGAAAGGCGTGATGCTGTCGAACCGGAATATCTCGTCGAACGCAAACTCGTTCTATCGCGGCGTCGATCTCGAACGCAAAGACCGGATGCTCGCGTGCCTGCCGTTCTTTCACAGTTTCGGCTACACTGTCTGCCTGTGGGCACCGGGTGGCATCGGCATGTTGTCGGTGTATTATCCCGATGCGCGCTCTGCAAAAGAAGTCGGCGAGCTTTGCAAAACGCATTCGTGTAGCATCTTGCTCGGCACCGCCACTTTCTTGCGGTTCTATCTGCGTCGTTCCGGAGTCGATGATTTCCGAACGCTTCGACTGATCATTTGCGGTGCGGAAAAGCTACCCGTGAAGCTCGCGGAGGAATTTCACGCGAAGTTCGGCGTGCTGCCGCTCGAAGGGTATGGCTGCACCGAAGTGTCGCCCGTCGTCAGTACGAACCTGCACGATACGATCGTCACCGGCGTGCATCAGAAGGCGAACATGCCGGGCACGGTTGGCCAGCCGATCCCCGGCGTGGCGGTGAAAACCTTCCACGCGGAAACGTGCGAAGCGCTACCCGCTGGCGAGGAAGGCATCCTCGGCGTCAAGGGACCGAACGTGATGGTCGGGTACTTGCATCAACCGGAGAAAACGAAGCAAGTCGTTCGCGATGGCTGGTACATGACGGGCGATATTGGCCGCATCGAACCCGAAGGGTTCATCCGGATAACAGGCCGGCAATCGCGGTTCGCCAAGATCGCGGGCGAGATGATTCCACTCGAACGGCTCGAAGAAGAACTGCAAGAAATCCTCGGTACCGGCGAACGGGTCGTGACCGTGTGTGCCGTGGCGGACGACCGACGAGGCGAGCGGCTGATCGTGCTTTATCTGCAAGAAATCGCCAGCCGTTTCGACGACGCCCTGAAAACGCTTTCCCATCGCGGGTTGCCGAATCTGTGGATTCCCGACCGTCGCGATTGCCACGAGATCGAAGCGTTCCCCGCGCTCGGCAGCGGCAAACTTGACCTGAAAGCGGTTGCGGAACTGGCGGCGAAACGGGGTGGATGAGCCGGATTTCGCCTCTCATAATTGACGTAAGTCCGAATTGTGAAACTATTTTTCGGTCGGTTTTCGTGTTTTCGGGTCTCCAAACGCCCCTTTTTGATCGCGAATCGCTGATCTGTTCGCGGGCGGTTTGCGGTATCACGAACCCGGATCGCGGGTTACGGCGATTCCGTCGAGTCGTATCGGTCGATCACCACGTGCCACTTTGGGGGGACTTCAGGGGGACTTTGGGGGGACTTCACTGCCACTTCAGGGGGACTTCAGGGGGGGACTTTGGGGGGACTTCAGGGGTACTTTGCGCGACCTCGCGAGATCGACTTACGTCAAATCACCAAAAACTTTTTGACTTCGCGATTTCGTATGGGTGGCACGTTTCACGGCAGGTCAACGACCTCGCCGCCGGCGCGGGTGGCGAGCGCGGGCAGGATCGCGGCGGCTGTGTAGGTGACAAAACGGACGCTGGCGTCGGCGAATGCGAAGTTGGCTCCACCGGAGTGCAGGCTCCAGAAGTGGTACATATCGCACGGGTTCGTCGTTCGCCCTGGCCCGTAGACGAGCATCTTCGCCGAAATGCACTCCGGAACGATGAAAGTTCCCGATTGCTCCGGGATGCTGAGTTCGGCTCCCGGTCCGGTGAACGGCGCGAACTTCCACATGTTGCTGTACCATCGCCCGGATTGGTGCGAATCTGGGGGCGGGCGCTCGCCGACCATCAGCGTCTGGCTGGTGCCATCGGTGACCGCCGTGAGCGGAACGCCTTCAGACGCGGGTAGCATTCCTCCACGTCCCGCGTACCCGGCGACTCCCAGATACGACGACAGCGCCGCAGCGGCACCCTTCGACCCAGGAACGGGTGTCGCGAGCCGGTCGTCGGACGGACAGCGAAACGCTTTCAGCACCGTCGAGTAGCCGACGTGCGGAGTGCGGTAGGTGTATTGGCTTTGTTTGCACGCCTCGACCGAGGTACGCCAGAGCGGTTCCTGATCGATGTACGGGAGGATCAACGCGGGCCAGCTCAGGATTTGTTCTGGGCTGGCCGTGTAGGGTTCGCTACCGCCGAGGTTTGGCGGCAACCGACCGTACGCCGCGTGGTGCCCGTGCAGCGAGATGGCCATCTGCCGTAAGCGATCCGCACACGCCGCCCGGTCGGCACTCCCTCGCACCTGTTGGACGGCGGGCAATATCAGCCCGACCAACAAGCCGATAATCCCCACCACGACCAGCACCTCAACGAGCGTCACGCCGCGCCGCATTCTATTTTGCATCGGCATCCCCTCAATTCGGGTCGAAGTTGACATCCATGTCTACCGTTCGACCGTCGGTTAGTGTCGCTCGAAACGCGGCAATCAAGGGACGGTCACTGGGCGGCGGAGCGGCTGACGCGAACTGAAGTTCGATTACTTTGGCAGCGGACTCCGCCGTAACGGAAGGGGTCATGACTGTCACTCCCACGGGCAAGCGAACTGGCACCACACCGCGAATTGTTGCACCCTGCGAGCGGAAAACCAGCCGCGCCAACCGAGGCGCGGTTGGCGCAGGCCAGACGAGGCGGGCGGGCAAGACGACGACAGGTAAACCGATCTCGGCGGAAAGCGGTACGTTCAATACAGCCCCAGCGCGACCGCCAGCCTGAATCACCACATTCTCCCGGATTCGACCGGGCGTACCTGTTACGACAACTCGGACCCGGCCCAAATAGCTACCGTATAGCACTCGGCCTGCATCCTGTGGAACCGCAGCGGCTGGCACGACCTCCACCTGCACTCGCGGATCGGAGACTGCGCCGAGAGTCAGGCCACTTCCGGGTGTCGGCGAATCATCGTAAACATCGATATCCCGTGTGGCCACTGCGCCGGCATTGATGAACCCAAGGTGGACTTCCGCCGGGAACCCAAGCAGACCGGCTTTTATGTAAGGAACGACGATCTGGAGTTGGGACTCGGGCAAATCCGGTACGTTGGTTTGGAATCGAACGACGGCTTTTGTGGCAGTTGCCGCCTGACCACGGACGATCAACCGCACCCTGGCCTTGGCTGGTTCTCCCGCTCGAATCCAAATTGTGGTGGCCGACAACCAAGAACCGTCCTTATCCATTACCTCAAAGCCAGAGCAGGTGCAACTCTGTCGAATATCATCGATCTGGAGAATATCGCTCCCGCCATTGGCGATTTCAAATTCCTTCGTGACGATCTCTCCGACCGATTGAGGGCCGAAATCGATGACATCCGGGCAGATCAAAACGGGATGCGCGACGAGAGGCGTAGAGAACCACTGCTTCGGAGATCCGATTGTCGAGTAGGCGAGCAGACAGACGGTAACGACAACCGCCGACCCAGGCAAAAGCAGTCGCCGGAACAAACGTCGCATGAGGTGCTCCTAGGATTGGCGTTGACGGCGACTCCGTACGAACCAAAGGACAGACCCGGCCAGCAGGAACCCCGCCCCCGCAGGAAACACGAAGCGGCTCCACGATTGCGGCTCGGTGCTGACGGGTGGTGGCGCGCCCGCCGGGCCAGACGGTATCGGCGAAAGCGGCAGTGAGGGGTGTTGGGCGAGTGGCTCTGCGACCCCGATCATTTTGCCGTCGGTGTCAGTACGGTACTTCTTGCCGGTCACCGAGTCGTGAACGTAGGCTTTGGCAGGGATTGACGTATCGAGCAAGGCAGCCGGGATCGGTTTATCGACGGCCAACCCCTTCAGTTTGAGCGATATCCATTCTTGCGATTCGCCCTTGTCGGAGGCGATCATCTGGCGGACGCCTTCGGGGAACCAGACACCCGGCGCGAGTTCGGCAAACTTTGTGACACGATACGTTCGGGTGTTATTGAAGGGAGGGCCATAGCGCCGGATCGACCGGTCGAGCAAACCGTTTCGGCCCGCATCGAACCACAATTCCTCATCAACCCACGCACTGTCCGGCTTCTTCGCATCATACCGGAACCGCAAGCTGACGACGTGATACCGGTTACTGCCTTCGTTCGTCGTACGAATACCCTGCAACCTGCCGCGATGTGTCTCGCAATGGTCCGCGACGGGCAAACCCTTGCGACCTCCATCGTCATTGACTGTCAAGAGAGCTTCATTGTAGAGGTCACCAGTGAAACCTTGCTCTTCATCGAAGGATACGATGACGACCTGCCACGTCGAGGGCTGTCCCGTCGGTAACCGTGAGATCGAAGTCATCAGACCGTTCCGGATCACCGTACGATTGCGCACACCGGACACCGGCACGGCTTCGAGAACGATCGTTTGTGGGTCACGCAGGTATCGCCCTGAAGAACGTGAATAGGACCGACCCTCGACCGAACCGAACATCTCGAAATCGCACGAAATCGACGCACAGAGCGCCACCCCTTGGCGGTGCTGGATGAGAATGGTTTCGAGCGACGGTGAAACTGCTTCCGGCGCACCCGCGACGAAGAAAATCCCGCACAACCAGGAAAGCGGCATGTCAACTCCTGCCAGAGAGAAGAACTGTCAATGTCAAGGGGCGGGATCGGGCGGAACATCGACAGTCGACTCGCATTTCGGGCTTGCAACGAAGCATCCAGCATTATCGTTACCACCCGAATTGATGAATACACCTTGACAGGATGTATTTGCGGGAGCAGGAATTCTTGTCATACATCCCTTTAAAGGGGAAGGTCCAACACAGACTTTGGATATCACCGTCGTAGAATCTTTGAGATTGCAATCACCTACGAAAGTGTTTGCTGGCGGGTCATTCGGAAAAGGTGTGCCTGTGTAGTACGTGGCAGGCGATGGATTTTTACATCTCCAGTCGCCACATTGATATGGCGAATCGACGGAGAATGTGCCTGCGTTTAAAGTGATTGAGGCTGCTGTGCAACACAGGCCACATCCCAGAAACAGGAAGAGACGAATCGCGATGAGCATAAAGCACCTCTTTTGTAAATGTTACGGAGCAGGAGTATGCTACACAAGATTGGATCGCATGGCAATATAGATTTGACGAAGTTTTCTGAATTTTATGTTACGCACTCCAAACAGACGAATTTATAGGCCTTTTGTACCGAATCGGCTGGTTGTATATCCGACGCGCGCAGAGGGCGTTCTACAGCGATTTCCCCAATTTTGCGATTGCTACAAACTGCCCGCACAGCTAAACGCAGACAGAATCCACATTGCTACGGGTGTAACCGCGTTTCCGTAAACCTGGAGCCCTGAAAATCATGCAGTTTTGCTGGATCACACTTGGAATTCAGCTGCTATCAAACCGGGCATTTGAGCATAGATACGCCTATCCAGCCTGCAATCCA
>JAYVQG010000119.1:0-8849 GCA_043757025.1 Limnoglobus sp.
CCACCAATTCCGTAGCCATAGCCACCTCTTCCCTGAAGTGCTCATTAACTTACAGAAAATGTCGAATACACGGAATAGATCTTGGACGGGTACTAAGCCCGCTACGATTGTGACTCTGAAGCGAGTACGGATCGATCTCGTCGCCGTTTACGGTGCGAATGCGTGTTTGCGATCCATCGGTCCAGAACAAGCCGAACGACTCAAAACGCACTACCAGAACAAAGGATTGGCGACCGCGACGATTTATCGACGATTGAAAACCGCCCGTATGTTCTTCGACCGAGCGAAGAAATTTTTGCTCATTCCAGAGAACCCGTATCTCTCGGTGAAAAGCAAGAACTCGTTGGCAGTCGAACGCCAGTTCTACATCTCAATCGCTGACGCAAGGAAGCTGCTGGAATTCGCAAACCCGACTTGGCGGACGATCGTAGCGTTATCGCGTCTGGCAGGGCTTCGCTGCCCGTCCGAGGTGCTATCGCTGAAGTGGGAATACGTCGATTTCGCTTCGAACAAGATGACGGTTTCCAGCCCGAAGACGGAACATATTGAGGGGAAAGCGTTCCGTGTGGTGCCGATCTTCGCAACATTACGACCGTACCTCGAAGATGCCTATGAGTTTGCCGAACCGGGAGAAGTCTACGTGGTTGGTGGGACGCAAGGCGCGGCCTACCGTGCGACATCGCAGAAGCCCGGCGGGTGGGAAAACACCAACCTTCGGACGACCTTCGAGAAACTCATTCGCCGTGCGGGGCTGAATCCGTGGCCGAAGCTCTTTCACAACCTCCGCGCATCTCTGGAAACCGACTTGATGCAGGAACATCCGATTCACGTCGTGACAGCGTGGGTGGGAAATTCCCCACGTATTGCACTCGGGCATTATCTGCAAACGCTCGATACCGACTTCGCGAAAGCGGTGAAGGGGTATTCGGAAAGCGGTGCGAAATCCGGTGCAGTGTTGGTGCAAAATGCGGTGCAGACACGATCCGACCCGACGGGACTCGAAACGACAGAAGCGCCGGGACGCCTAGAAAATAAGGCGTCCCGGCGCTTCTTGTCGTCATCTGTCGCATACTGTACGAATGAACAAGTGGGCGAGGCGGGACTTGAACCCGCACACTCTTGCGAGTGGGGGATTTTAAGTCCCCTGCGTCTGCCATTCCGCCACTCACCCGAATAGTGAATCATCGGAATTCGCACGCCAATCGGCAAGGCTACGTACCCATTCGAGGTCGCCGCGCTTCCAGAGATACGCAAAGCCTACGAGCAGGATCGCAAAGAAAACGAGCAGTTCGACGAACGCAAACTGAGCGAATGCGGAGGCGATTTCCGGTGCGGGAACGCTGGTTGCGGCCGGACTGAATTGTCGGGCGATTTCGAGACGTTGCTCGATCGGCGTGGCGTCTTGTGCGAGTTGATTGGCGGAGCCGAAAACCACCGCCCACGGGAAGAAAAACGCGAGTTCTACGTCGAAAATGACGAAAAGCAGCGCGACGACGTAAAACCGCAAGTCGAACTGAATCCATGCCGACCCGATCGGCGGTTCGCCGCACTCGTATACTTCGCCCTTCTCCGGCGAAGGTCGATTTGGCCGAACGAGCTTGCCGAGCAACAGATTCGCCGCCAGGAACATCGCCCCAACGGCAATAAACACAATCAGCGTCACAACGAGTGCAGTCATAGGTTCGCGTCCGATTCGGTTACGACACTTTCTGCGTAAACAACTGGCCAGCTTCACTCCGAACTCTATCCTATCAGTTGCACTCGGATTTGGATCCCGACTGATGCGTGGCAGATTGTCTGCCGAATGCATGTCGGCCGGGTCGCGACTCTATTTAGGAGGCCTTTCATGGCCCTCGGTTTACTCGGCTTCAAGGTCGGGATGACGGCAGTGTTCGTCGAAAATGGTAACGCGGAACCGGTCACCGTCATCGAACTCGGGCCATGTCCCGTGCTACAAATCAAGGACGGCAGCCCCGATAAAGATGGCTACATTGCCATCCAACTCGGCTTCAAAGATAAACCCCGTAAGAACGCGATTCGCTCCGAACAGGGCCACGTCGCATCGAAGTTGGCGTCGAAGCGGAAAGAGAAACGCCAGAAGGCCGGCGTCGCGATTTCCCCGAAGGCCGACGTCGAACCGCAACGCCACATTCGCGAATTCCGCCTCAGCGAAGTTCCGACGCACAAGGTCGGCGACATTCTGAAAGTGGCCGACGTGTTTGAAGGCGTGCTTTCGGTCGATGTCATCGGCACCACGAAAGGCCGTGGCTACCAGGGCGTTATGAAGCGCCACAACTTCGATGGTCTGCCCGCCGCACACGGTGCCAAGAAGGTTCACCGTCAAGCCGGTTCGACATCGTCGTTGGCGAGTAACCGCGGTTCGGGTCGTCCGAAGAAGGGTCTCAAGCGAGCCGGTCAATACGGCAACACCCGTACGACGATCCGCAACTTGAAGGTCATCAAGATCGACGTCGAGAACAACCTGATTCTCGTTCGCGGTTCGGTCCCCGGCTTCAACGGCGCACTCGTCATGGTCCGCCCAACGAACATGAAGAAGTAGTTTTCGCTGTCAGCCAGAAACGAATAAAACGCCCACGGTGATACCGTGGGCGTTTTAGTTTGTGGCTTCGTGATAATACGATACCGTTTAACTTGCGGTTGCGGTCTCTTTGTGCGACGAATCGCGTTCGGCCTGCATTTCCAAGAATGTCGTGTCGGGGTTCGTTTCCGAGATCAACTTCATGTTCTTCGCTCTCGCCGTTGGTTCGCGGACGTCCCAAACGATGCCGAACCAGGACAACACTCGCAGGCTCATATAGGAAATGTCGATCTCGTACCAAGCGAAGCCCTGACGGGCGCTGCTCTGGTAGTGGTGGTGGTTATTGTGCCAGCCTTCGCCGAAGGTCAGGATCGCGACGATCCAGTTGTTTCGGCTCATATCGGTCGTTTGGTAGCGGCGATAACCGAACAAGTGGCAGACCGAATTCACGCAGAATGTCACGTGATAAACGAGTACAGTACTGAGGAAGAAGCCCCAGAATACACCCGGCCAGCCGCCGATGAAGTACGTGGCAACGCCCCATAATGCACCAGGAATCCAGTGGAAGCGGTCGAGCCATTTCAGTTCGGGATACATCGCCCAATCGCGCATGCCTTGCCAATCGGTGTTGCTTTCGCCGCGTGCCATCACCCAACCTACGTGCGACCAGAAAACGGAGTTTTTGATCGGCGAGTGCGGGTCGCCGTCGTGATCCGAGTAGCGGTGGTGGTGGCGATGCTCGCCCGCCCACCAGATCGGACCGCGCTGCAAAGATGCACACCCGATCGTACCGATGACGAACTGGAACCAACGGCTCGTTTTGTAGGCACGGTGCGCGTAGTAACGGTGGAACCCTGCCGTCAGTGCCCACACTCGCAGCGAGTATGCGACGGCGCACAAGATCACCGCCGTCCAGGTCGTTTCGACGAAGAATATGCCCGCAACGGCGAGGTGAATCGCGATGAACGGGAACAGGTTCACCCATTCCGAGACTTTTTTCAGTACTTGAACGACGGATTTTTTCTGAGCGGCGACCGGGAGAGTGGGTCGGGGTAACAAAGGTTGAATAGAAACTCTCCGTGTGGGGTATCGTCCGTCGTTACATGCGAACCGCAGTCAGCGAAACGTACGCAACACCGCGTTCCATTGATATAGGAGATAAACCGGGCGCTTTCTCGTTCAAAACGGAAAATTTCGCGAACAATCGACCCTCAGGCCCACTGCTTTGGCGAGATTATCCGCGTAACTTCGCCGTTTCACACATTCGATCTTGACCTTCGGACGAATACGTGGATAGTAATCGAATTGCATCGGCGACGACTTTCTTTTCGGTTACCTCGCATGATCCAGTTTTTGTGTTCGGGATGTCAGCAGAGTTTCACCGTCGACAATTCGCGTGCCAACAGCATTGGAACATGTCCGAAATGTAGCTCGCGGTTTTATGTGCCGGAATCCCCAGACGCACCTGCTCCGCCGCCTCCGCAGCCGGTTCGCAAATCGCCGAAACCACTCGAACTGGTCACGCTCAAACGACATCGTTACGAAGACGAGGAAACGCGGCGTAACAGCCGGAAGCGCACCGAAGACTGGGATGATGACGAGGACGAGGAAGACGATGAGCCGGCTCGCAAAACGAAGAAGCGACGCAGCAAGAAGAAAAAACCGCTCTCTTTTTTCGACGCAGGCAACTCGTTTAGCGTCTTCCTACTGGGCTATGTCGGGCTGTCGATACTGATAATGATGTTGTCGTTCGCCGTCCCCTCGGCCATCTTTGTTCCACTAGTTCTCGCCTGGTTGGTGGCCAGTGGCGCTGGCCTCTGGTTTACCATTTTGACGTTCCAAGACAGCTTAGAAACGGGCTTATTGTGTATGTTCATACCGTTCTATGGGCTGTTTTACCTGATTACGAACTTCGATTACGTGAAAAAGTCGTTTTATTTAAGCTTGGTGAGCATGCTCATGATGTTCATGAGCATACTCGTGATGGCAAAGCATTTTAATATCGCGAATCTCGCAGGCTGAATTGAGCTTGAGCGAACGGTTGCGTTACTTCTTTTCGGACTTCTTCATGGTCCACAGGAAATAGCCGTTCTCCTTGGTGGACTCGAACGTCTTCGGTCGATCCTTGTTTTCGGTGTTGTAACAGATCTTCAACTTGTCGCCGTCGAGTGAGATAATCCCGATCGCCTTATTGCCTTTTAAGTCATCGGGGTACACGATCTCCAGGTCGATCTCGACGGGTGAGGTGTCTGGCTTCAGCTTGTAGGAGAACTCGAACGTTTGCTCGGGTTTTTCGCCTTCAATTTTGAAGGTGTCTTTCGTGATTTCGACGAATTGCCCCTTGAGGCGATCGGCGTCGGCTTTCTCGCCGGACTTCACACCCTCGATGTCCACGTACTTGCCCAACAACTTCGCGGGATCGAGTTTGTCCGTTTTGTTTTCGGCACCGGCGACTGCGACGATCATCGAAGCCGCGAACAATCCCAAAATACGACTCATCGTCATACGTTTCCCCTTTGGCAAATGTGTGTGCTCATTCCGTCATACTGTTTTTACGGCGAGGGAGTAGCTCTTGCATCGGCGGAAATTCGCAGAGTGGCACGCTCGTCGTCGGTTCGTTCACGACCTCGGCGAGCGTCGTGCCGGCGAACGCCGATTCGACGGCTGCGAGTGCGTTATCGAGCCGCTTATGCAGTGGGCACAGGTTCGTGCCGTGCGTGCTGAGTCCGAGCGGGCAGACTTTGATTCGCTGGATCGGTTCGACCGCGTTCACGACTTCGAGAATCGTCAAATTCTCCGGCGACCGCGCGAGCTTCACTCCGCCGCCGACGCCGCGCTGCGAGCGGATCACGCCCGAACGCACCATCCCCTGAAGGATTTTCGCCAAATAAGCCGATGGCACCTTCGTCGCCTTCGCCACTTCCTCGGTGGTACACGATCGGTCCGGATTCTGCGAGAGGTAAACGACGGCGCGTAATGCGTATTCGACGGTCTGAGAAAACATGAAGGACTTTCGCGGGCGTGTCGGTACGAGTCGCGATTATCGTATACCAATTATGTCGCGCAGGCCGCTTATTTTCGTGGATCGCCCGAACTCATGGAGAATTATGAATCTTCATAGCCCCGGTAACAACCTCGACACGGATCGTCCCGACACCCACGGCAAGGCGCTTCGGGTCAACGTCGACAAACGACGGTATGGAACGTTCGCAGAAATCGGCGGTGGGCAGGAAGTCGTCCGTTGGTTCTTTCAAGTCGGCGGCGCAGCCGGCACGATCGCGAAAAGCATGTCCGCCTACGATATGACCGTCAGCGATGCGATCTACGGCCACACCAGCCGATACGTCAGTCGGCAACGCTTGGAATCGATGCTCGACCACGAGTACAAGCTGAACATCGAACGGCTTGCCGCGACTCGTGCCGATACATCGTCCTTTTTCGCGTTCGCCGACACGGTTTCTGCTCGTAACTTCATGGGCACCAACGACTGCCACGGTTGGATGGGCGTGCGTTTCCAGGTCTACCCGCGCGACCAGGAAACGCAGATCATCATCCACTTTCGGCTGCGCGATCCGTCCAACATCCTTCAACAAGAAACGATCGGCATCCTCGGTGTGAACCTGCTTTACGGTGCATTTTTCCTCAACCACGAACCCGAGTTGCTCATTCAGTCGTTGATGGACGAACTGAACCCGAACCGCATCGAGATCGACGTGATCGATTTCTCCGGTATCGGATTCCGAGCCGTTGACAATCGCCTGATGAGCCTCAGTCTCGTCCAGCACGGCCTTTCCAAAGCGGCGATGTTCGGGCCGGATGGAAAAGTGCTACTTCCGAGCGAACTCCTTTACCGGAAGCCCGTATTGGTCGAGCGCGGGAGTTTCCGCCCCGTGACCCACGTGAACCTCGACATCATGCGGGCGGCGACGGAAAAGTTCCAAGCCATCTTGCCCGAGGAAGACAAAGATCGCATCATCAGCGTGGCCGAAATCACGATGCGAAATCTGATGGGAGGCATCGGAGCGACTGGTACGCCAGACATCCGCGACTTCTTAAGTCGGGCCGACGTTCTCAGTGCATCGGGCTTGAACGTGCTGGTGTCGGATTACTCCGAGTTCCACCGGCTCGCAGGCTATCTGCGCCGGCAGACGGCCAAACCGATCGGCCTGGCGATGGGTACGGTCACGGTACCGGAGATCTTCGACCCGAGTTATTACACCGACTTGGACGGCGGCCTTTTAGAGGCCCTCGGCAGACTCTTCCGCGGGGATATTTCGCTCTTTGTCTATCCTTACGTCAACCGCGAAACGGGGCATTTGATGACGGTGGAGAATCTGGATCTGCCGCCTGATCGCAAGCCGTTGTACGACTTCGCCGTTCGCGCCGGGAGAATCGTGTCGATCGACAATCACAACCCCGATTGCCTGCGAATCGATAGCCGAGACGTGTTGCAAATGATTGCGCTCGGGAATCCGCTCTGGGAACAAATGGTACCCGATTCGGTCGTGAAATTGATCCGCGAACGCGGTTTGTTCGGCTGCAAAAAGTGAATGTCGCAACAAGATCGTTCGGTGCGACATTTCCGTCGCACCGAACGTCGCATTCTCAGTCGTCGACTGCGAAGGTTTTCGGGTCGGCTTTCTCCATGAGCTTAATCTCGCTCATATTGATCGTCATGAACTTTTTGCCGTCGTGCTTCACTTGTAGTTTCGTCGAGACCATTTGACCGTCGATTTTCTTGTGGTCGCTCATGAACGATTCTTCCAAGACTTCAACTCCTTCACCCGCGCCGGGCGAGATGGATTTGCGGCTCGTTTTCACGAGCATGTTGGTTTTTTTATCGAAGTAGAGTTTGATTTCGTTCAAACCTTCTGCGGTGACGAGTACCACATCGGCGGGCATCTCTTTCACGTCTTCGTCTTTCTCGGATTTGATCGTGTATTTCTTGGAGTCGATGAGCGGTGTGAGTTGCGAGACTTCTTGCACCATCATCATTTGCGCGGTTTCCATTTTCTCGGCTTTTGAAACTGGCATATCCATACCATTCATGGTGGTCTTTTGTTTGGTACCATTTACGATGGTGAGGATTTGAATCTTCTGTCCTTGCACTGCCATGTTAATCGACATCATGTGCTTATCGGGCAGTTCGGAGGCCATCTCTCCGTCCATAGCGAGATCCATCCCCATGATGCTAATCTCGCCTTTGATGTTGCCGCTGAACGCCTTCATTTTATCCAGCGCCGCTTTACCGCCGTACGCCTCGATCGCCTTCTTCACGATGGCGTTGGCCGTATCGTCGGCGCTGACAGGGACCACAACACACACGGCGAGCGTCAACCCGAGCATCCACTTCTTCATCGTCGTTCCTCTTTAGCGTGAAAGTTACCCAAAGAATTGTCGTTCAAATGGCCGCCGTCGTCCAGTGGATTCAGGCATTCCGACTTACGGTGTTGATGTTTTTCTCGATTGTCGAAGCCGAAACTGACACATTTCCGCCTCTCGCAATCGACGTAAGTCAGAATTGCGGTAGCTCTAAAACCATATTTTCGGGTGTTTTCGGTCTCAAAATGCCACTTTTTGATCGCAAATCGCCGATCTGTTACGAGGTATTTTGCCGTTACTCGAACTCATGTTGTGGGTTACGCCGATGGTCATTCGCTTGGTTCGCGCCGAAAGTACCGACCAAAAATCGACCGAGTACGACACAAAATCGACCGAGTACGACACAAAATCGACCGGACGCGACATTTCTATGTCATTTGGAGACACTTTTGGGTACATCCGTGTGCGACGCGAATTTCGACTTACGTCGGATCGTCTCCGATTCTTTGACTTCGCGAAATCGTGTGGGTTGGGCCGAATCGGGATTCGTTACGCCGCATAGGTTTTGCAAAGTGAAGCGCGGGGAATGAACTATCGGATTTGCATACGATAAGCATTGACTATTTTCCATGCATCACAACCCATCCGTATCAGAAAAAGGTGATGTAAGATGTGGCCGTTCCGCAAGAAGGGGAAAGCCCCCATAGACACTATTTCCTACAGCCAGGCGGACATCACCGAAACGTTCGGCGACGACGAACGCCTCGGCCCGGACGAGTGGATCACGACCGTGCCGTTGAACGCCACCACCACCAACCCTGAGACGATGGGGCTGCCACCGACGGGCGCGGGCGCAGACGAAGTCCACCGGATCGCGTCCAAATTGTCTAGGCTAAGTACCCGTCCAAGATCTATTCCGTGTATTCGACATTTTCTGTAAGTTAATGAGCACTTCAGGGAAGAGGTGGCTATGGCTACGGAATTGGTG
>JAYVQG010000120.1:0-8825 GCA_043757025.1 Limnoglobus sp.
CCGACCAGTGACTTCGCGTTTTGTAGCTGGGGTCTGTGACCCCGGTCTTTGTAGCTGGGGTCTGTGACCCCGGTTCTGGCAGCCCGGCCTCACAGAGGCCAGCTACAAAAGCCCGCTACTTTGCGTCGCTGTCATAATTGCCGGTCTGCGGGAACTATGTTGTAACGAGGTCGCAAACCGCGAAGGCCACGCATGTGAATCGACAATTGTTGCAGAACGTGCTCGGTTACGTCGAGTCGCTGACGCAGGATCGTGCGGAACAACCGGACTCGGCGTTGCTGGCGCAGTACCTGGATTCGCACGATAATCAGGCGTTTGCCACCCTGATTCGCCGCCATGGGCCGATGGTTTGGGGTCTCTGTCGCAAACTGTCGAGTACCGACGCGGATGCCGAAGATGCGTTCCAGGCAACGTTCCTCGCTCTCGTTCGCGGCGCACGGCAGTTGCGCGATGGCGACCGGTTACCCGCGTGGCTGCACGGCGTCGCGTACCGCATCTCGATGAAAGTGCGGCGTTCGGCGGCACGTCGGCGACACCATGAAACGACGGCGGCCCCACCGGAAGCGGTGATGCCGACGTCCGAATCAGCGTGGGGCGATCTGCTTGCAGCGGTCCACGAGGAAGTGCAACGCCTGCCGGGTACGCTCAAAACCGCGTTCGTGTTGTGCGAACTCGAAGGCGTACGGCAACACGACGCCGCAAACCAACTCGGCCTCAAACTCAACACGTTGACGGCGCGGTTATCGCGCGCCCGCCAGCGCTTGATCGAAAACCTCTCGCGGCGTGGCTTCGCGCCCGCCACCGCCATCGGAGCTATTGCCACCAGTACGGCCACCGGCAGCGTGCCCACGACGCTCGCCGCAAAGGTGGCCACCTTCGCCCACAGTGTCGAATCGATTTCCCCTCACGTTCTTACACTCGCCCAGGGAGCACTCGTTATGAGTATTCGCATCAAATGGATCGCCGCCGTCCTGCTCGTCGCCGGGTCGATGACGGTCGGCAAACTCGCAATCGACGCCAACGCCCAAATACCGAACCCCGGCGTGACAGTTGAGGCGAGTTTTGGGCCACCAGGAGCCGCGCCCGCGCCACTTGCGGCCCCGCCCGCAACCGTGGCACTGTGGGGCATTCCGAATGCTCCCCAATCGACGCACTGGGAGTACAAGGTTCAGAATATACCCGTGGTGAACACCAATATGGCATCGGCCGAGATGACGAAACTCGGCGAAGAAGGCTGGGAATACTGCGAACTGATCGCGGGGAATTCTTTGAACCCCGTCATGATCTTCAAGCGTCAGAAGCGAGTGACCGTCGCGGGTGGTAGTGGGATGATGGGCGGTACCGGAGGCAGTGGCGGTAAAGGCGGAGCGGGTTCCGGACCCGCCGCCGGTGCTGGCATGCCCGGCGGCAGTGGTAGGGAGGGCGCACGTGGCGGCGCAGGAATGGGTGCTGGTGGTAGTAGTGCTCCTGCTGCCATGCCATTTAGGGCGGAAGCGAAAGAGCCAACTCTGCAAGTTTTCGTGCTGAGATTCGTACCGGCTAAAGACATTCAAGTGACGTTATCGGTGCTTCTCAACGCACGTAGTGTCGGTAGCGAGCCGGTCGGCGGAGAGGGGACCGGCGGAGCTATGGGTGCGGCTCCCGTCAGCGTCACTTCCGGTAATCGTGTGAAGATCGCATCCGATGCCCGCACGAACTCGCTGATCGTGATCGCCGACGATGCGACGTTGAAGATGGTCAAGGAACTGATCGAGAAGCTCGACGGCCCCGATATCGCTCCACCTCGGGGGAAATAACGTCCGCATCCGGATGGCATTGACTACGAAATGACCGCGAGGCGGCGTTCGGCATCGAGCGCCGCGTGTTCGTATCGTTCGCCCAACGTCGGGTAGTTGAAACGCGTTCGCAAGAGGTCTGCGTCAAAAACTCGACATGCCTACCCGCTTCGCTACGCGATTCCTACCTTTTCTAGAGGCGATTTCCTCTCACTCTGAGTGACCCTCTCATGTCTGCGTTTTTCCCCGATATTCCGAACATCCCCTTCGAAGGGCCGGATAGCAAGAACCCGCTCGCGTTCCGCCATTACAACGCCAGCGAGATCGTCGACGGCAAGACGATGAAGGATCACCTTCGCTTTGCAGTCTGTTACTGGCACACGATTTGTGGTACGGGGGCCGACCCGTTCGGCCCCGGTTGTGCCGAGCGACCGTGGGACGATCTGGGCGGTTCGCCGGTCGAAGTCGCTCTCCGGCGCGTCGATGTGATGTTCGAGTTGGTGTCCAAACTCGGTGCGCCGTACTACTGCTGGCACGATCGCGATGTCGCCCCCGAAGGCAAAAACCTCACCGAGACGAACGCGATTTTCGACACGATTGCCGCAAAACTCAAGCTCAAACAAGCCGAAACGGGCATCCAGCTACTCTGGGGCACCGCGAACCTGTTCAGCAACAAGCGGTTCGTCCACGGTGCATCGACGAGCTGCAATGCCGACGTGTTTGCCTATGCGGGGGCACAGGTCAAGAAGGCACTCGAAGTGACGAAGGAACTCGGCGGCACGAACTACGTGTTCTGGGGCGGACGCGAAGGTTACCACAACCTGCACAACACCGACCTGCGCCGCGAGTTCGACCACCTCGCGAAGTTCCTGCACCTCGCGGTCGAACACAAGAAAAAGATCGGCTTCACGGGGCAGTTCCTGATCGAGCCGAAGCCGAAGGAACCGACGACGCACCAGTACGACAGCGATTGCGCCGCGTGCATGGCGTTCCTGAAAACGTACGGCCTCGACAAGGATTTCCAGTTTAACATCGAGACGAACCACGCCACGCTCGCCGGGCACACGATGGCACACGAACTGACTTACGCCAGCAGCTACGGGATGCTCGGCAGCATCGACGCCAACCGCGGCGACGAACTCATCGGCTGGGATACCGATCAGTTCCCGACGAACCTGTACCAAACGGCCCAGGTGATGCTCGCGGTGTTGAACCAGGGCGGCCTCGGTAAGGGCGGCCTGAACTTCGACGCGAAAGTACGCCGCGAAAGCTTCGAGCCGGTCGATCTGTTCCACGCGCATATCGGCGGGATGGACGCCTTCGCGCACGGGCTGAAGATCGCCGCCGCGATACGCAATGACGGCTTCCTGAAGTCGTTCGTCAAAGAGCGTTACGCGAGTTGGGACAGCGGCATCGGTGCGGACATCGAGAGCGGCAAAGCCGACTTCACTTCGCTCGAAGCCTACATGTTGAAGAAGGGCAACCCGGACAAGAACAGCTCCGGCCGCCAGGAGATGCTCGAGAATTACTTCAACCGGTTCATCAAGTAAATCCCCAGCGTGCGGCACACGGGAACCGTGCCGCACGTGAGGTTTTCGAGTATGTTCAATTCCTGTGTAGAAACATACACATGAACTTCACATACATTTCACAGCTTCTTATTGCGACCGAGATACAGTAGTAGAATCTACACTACTGAGGTCTCGCTATGAAACGTCGGGGATTTACTCTCATCGAGTTGTTGGTGGTGATCGCGATCATTGCCATTCTGATCGGGTTGCTGTTGCCGGCCGTGCAGAAGGTTCGCGAGGCGGCGGCCCGCATCAAATGTACCAGCAACTTGAAGCAACTCGCGCTCGCTTGCCACAACTACGAAAGCGCATTCGGCGGCTTCCCCGACAACGGTAAGACCAAAAACAACAGCCAAATTCCCTTCTTGCCCTGGGCCAACGGCTACGTCGCCACGGTCGGTTCGCAAGGCAGCACGCAGGGTCGCGGGTCGTCGCTGATCTCGATTCTGCCTTACGTCGAACAAGGGAACGTCGCGAAGACATACACGTTCGGCCTCGACTGGAGCGATCCGGCCAACGCCGATGTGTTGCTCACGAAAATCAGCTTGTTCCGCTGCCCTTCGAGCTTATCGGGCGATTCGCCCGTGACGGGCTACAAGACGAACTACATCACCGGCGGCAATCCCGGCTTCGCGCCGCCATCGTTTTCGGGCAGCACGGTCAACGTCTTGGGCGGTGCGGTTTATCCGACCACAAGCACCATCTCCACAGGCTGGTCGGCCGATTACGCGCCGATTACCCAAGTCAAGACGAACAAGAACTCGACGGGGACCGAAATTTCCTTCGTCAACCCGATCGTTGCAGCGAACGTGCCGTGGGCCGGCCTTGGCAGCAAGGGTGCCATGCGCCAGAACACGAACACGCCGATCGCGAGCATGACCGATGGCACGAGCAACACGACGCTGTTCTCGGAAGTCGCGAACCGCACGCAACAGTGTTACACCGGCGGTAAGTGCGGTCCGTACGACGCGACCAAAGCCTCGGGGATGATTTGGGCCGATGCCGATAATCGCATCACAGTAACGGGTTCCTCGCCCGATGGCACGACCGCTTTCGGCACCGGAGCTTGTGCGATGAACTGCAACAACCTGCAAGGCGATATCTATTCGCAACACACGGGCGGTGCCATTGTGGCCTTCGCCGATGGTTCGGTGAAGTTCGTCAATGCGACCATCCCGATCAATATCTTGGCCGCACTCGTGACCAAGGGCGGTGGCGAAGTCGTTAGCGATTATTAGCGGCAACTGGGCGATTACCAGGAACCGGGCGAGTTTCGCCCGGTTTTTTGTTTGATACTGCCCACGAATTCGCAGAATGAACGGTACCAGTCAACAAAATGAGGAGTCGTTTCTATGGCCAAGCAGCATTCGCCGGGTTTTTTGAAGATCGTTGCCGATGCGAAGACGCGCGTGACGGAATGCACGGTCGCGGACGTAGCAATGCGGATCGAAGCGGGGGAAAAGCTTTTACTGGTCGATGTCCGCGAAGAAAGTGAGTATGCGAACGGGCACATTCCGGGGGCGATTCACATCAGCAAGGGCGTGATGGAACGCGATGCCGAGACGGCGATTCCCGATCCAGCGACGGAGGTAATCCTTTACTGCGGCGGCGGTTTCCGCTCGGTGCTCACCGCCGACAACCTCATCAAAATGGGTTACACGAACATCATCAGCATGGACGGCGGCTGGTCCGGCTGGACTGGTAAAGGCCTCGCCGTGCAGAAGGGGTGAGGCTATCCCACGGAGTCGAGGTAATCGCGTGCGGCATCGATGAGCGTTCGCGCTTGCGGTGTATCGGCTTCGTACAAGTCGATCATCGACCGCACGCAGGAAACGTGTTCGCTCGAAGGACGCAGCATCTGCTTGATATCCCGCTTCGCGTTGGTTTTTAGTGCGTCGGATGTGCCCGGATCGTTGATCGTTTCCAATGACGTACCGAGTTCGCGCAAACGCTCGGCACGCCCGCGGAAGAGTTCTTCGCGATCCGAATCGTTCAAACGAAAGAACGCGATCGTCACATCGGCACGCCGTCGTTTCGGCCCGGTTTTCTTCGCCGAGATCGCGTTCAACCCGAGAAACGTAATCAGTTCCTGAGGATCGTCGTCGATGTTGCCAATCGGATAAATCAGGAACGGCTTTTCGAGATCGACGAGTGCGACGGGATCGTTCGCGGCGGTTCCCCGAACCGCTGCAACGGGGAAATAGTTGAGTTTCAAGCCACTATTGCACTTCTTGCACGACGCGGAGTAGTTGAGCAGGTGATAGGCGAGCCAAAAGTACCCCGCCGCACTGGCGGTGCCCGTTGAGAATGGGAACGCGGTCGCGTCGGGCCAATCGACGACGGAGGATTTGGGGCGAAAGTGTTCGAGGTCGTGTTCGACCGCACCGCCGAAACTCGCCGACGCCAACCGACGTTCGCAGTACGCACATTTATTGTGCTGAATCTCCATGAATACCGGCTTCACTTCGGACCAGATCGCGGAAGGCGGTTCCGAATACTTCCCGGCAGCCTGAAATTTGGTCGTGCGAGTTTTCGCACGGGCACGCCACGTCGGGGCCAGAGCATCGACCTTTCGTTCGAGTTCTGCCATAGTGATCGGGTAGCGAATCATGGCGATAGTTTTTTACCCGTCAGTTCGCGAATGAATTCGAGTGCGGCTTTCGGGTCGTGATTGTCCGCGACGCGCTTCGCCTTCCTGTTCAATGCCTTTTCCGCATCGGGAGATCGTGCGGACGAAAGCCCGAAGTAACGGCTCGTCAGTATCTGGTCCGCACTCAGCCCGTGAACGCGATCCGCGTACTCGTGGATCTGGTTGTCTTCAACCACGCGGATATTGGCCGCATGAAGTGTACCGACGACGAGTGGACTGTGGCTGGTAATGATAAATTGCAATTTCGGAAACGTCGTGGCGAGCTTCGGCACCACGGTCCGTTGCCATTCGGGGTGGAGGTGAACGTCGATATCGTCGATCATGACGACGCCGGAAAGCGCAGTGAGCTTCCACTTGTTCGTACAGACATATTGCATGTGATAGAGCATGTCCGCAATGAGGCCAATATACGAACGATACCCGTCGGACAACGCGCCGAACGGCAGTGTCACGCCGTGATGTTCGAACAGGCCATCGCCCTCTTTGCACTCGCCGGTGAACGTCGTGCCATCGGGCAACAGGCGGTTCAACAGCTCGCGAACTTCCTTCGCTCTCGCCTTCGTTTTCAGCAATGGAAACCACGCCGCCAGCGGGTAAAGCGTGATGAATTCCTCGAACAACCCCGCCACCCGTTGAAACCGTGGATGCCGCCGACGCGATCGCTGCGAATCGAGATTTTCCAGATACTCCGTACGCCGTGACGCACCGTAGCCGAGGAGGAAATAATCGGGACTGGTTTCGGAATAGAATGAGCTGAGCGGATGATTTTCATTGACACTCGATTCCTCTACAACATTTGTCACCGTTGGATGAAATATTGATTGAAATGCGGCATGTCCATTCCCGAACCATGAGTATTTCTTGAAATGCTCCGTGTCATGAAAGCTGCGAATCACTAGTGATGCACTCGATTTATCGACACCGGGTAATGGCATATCCTTGTTGGGACATTCCACGTCGTCGTTGATGACACATGCGATTTTCGCTTCCTCAATTGGATCGCGAACATCGGGTGATGCGCGTCGCACGAGGTATCTCGGGTAAAGCCCGGATTGCCCGATGATCGGACTGAGGAGTGCCAGCGACACACCGCGCAGGGTACTCGTCTTTCCTGCCCCGTTGATGCCCATCAATAGCGTGACGTTGTCGAGCGCGTCTTCGGGAAGTCCATCTTTCCCAGGATAAACGAACGTCCCTTCCGCTTTCTCGAAGCAGCGAAAGTCGGTCATCGTCACAGATTCGACGTACATCGGAAGTGCGTCCTGCAATTACGGTCGCTTAGGGGGCACGATTACTGGCGTGGCGGCGAGTTCGGCGGCGGGTTTCTCGCGGACGTGTTCGCGGAACTCGAACGGATCGGGCAATAGCAACTTCAGAAATGGAGCCGTGAGCGCGGGTGCGGTCAGCATCGTTTGGATGATTCGCTCGGTGGAAATCTCGGCGGTGGGGTCGTCGATGGCGGCGCGTTCGGCCACTTGCTGCGCGAGCCGGGGTACGTCCGAACCACTCGGTTCGGGACGTACCGCACCGCGAATCAACGGCGATTCGGGCATGCGAATGTGCGACAAATCGACGGTGGCTGCGTTGCCGAGCGTGCGTGGCACGCCTTCGTTGGGCGGCGTCGGCAGGTTCGGTTTTCGCACGAGCGGCGGCAGCGTGGCCACCGTCACTAACGGCTTCGTTAGCGGCACTTCGCCGCGATCCGCCGGGGATGTGCGCGATTGTGGTGCCGCCACTTTCGGGATTGTCGGCGAAGCGGGCGCGGTCGGCATCGAGACGGTCGCGACTTGTTTGCCAGCGAGGTCCGCCGCGAACGCGAACGGCTTCGGCGCGGGCGTTTCTGCTGGTTTCACGGGAGTTGTTTCGGGGATGGTTACGACGAGCAGCGGTGGCGTGGTCTCCGCTTTCGGCGCATCGGCAGGGGCTTGCGACGAACAGCCGCTACCGATGGCCGCTGCGAGCGATAATGTGCAGAAATCGATTCGCATTATTTGCCCACCACTTCGAGGATGAGTTTCACGGCGGTGCCTTCTTTGGGTAGCGTGTCTTTGTTCGTTTCTAGCTTCAAATACTTCTCTTCCTTCATCGTCAAACTCGATTGCAACACGGTTTCATCGGTCACGGGGAATACGGCAATCAGCGTTCCGGTGAGGTCCGCACCGTATATTTTCTCGGGTTTATCGGGGGCTTCTTGCGACATCACCGATCCCGTGAAGCGAAACTTGACGTTCTTGGGGAACGGCTTTTTCGTTTTCGGATCGACGAGGAATTTGTCGACGCTCAGCTTTTTAGCGGGGCCATCGCCGGCGGGAACTTCGATGAAAATCATCACGTCCGGACCTTCGGCTTGCGTGCCTTCACCGCGAGCGGGCTTGCCGGCTTTGATGCCGAGATCTTCGAGTGCCTTGTGAACTTCACTCGGATTGGCCTCGATAATCACCACCGTTTCGTGGGCTTTCTTGCCCTTCGGGTGCGCCCAACCGGCGATCAACTCGATCGGGTAAATCTCCGCCAGATGCGCGAGTTTCCGCGGCGCGATCGTCGCATCGACGATAACGGCTTTCTTTTCTTTGTCGACCGTCACCGTCGGCTTCTTCGGGTCGGCCGCGATGGCAGGTGACGCCGCGAGGATCAGCACGAATAAAAGCCAGATACGATGCATCATGACGGTCACTCCGAAGGGAAATCTAACTATTTCTACTGTATCCGCCGGAAGTACAATGTTGGAAAGAGTTTATGGAATTCTCGACAGTTGGGTTAAATTCCGTGTCTGACCGGGACGCATGTGTAATCCTCTGGGTTTCCTTTGAAAACTGAAAATCTGTGTTC
>JAYVQG010000121.1:0-2283 GCA_043757025.1 Limnoglobus sp.
CTATGTATTTACCCCAACGGGGTTCGATCTTTTAGCCCAGGGTTAGACGTCTTACGTCGTACCCCTGGGCGTATCTGCAAACAGCGCAACTTCAAAACTTGCGCGTCGGGCTAACAAGTTAATCACGCCAGCATCTTCGCCGCTTTGGCGACGTACTGCAACCCGCTGCCGATGGTAGCGAGCAACATCGCGTAAAGTAACGTCGTTTGTACGATGTCGAGTGCGGGCCACGTCTCGGGCGCGATCTCGATTTGTTTCAGCCAAAGTAGCAGAAGTGCGCCGATAATCACGGCACATTGCAGGCCGGTCTTGATCTTGCCCCAGCGGTCGGCAGCGAAGGTTTTGCCCGTCGCTTCGACGATGCCGCGCAGGCCCGTGATGAGGATTTCCCGCCCGACGATCAGCGTGACCATCCAGGGGAGAATGCCTGCGGATAGTATGGGGATGAAGTAAATGAACGCGCCGCAGATGAGGAATTTATCGGTGAGCGGGTCCAAGTTGCGGCCGACGAGCGAAACTTGATTCCAACGCCGCGCCAGCCAACCATCGAGCCAATCGGTGAGCGCGGCCACCAGGAAAACGACGAGGCCGACGAGCCACAGTTGGTAGCTCATGCACGCAAATAGCACGATCCCGAGGGGGATGCGCGAGAGCGAAAGCAGGTTCGGCAGCGACGATAGCGACATGTCGCGGTTTTACGGTAAAGGCCGCGAACCGGGAAGTGCGCGAGTCGACGAAAGTGGCCGACCGCAGGTTGCGGTGGCCGAGGAATTTCGAGATGCGTTACCGGGGAGCCGATGAACCTGCACCGGGTGCTCCCGCTCCGGCCATTTTCAGGTCTCCCCGCTTGGCGATCACGGGCGGCAAGTTCTTGTTGTGGGTCGCGGCATCGTTTCCATTGCCGCAGCCCAACGCGAAACAACTACAAACCGCGAGAACCAGTATCTTTGCTTTCATGAATGACTCCACTCGTGAGAGGGTTGTGCGAACTAATTGTCGAACGAGTACGTGTCCGAATCCGAGCGCCCTGCGTTCGCCTGCATCGTCTGCCAGCCCGAGCCGCTCGGCACCGTAATATCGGCGATGGCGGTGGGAACAGAAATCCCCGTGCTGCGAATCGAACGAACCGAACCATCGCCGTAAGAACAGTTGACGACACCCGTGTGACGACTGTTCAACGAGAAGAAGTAATTTGGCGATTTCTTGTCGGGCGAAATCGACCAGTACGTCGGGAAGCTCGAACCCGACATCCATGCCATCGACCATTCGCGGGTCGTTCCAGAGGTGCTATCGAACCCGCCGACGTATTCGCCGAAGAAGACGGTATTCGACAGACCATCGGTGACGCTGGCAAAGTAATTTTGAACGTTACTGACGAAAGGACCGGCGTGCCGCGCGTAGATCGGCTGCGTGAGTGAGGCGGGATTGTTCTGGGTGTAATTTCCGAAAGTTCCCCCGCACGCGACGTAGTTCGTCAAGCCAGGCAATCCGCCGGCACCGATCAGGCTCGAGCTCGAGTAACCCGAACCCGTACCCGAAGGCGAGTTCGTACCGGGGCGATTTCCCGAACCGATTTGGGTGATAATCGCCGAAGCTTCATACGGGCTATCGGAGGGGCACTCGAACGTTTTCACGCGATTTCGCGAGGCCGAGTAGGTCGTGGGAAACTGGAAGTTGACCCAGTCTTGGCCACCCGTCGACACGCCGGTCGTGTACACTTGCGATGGGATAAGACGGAAGATGTTCTCTTGTTCCATCTGTGGGAGCAATTGAACCAGAACGCCCGCTTTGGAGCCTTGTTCGATCGTGCCCGTCGGCAATCTGATCGTGTCGTGGAACCCGAGCGGTAGCCTTTGCTGGGCACTTTCGTAGTTCGCAACGGCCAAGCCGAGTTGCTTCATGTTGTTTTGACACGTGCTGCGGGCGGCCGCCTCGCGGACCTTTTGCACCGCCGGTAGCAGCAGCCCGATCAGGATCGCGATGATGGCGATGACCACCAAAAGCTCGATGAGCGTAAATCCGCGACGGGTGAGGGGTGGCATACTGCCACCGCTTGCATAAGTTCGCATGATCCGAATCCTCGGATAGATGGAGATAAAACAGAATCGACAACACGCGATAAAGGTAGGTACCGCAAACCGATCGGAATCCGTTGTCCCGGCAAGTCACCAACACTGGAGAGCTTAGTACCCGTCCAAGATCTATTCCGTGTATTCGACATTTTCTGTAAGTTAATGAGCACTTCAGGGAAGGGGTGGCTATGGCTACGGAATTGGTGGTACA
>JAYVQG010000122.1:0-31407 GCA_043757025.1 Limnoglobus sp.
CGTCCCCGGCCCGCCGATCTTCGAGGCGAACGTGCCCATCTCTTTGCCGTTCTTCCCCGTGCGAACGAGCGTCGCGTTGCCGTTCGCGAACTTCGCCTGAAAGCGGTTCTCGCCCTTCGACAGTTCTAGAACCACCTCGGCGTTCGCGTCGCTGGATCTTACTTGTGGCTCGATCCATCCCGCGATGGCAAGACATACCTCGCCGCTGGAGTCGATGCGATGTTCCACGTCGATGCCGCGAACGGGAAAGCGACCAAGATCGCGGCATTCGAGAATGTGGCATACGTACTGGCGAGGTGGTCGCCAGATGGCAGTCGCATCGGCTGCATGAAATACGATTCCGACCCAGCCAACCCACAAATCCGCGACTCGCATCTGCTTCTTTTCGACGTCGATGGCAAGAACGAAAAGACGCTGCTGACCATCAAGGACGATGGCCAGCGAACGCGGTTCCTCGGCTGGTACCCAATCGGGAAGTAACATCATCGGGATCGCGTCGAACTGCACTTGGAAATGAAGCAGACCGGCGCTGTTTTGCACCGGTCTGCCGTAGATTGCACCAGTGCCTCGGAAAGGGCTCGAACCTTTGACCCGCTGATTAAGAGTCAGCTGCTCTACCAACTGAGCTACCGAGGCTTGCAAATTCATTTTGCAACTCCGGGCGATTTCCTTCAAGGCCACATCGTCGGTTTTTTGCGGTGGATGCGAATCCGGGCGGGGTTGTGCTTGTCGGTACGATGGTGCGCGGCTTACAATCCGCACTATTGTTCCCTCACTGGATAGTCCCATGGCCGAGCCGATCCTCGTTGCGAAATCCCCCGAAGACCTCGAACTGTTGCCGAAGATGGCGAACCGGCACGGGCTGGTGGCGGGTGCGACGGGTACGGGTAAAACCGTCACGTTGCAAAAGCTCGCGGAGGGCTTCAGCCGAATTGGGGTGCCGGTGTTTTTGGCGGACGTGAAGGGCGATCTTTCGGGGCTGTGCAAACCGGGCACGCCGAAGCCGCCGATTGCCGAACGAATCGCGCTACTCGAAATTACGGACTTCGAATATTGTGCCTTCCCCGTGGCGTTCTGGGACGTCTTCGGCGAACGCGGTCACCCCGTGCGGGCGACGATCTCCGAGATGGGGCCGTTGTTGCTTTCGCGATTACTGAACCTGAATGATACGCAAGCGGGCGTGTTGCAGATCGCGTTCAAAGTCGCCGACGATAACGGGCTGCTGTTGCTCGACTTGAAAGACCTGAAGGCGATGCTTCAGTACGTCGGCGACAATTCCAAAGACCTCAAGACCGAGTACGGAAACATCTCGCCGGCGAGCGTGGGCGCGATCCAGCGCGGGTTGCTGGTGCTATCCGAACAAGGCGGCGAGAGCTTCTTCGGCGAACCGGCACTGGACCTCATGGACTTCATCCAGAACGATGCGAAGGGGCACGGCGTCATCAACGTGCTGGCGGCGGACAAGCTGTTGTTGTCGCCCCAACTGTACGCGACGTTCCTGCTGTGGATGCTCGCGGAACTGTTCGAGCGACTGCCGGAAGTCGGCGATTTGGACAAGCCGAAGCTCGTGTTTTTCTTCGACGAAGCGCACCTGTTGTTTACGGACGCGCCGAAGTCGCTGCTCGAAAAGATCGAGCAAGTCGTACGGCTCATCCGCTCGAAAGGCGTCGGCATTTACTTCGTGACGCAGAACCCGCTAGACATCCCGGAGACGGTGCTCGCGCAGTTGGGGAACCGCGTGCAACATGCGTTGCGGGCGTTTACACCGCGCGATCAGAAGGCAGTGCGAACGGCGGCGGAGACGTTCCGCACGAATCCGAATTTAGACGCGGCATCGGTGATTACGCAACTCGCGGTGGGCGAGGCGCTGATCTCGTTCCTCGATGCGAAGGGCACGCCGACGATGGTGCAATTGGGGCGCGTGATTCCGCCGAGCGGGCAGATCGGCCCGATCACCGATGCCGAGCGATTGGCCGTGATGAAGAGTTCCGTCGTGTTCGGCGTGTACGAAAAGATCGTCGATCGGGAATCGGCATACGAGATTCTGCGCGGCCGCGCCGCTGGCACCGCGCTGCCCGCTGAGAGAGGTAACAGCGAAGCCGACATGCAGGCGAAACGCGATGAATTCGCCAAGAAGCAAGCCGATCAAGTCGCCGCGAAGGAACCGAAAGCACCCGCTCGCCGTACCGACAGCGTTTTTCTCGCCTTTTGCAAAAGTGCGGCCCGTTCGGTGGCCACATCGGTCGGGCGCGTCGTCACGCGCGGGATTTTCGACGTGATACTCGGCGGCGGCAAAAAGCGGTGATGCCGTAATAAAGTCGGACCCAGCGAGTCGTGCGAATCGGCAACAGTTTGGGTAAGCCTCGTGGCGTCCTGCAACGATTGCGATGTTTGGCCAGTTTTGCGGAATGTGCGATCTGCGGCAAGTTTGCGGGAAGCAGCCTCATGTTTTGAATGCGGTCGTGCCGATTATTCTGCTTAGAGCAAACAATCCGTGCGCGGGCGGTGGCACAAGTGGGGCCCGCCGCGGCCAAGGCAGTTCAGGAGTGTACCATGATTAAAGGATTTTTCGGTACGATTGCGGCCTTGGCGGCCGGGGCGGGAATCGCCGTGGGGCAGTCGCCCTTCGTACCGCCGCCGACACCGATTTCGCCTGCAATGAACTACGGAGAAGTGCAACCCGCCGAGTTCAACGTACCGCAACAAGTGATTCCCCCGCAGTTCGGCCAAGGCGGACCCGGCGGGCCTGGCGGCATGATGGATGGCCCCCCCGGTTTGACCGGGCCGAACGGGATGCCATCGTATCCGCCGCCCGGCCAGTACGGTGCGCAATCGTACGAGTCGGCGGTCAATCCGAATCGCGCGTCACCATCGGGCGTGTCGCACTATTACCTGACGTTCGATTACTTGCTGTGGTCGGTGAGTGCGCAACCGTCGAACGTGCCGTACGTCACGACCAGCGCGCCTTCGGATCGTGGCCTCGCCGGACGATCGACGACCGCGCTGCTGTACAGTAACACCGATCTCGGCTACGGCCTGTCGAGTGGGTTCCGCGTGACTGGCGGTTGGTTCAAAGGGGAAGACCGCCGCTACGGTTACGAAATCTCCGGCTTTTCGCTCGAACAAAAATCGAACAGCTACTTCGCCCAATCGGCGAACAACGGCGTGCCCGTCCTGGCTCGGCCGTTCATCGATGCGACGAACAACACCCCGGCCGTGCTGACGATCTCGCAGCCGAACTTGGCAAACGGTAACGTCCTCGTTGCGACCTCGAACCGCATCTTCGGTGCGGAAGTCAGCGGGATCGTGAACATGTATCGCGGTTGCCCGAGCGATGGTGCCCGCTTCACGGCCAACGGTTTGCTCGGCTTCCGGTTCATGGAAATCGACGAGAAGCTCGAAATCTCCTCGGCATCGACGCTGTTGGGCGGCGGGGCACCGCTGTTCAACGGTTTGCCAGTCTTCGCACCCGGCACGATCACCGTGCAAGACGGCTTCCACGTGGTCAACCGCTTCTACGGCGGTCAAGTTGGGTTTCAGACCGAACTCCGCTACAGCCGTTACACCTTCGGTTTCACCGGCAAAGTGGCGGCGGGTGTGATGAACCAGACGCTCGACATCACCGGTCAGTCGGCTCTGCTCGACCCGACGCGCGGGCTGGCCCAAGTCGCACTCGGCGGCGTTTATGCGAACTCGATGAACATCGGGCGATACCGCAACGATGAATTCGCCGTGATCCCCGAGTTCAGCGGCACCTTCGGTTACAACTGGACATCGTGGCTGACGACGTCGGTCGGCTACAACTTCCTGTACGCCAACCGCGTGCTGCGTCCCGGTAACTCGTTCAACGACCGCGTGAACCCCGCCGTGCTGCCGACGAGCCAAAACTTCGGCACCGGCAGCGTCGTCCCGATCGTCAACCGGGCACTCACGCAAGACGAACTGTTCGCACAAGGCGTCACGTTCAGCTTGCTCATGAAGTATTAAACGACGTCAGATCCAACGCAAGACGGGGGCCACGTGGCCCCCGTTTTCTTAAATTGGCGACCCCCATGACCTCGCGTGAGTTTGCGATTGAAGTCGTTCGGAAACTCCAAGCGACGGGGTTTGTCGCCCTGTGGGCGGGCGGTTGCGTCCGCGATGAACTCCTCGGCCTCGTGCCCGCGGATTATGATGTGGCGAGCGATGCGCGGCCCGAACAGGTGAAATTGCTGTTCCGCCGCTGCGTTGAAATTGGCGTCGCGTTCGGCGTCATCGAAGTCATCGGGCCGCGCGGCGACGATGGCGAATGGCTCAAAGTGCAAGTCGCCACGTTCCGTACCGATGGCACCTACAGCGATGGTCGCCGTCCGGATTCCGTCGCGTTTTGTTCCCCCGAAGAAGATGCAAAGCGCCGCGACTTCACGATCAACGGCATGTTCTTCGATCCAATCACGCAGACGGTCTTCGACTACGTCGATGGCCAGAACGACCTCAGAAACAAGATCCTTCGCGCCATCGGTAACCCGAGCGATCGTTTTGCCGAAGATAAATTGCGCGTGTTGCGAGCCGTGCGGATGGCCACGCGATTCGACCTGCACCTCGACCTGGAAACTCTCGTCGCGGGGCGGGCGATGGCCCCGCAGATTCGTGCCGTCAGCCCCGAGCGGATCGCCGACGAACTCCGCAAGTTGCTCGTGCATCCACGGCGGGCGCGGGGCGGCGAACTGCTCCGCGACTTCGGATTGTTCGAACCGATCCTGCCCGAATTGCTGCCGACGTACGAAGCCGATCAGCGGGTACTTGCGGCGTTGCCGGGTGCCTGTTCGTTCCCGCTCGCGTTCGCCGCGATGCTGCGATCGGTCGGCGTTCGCACGGCGCGCACGATTGGCATTCGACTTAAATTTTCCAACGAGGAACTGGCGCGAATCGTCTGGCTCGTCGGCCACCGCGATGCGTTACTCGAAGCCGCAACGATGCCGAACCATCAACGACAACCGTTGCTCATCCACGATGGCATCGACGAACTGCTGGCGCTACACCGTGCCGAAGCACTTGCGTCGAACGCGGCAATTGCACACGTCGAATTTTGCGAACGAATCTTACGCGATACGCCGCCGGAACGGCTGAACCCATTACCGCTGTTGACCGGCGACGATCTGATTGCAATCGGTTGGACGCCGGGTAAGTTGTTCAAAATTGTGCTGGAAACCGTGCGGAATCGGCAACTCGATGGCGAACTGTCGACGAGTGACGAGGCGATGTCAGTAGCGAATGCAATCAAGTTGGCGGGACGATGAGCCGGTCCAGAACGTCGAGCGTGCGCTCGGTGGCTCCTTGCTGATCGCGAACGAAAGTTCGAGCAGCTTCGCCCATTGCTTGCCGACGAGTAGGGTCTGCCAAAAGTTCGCCGATAACCACCGCGACCGCATTTGCATCGGGAACGATCACCGCACCGCGTACTTCGACGAGTCGTTTGGCGGCATCGCGGAAGTTCCAGATATGCGGGCCGAAAACGGTCGGCACGCCGTAGCCTGCGGGTTCGATCATACTCTGCCCGCCGCGCTTCCCATCGAGCGTGCCGCCGACGTATCCGACATCGGCCAAGCCCCACACCGCACCGAGTTCGCCGACCGAATCGAGCAAGACGATCGGCGATGACACCGGCATGACAGTCCGGCTACGACGGTGGTATGTCAGTCCGGAACGATCTAGTAGTTCGGCGACGTACTCGAAGCGGTCCGGGTGCCGCGGCACGAGGATCAAACGCAAGTTTGGGAAGCGCGGTTGCAGCGTGCGGAACGCTTCGATCGCGATCGCTTCTTCCGGTGCGTGCGTGCTGCCTGCCACCCAGATCGTTTGCGTCTCGTCGATGGCCAACAATCGCCGCAGTTCGCGGCCCTTCGGCGTGTCCCGCTCGCCGCTGGCCCCATCGTACTTCACCGAACCAGTCACGCTGAGCTTCGCCGGTTCGACGCCGAGTTGTACGAATCGCTCCGCATATTCCTCGGCTTGCACCGCGATCGCGCTCACGTGGCGGAACAGCATCCGTCGGGCCAGCCACGCGATGCGTCGATAGCGCCCGAAGCTGCGCGGGCTGAGCCGGGCGTTGACCACCGCCACGGGGATGTTTTGCGCGTGCGCGATCCGCACGAAGTTCGGCCACATCTCGGCTTCGGCGAGCACGATCAAGGATGGCTGCACCCGTGTCAGTGCCGTGCGAACTGCCCACGTAAAATCGAACGGCCACGCAATCACAGTGCAATCGGGGAAGCGGTTCCGCGCCTCCGACAGCCCCGTGTCCGTCGTGCTCGATACGACGATCTGCCAGTCTGGGTGGCGTTTGCGAAATGCGGCCACGAGCGTGACGAGCAAGTGAATCTCGCCGACGCTGACGCCGTGAAACCACGCGACGGGTGCCGGGGATTTGATAATCGTCACGCGGCCGAGTAACTTCGCCGCCGCGTTCTGGCGGTAGCGTCCCGTTCGCAACGACCGCCAAACGAGCCACGGCGACAACAGCGCGAAGATCGATAAGTACAACAGATTCAGCAGCACGGGGAACGATCCATTGAGTTTTTCTCCAGTTGCGCGCAAGAAAGCGTCGGCCGCGCGGTTTCCTATTGTAGCTGGCCTCTGTGAGGCCGGTGAGACAACCGGGTCACAGACCCCAGCTACAGGATTTGTAGTGAGGCCGGTGAGACAACCGGGGTCACAGACCCCAGCTACAGGATTTGTAGCTGGCCTCTATGAGGCCGGTGAGACAACCGGGGTCACAGACCCCAGCTACAAGACAGGATCACAGACCCCAGCTACAAGACAGGATCACAGACCCCAGCTACAGGATTTGTAGCTGGCCTCTATGAGGCCGGTGAGACAACCGGGGTCACAGACAACCAGCTACATTTGTGGAGAGCCTTCCGGTTCTCCCATCACCATGAGGTCTCAGCGATGCGTATCCATCAGATTGCGGTCGGTGCGATTGCGGCGGTCAGCATGATCGCCCTCAGCCAGTCTACGGCGTCGGCACAGGTTTACGTGCAAACCGGTCCGCCGGTTGTCATCGCACAGTCTTACGGCGGCGGTTACTATCAACCGTCGTATGCCAGACAGTATTATGGGCCGCGTTACGCCAACCCATTCAACTCATACGGCGTTCCCACGTACGGTTACCGAAGTTCAAACTACGGTTATCGCCCCAGTTATGGCCTGAGTTACGGCAGTTACGGTCCCGGTTTCGGTTACAACCGCGGCTACTACTCGCGCCCCGGCGTTTCGTTCGGCTTCAACTTCCGGTAATGATCGTCAGACGAAACAAGCCAGACCACGGTTAAAGCACCGTGGTCTGTGTGTATTAGTTGACTGGTGTTAGCCAACTGATCCTGCCTGGTTCAGACAAGCAATTGTTACTGCGTGTCAGAAACGTCCCCGGCGGCGATAGTTGCCATGTAACGGAGTTGAAATCGGACTGCATAAGTCATCCAACGAACTGAGCCGTCCGCCATCAGGAAGTTTCCGCCCGGGCCGTGTAGGCTCCAGTAGTGGTGGCGGTCGCATGGGTCGGATAAATTGCCAGGCCCGAAAGTATAGATGTTCATTCCGCCTTTCCCGGGCCAATTCACCGACCAACCGCCACATTGTGTTTCCAATGGCGCTACGCCCGATTCAGTGGGCACCTCGAAATCGTTCACGGTCTGGAGATTGTTGAATTCGTGGGTCGTGTACCACCAACCGACGGACAGATCGGCGGGGGGCGGCCGTTCTGCGACCGCAAGAGTGTTACTCAATCCGTCCGTAATCTCCGAAGGACGTACTCCGATCCGGCGGCTGAAGAGTCCGGACTTCAGGTCATCGAGGTATCCAGTGACCCCGACGTAACTGGTGTAGGCGGCGGTTACGCCGGCGGAATCCGTCACCGCGGTTCCGAACCGACCGTCTGCAGGGCAGACATAGGTCTTCACGACGGCCCGTCGAAGCTCTCGATGCGGGTTCGATAAGGGATACGGGTTGGCCTGATACGCGGAAACGATGCGGCCCCACAGCGACTCCTGCTCGATTTGAGGTAGGATGAACGTGTGCCAACTCGTCCCCTGATAAGAAAACGTGGAGCCTTGCGTGTTGCCGGGTGCCGGAGATTGAGGTGGAAAGCGTCCATAGATGGCGATTTGGTTGTGAAACGCCGTACCCACCTGCCGCAAGTTGTTCTGGCACGCCGACTGGTTCGCCGTCCCACGTACGCGTTGTACGGCGGGAAGCAGGAGTCCGAGCAGGCTGGCGAAGATGGCGATGACGACGAGCAGTTCAATCAGGGTCAACCCGCGTCGGGCATTGATGGCTGTCACGTGAACCTCTGTTCATTGAGAGGAAGGGAGTATGACGACAGGGACAGTCAGTTTGAATGACATGGTGTCATCGTCGGAATCCACCAACTCGAACAGCAACGCAAACTCGACTCGAACTGTCGAGGGCGTTCGACCCGTATAATTGACGACAACCGTGCCCGATTCGTCCGCGGGCTTGATATCAAACGGCATCCCGTCGCTCAGGCTGTTAATACGGAACGACTTGCCAGTACGTGAATGAAAAATGACTTTCGCCTTGTACACGTTCGCCCCGCCTTCGACGCGGGGCAAAGTCAGGCGACTCGGTGCGGCCGAAAAGGCCGTATCGACCCGTGCGATCACGCGGAGTCGCAAGAACTCCTCGCTGTTCTGAAAGATGATCAGACTGTCGTCATAGTTGGTCTGCTCGGGACTGGGTCGGACAGCAATATCAAGGTAGCCGATCAAATGCTGCTGCCCCCGAGAAGTTGTTGTGAGAACGTCCTTCTCCGACTGGGTTGGGGTGACAACTGAGATCGAAATGTTGGCATTGTCGGAGCGTAGCCCGGCTAGGTCGCCTGAATAACTCCCGTAACTCCTGATCTCCACCCGCTTGGTGGACAGCACACCGGCCGGGATCACCCCGAATGCCACGGCGTGTGGCACCAAGTACACGCGGGCGACCGGGGTATACGCGACCACCACATGGTACTCATCTCGTTCCGTCTCGAGATCACGGAAAAATACGGAACTGGCGTATTGCTTCCCCGGTTCGCCGCTCACTCGTAAATCGAGGTAGAGCGTCTGTACGCCGCCTGGCGGGACGATCAGCCTCGTCACCGTCCGCTTCTCATCCCCTTCGAGTTGGTACACCTTCATGCACGTGCAATCGGTGCGAAAGTCTCCCACTGTCACAGGCGCATCACCGGAATTGCGTATTTCGATAGATGCTTGCTTGATGTCCCCGTTGCTAACGGTGCCGAGGTTGACCATACCGGCCGTTTCGATGCGACCGCCGAAGTTGTCACCTGCCGCCGACTGATGTGTACGAGGAGCCCAAAGTAACCACACGACAATGACAACGGCCAGTGTCGTCAATAGTAGACCAGTCCAAATCGTGCGCCGATGAGTCATCGTGATACCCGTTGGTGTTGGAGTTCGCAGGTCGTAACGCGGCGAGTGGAAGGAGTGCTACGAACTTGTGTTATCGGGTTTCATTCGCGAATCGGTGGTCGGTCACCTCGCCGCGATCGCCGCCTCACGAAGACGCCGATCACGACCGACACGAACGCTAAGCCGACTGCGGTCACGCCAAACCAACTACGCACGGAAGACGGGGCGAGGGGATCTTCGCGCGGGGCTGCTCTGGCGGGTGTGTATTCTTTACCGATGGGGACAGGGGTGTCGGTTCTCACTGCCGCCGCGTTGATTGTGTAAGTGGTGTTGGCCAGCTCATCGAACGCTCGTACTCCCCCGGCGGGGATCGGCGAGAGCGGCTCTTTCGGCAGTTTCTCGTTTATCACAATATTTTTCATCAGATAGTCGGACACGACGACCTTTTCGCCGCGAAATTGAAGTACGGCTTTGCAGCGAACGGGTACGAAAATTGACGGCTTCAATTCCCGGAATTCCTCAACCGAGAATTCGTTTATCCACGTGACGGCCCCTGCCTCCCGCATTGTCAGGATGCACTTGTCTATCATCCAGTTGGTTCCCGGATCGACCCACACCTCATACGTTCTCTCGCCAGCATCACAGTCTATCAGCATGCGAGCCAGTCGCTTCGTGCCATTCTGCACCCACCCGCTCTCGCGCACGGTACCTTTTTGGACGATATCAGCTAAAGTGTAAATCCGTTTGGGCGGCTGCGTAATGAGGCCGAGCGGCAGGGAGTGTAGGCCGACTTCCCACGGGTCCGTTTCCAGCGCTCGACGGTTCAAGCCCGTTACCAGCGCCCCGAAGGTACTTTCCTCTTTCCCAGCAACCTTCCCATTGTGAATCTCGACAACGAACTGGGTGCCGCTTTTCACCGTTACGTCGGTAACGAGCTTGGGTCGAGTTTGTTCGACAGCCCGCATCGTCGTAGGGCTACGCCAATATCGGGCAGTTCTTTTGGATTCTTTTCCTTTAATCGTTTGGGTTTGCTCGACCTCAGCGTAATATGCCCTGATCATCTCAACTGACGCCTTATTCGCCGATGCGGCCGTTGCCACCACGTCGTCAGCGCATGCCGGTTGCGTGAAAAAGGTCGCAGCGAAGCACGACATAAGAACAACTGAGGCTGACAAAATCAGTCGCGTCGACCGGGGGAATTGTGACAGCATAAACTTCACCTTTTTGAAGTGCCCCCAGAACCCAAAAGCGCGTGAGGCGACAAGCGGCTTAACTAGCGCAGTTGCCTACCGAATGCGGCATACAAGGGGTTTGGGTCAGGGTGGCGGCTTGACACGTACCCATACCTACGACAGGGTTGCCGCCCGGACAGTTGACGCTACTCGCCGACATGCAGATTGCGGTACCATTCTGCGTACACCCGATGGTCGTCACCTGAGTCCCTATACATAAAACTCCGTTAATCGTTTGGCACGCCGCGCAGATTTGTGCCCATGATTGCCTCCTCCGAAGTCTGAAGTGTAAGTTGGCACGAACAATCTCCACACGTGGATGCTAATCAAGAAGCCAACTACAGTCAAGCGAGAAATTTGAAATTTTTACAAGTGGCGCGTCGCTTTCGGAGCGAAGCATAGGCGTCTTACGTGGAGTACGCGGCTCGCGTGCAGGACAGTCAGACCACACGCGAGCCGCGTGCGCTACTTATCGCTGCGCAAAGCCTACGCGGCGCGGCGAATTCATCCCGATTCGATTCCACCCACACGAATTGCGATAGTCAAAAAATCGGAGGCGATCCGACGTAAGTCGGAATTCGCATGTTGCACGGAGTGACATAGAAATGTCGCCAAATGACATAGAAATGCGCCCAAATGACATAGAATTGTCGCGTCCGGTCGATTTTGTGTCGCATCCGGTCGATTTTGGGGCGCTAGTTGTGCCGAGCGTTGAATCGAGGCCCATCGGCGTAACCCACGACAAGCCATCAGAATAACGCGAAATCGCCCGAAACAAATCAGCGATTTGCGATCAAAAAGTGGCGTTTTGAGACGCGAAAATGGCAAAAAAACGGTTTTTGAGACTTTGGAATTGTGACTTACGTCGATTGTGGCGAGGCACGACCGGCGCGATTCGGCGAAACTACCGCAATTTTTCCGATTTCATCTCTGGTAACCGATTCCAATATCGGCCATGATGAACGAAGAGGGGGTTTCCCTCCCATCATTCTTTCATCGTCTCCGTGTTGGATCGCCGTGCGATTTCTCGCTCTGCATACGCAACGCCAGGGTTATTCCATCGTCCCGTTGGACCCTGCGCCACCGTTTTTCGGATTCACCCGTACTTTTTGAAGGAGTCGCGACATGGCAAAGGGCCGTGGAGATTTCACCGACGTTCTGGTTAAGAAGAAGATTATCAGCGTGGAACAGGCTCACGAAGCCGCCGCGATGGCGACTTCGACCGGTTTGAAGTTGCAAGATGCGCTTCAAAAGCTGAACTACGTCACGCTGAACGAGTCCGCCGAGGCGATGGCCGAACATGGCGGGTTCCAGTTCGTCGATCTGACGACGCTGGAAATTCCGAGATCGGTGATCGAGTTGGTGCCGGAATCGGTCGCCCGCGAAAACATGGTGCTCCCGCTCGCACTCGAGGGGAACGTCATGAAGATCGCTATGCCGGACCCGACGAATTACGACGTTCTGCAAAAGCTGCAATTCGTGCTCAACCGCGATATTCAGCCGGTTCTTGCGGTGCAAGAACAGATTCAAGAAGCGATTAACCGCAACTACGGCCAGTCGGAAACCGAGTCGGTCGACTCGATGTTGAGCGAATTTACCGACACGCAGATCGAATTCACGCAAACCGAGAGTATGTCGAGCCTGGCGAATGCCGACGAAAGCGACGCGCCGGTGGTGCGGCTCGTCAACCTGATGATCGTCGAAGCGATCGGCCAGCGGGCATCGGATATTCACATCGAACCGTTCGCCGACCGCGTCCGTGTGCGTTACCGGATCGACGGCATCCTCATCGAGCGCGATGCCGCCCCACGCCGATTGATGGCACCGATGATCTCGCGGATTAAAATTATGTCGAACATCGACATTTCGGAGAAACGCCGCCCGCAAGACGGCCGGATCAAGATGAACTCCGGCGGCAAGCACTTCGACCTCCGCGTCAGCATGTTGCCCACCGTTCACGGTCAGTCGGCGGTGATGCGAATCCTCGACCGGAGCAACATTCAGGTCAGCATCCGCGATTTGGGTTTTATCGAAGAAGAATACATCCGGTTCCAGAACATCATCAAACGGCCGAACGGCATCTTCCTGGTTACGGGGCCTACGGGTTCTGGGAAGACGACGACGCTTTACGCAGCACTGAACGAACTGAACCGCCCCGACCGCAAGATCATCACGGCCGAAGACCCCGTCGAATACTACCTACCCGGCATCAACCAGGTCGAGGTGAAGCACCAGATCGGCCTCGACTTCGCCCGGATTATCCGTGCGATGTTGCGGCAGGCTCCGAACATCATCCTCGTCGGGGAAATCCGCGATAAGGAAACGGCTGAGATTGCCGTACAGGCGTCTTTGACTGGACACTTGGTTTTCAGCACACTACACACGAACGATGCGCCCAGTGCAATCACGCGACTGGCCGATATCGGTGTACAGCCGTTCCTTATCGCCAGCTCGATTATTGCGGTCATGGGACAGCGGCTCGTGCGGGTGAATTGCCCGAAATGCAAAGACAGTTACACCCCCGAAGAGAGCGAATTGCGGGCCTGCAATATCACCCCCGAGAAGGCGGCGACCGGATCGTTCATGAAGGGCAAAGGCTGCCCGTATTGTCGACAAGGTGGCTTCCGTGGGCGTCAGGCGATTTTCGAGCTGATGCGAATGAGCGGCCAACTTCGCGAACTGACTTTCGCGCAGGCACCGAGCCAAGAACTGCGGCGGAAAGCCCGTGCCGGCGGGATGCGAACATTGCTCGAAGACGGTGCAGCGAAAGCACTTAAAGGGCAAACGACGCTCGAAGAAGTTCTCAGCACCTGCCATGCCGAGATCGAGTCTTGAGTTCGAGATGCGGAGTCAACAGCATTATGCTGGGGTCTGAATGCTTGAGTCCGAATTTGCAGTTATGGAATGGAATGGCGGAGGTGACGCTAGTGAAGCCGTTTCGGTCGATGACATCGAGTGTGGAAGCGTTCGATGTGGTCGTTGGGATGCTTGTCCCAATTGCTGTAATCCAGTGGCGTGAGGTTCGTTGGAATCGGATGACATGTTGTTATCCGGTGCAATAAGGGATGGAACCCGTACCCGCGGTGGGACTATTGTTCCCGACCGTTTAATTTGGCTCGATGGGAATGGTTACGGATAATCGATTACCGCCCGACGAAGAAGCGCGTGGGGCGGAGTGAAGTTTCGATTGTCTTAGCCATCATCGTGCCGGACTCTGAGAGTGAGTACCATGGCCACCGTAGCAATGGAGAAGTTGCTGTCCACAGTGATCCAACTGAAAGCCAGCGACTTACACATCAGTGTCGGACAGCCGCCCGTCGTGCGACAGGGTGGGCGGATGCGCAAACTCGAAGCCAAAGTGCTCGATGCGGACGATACGACCGCACTCATGAAGTCGATCACGCCCGACCGCTGCCAGCAAGAGCTTCAGCAAAAGGGCGGAGCCGACTTCGCGATCGAGTACGTCGACGGTTACCGGTTCCGGGTGGCCGTGTTCAAACAGCGCGGCAGTATCGGCATGGTGCTGCGGCGGATTCCGAGTCAGTTTCTGACGTTCGAACAATTGAAAATGCCCGAGGCGATTCGTTCGCTGATCGTGCGACCACGCGGTCTGTTACTCGTCACGGGGCCGACCGGTTCCGGCAAGACGACTAGCCTCGCGTCGATGATTAACTTCTTGAACGATAACTACGATCGGCACATCATCACGCTGGAAGACCCGATCGAGTATCACCATAAGCACAAAAAATGCACGATGAACCAGCGGGAGATCGGCGTCGACGTCCCGGACTTTAAGGAAGGCCTGCGACGCGCTTTGCGGATGGACCCCGACTGTATTCTGGTCGGTGAAATGCGCGACTTGGAAACGATTCACGCCGCCATCGAGGCCGCCGAAACCGGCCACGTCGTGTTCGGTACGCTCCACACCTCGGGTGCGGCAAGTACCGTCAACCGGATCATCGACGTCTTCCCGCAAGACCAACAAGATCAGATCCGCACGCAACTTTCGACCGCGCTCATGGGGGTGCTATCGCAGGCGCTGCTGCCGAAGAAACCCGATGGTGTGATCGCGGCATACGAGATGATGGTCGTCACCGCGGCGATTCAGAACCTGATTCGCGAAAACAAAGTCTACCGCATCGACTCGGCCATCCAAACGGGCCGAAAGAACGGCATGTTCCTGCTCGACGAATCGCTGTTTAAGCTCTGGAAAGAAGACCTTTGCGAGAAGGAAGAAGTCTTGCTGAAGTCGTCCCGCCCGGCAGAACTGGCCGCGAAGATCGCCGCCGCCGAACGAGGGATGCTCGAAGACGAAGAGAACGAAGACGATGACGACGACGACGATGACGATGATGATGACGACGAAGAGGATGATCGCCCCAAGAAGAAGGCACCGTACAAACGGTAATCGCTTGCGGTGATTGCCCGGGACGGCGGTCGTTCCGGGCTGGAATTGTCGACGTCTTCGCTACCAACATACTGCTTCGGTTTGCCGTTCCTACTGTGTGACTCACGGTGGTCGAGTGGCCCGAACTTCCTTCACACAGAGAGTGGACCCGATGTCGACGACACCCCCGAACGATCCGAAGAAGCCCGCAGGTGCAACGCCACCCGTGGGCGGCGCGCCGAAACCACCGACCCCCGCGCCCGGTGCGAATGTACCGCGACCTGCCGTTCCGCCGCAATCGACGGGCGCGCCGAAGCCGACGGTACCCGGAACGGGCGCTCCACGGCCTGCCGCCCCGCCCGTTACGGGTGCGAAGCCTGCGGTTCCCGGCCAAGTGCCCACGCGACCTGCCGCGCCACCGGTTGCCGGTGCGCCCGTGAAGCCAGCGGTTCCGGGCCAAGTGCCTACGCGGCCTGCCGCACCGCCGGTTACCGGTGCGAAGCCTGCGGGTGCGCCCGCGAAACCTGCGGTTCCTGGCGTTCGGCCTCCGTTGCCTTCAAACATGGGCAAACCGCCGGTGTCGTCGAAGCCGACGCCGAAACCGCAACCCGCGAAGAATCGCTTTCTCCACGTGGACGCGAACAGCAAACAACTGGCGCAGAAGCTCATCGACCTCGGCTTCCTCGACGATGCCCAAGTCGAAATTGTCTACGAGGAAATGCGGACGAGCGAACTGAAATTCAGCGAACTGCTCCTCGAAGCGGGCCGCGTCAACGACGATCAGTTGCTCCAAGCGAATGCCGAACTTCACGGCATGAAGGTGCAGAACCTCGACGACACGAAGCCCGCGAAAGAAGCGGTGCAAAAAGTGCCGCAAACGATGGCCGAACTGTACAAGCTCGTGCCGATCACGTTCGAAGGGAACACGCTGACGGTCGTGATGTCCGACCCGAACAATCTACAGGCACTCGACGACATTCGGAACTTCCTCGGCATCAGCGAAGTGAAGGCGGTCCTCGCGCCGGCGAAGGCCGTCGAAGAGTTGATGAAGAAGGCGTACAGCAAGGGTAGCGGTGGCGGTGGCCCGAACGACGATGAATCGATCGCGAACATCATCGCGCAGATCGAAGCCGACCCGGATATCGGTCGCGCTTCGGGCAAGCGCGAAGCGAGTATCGACCTCGATGGTCTCGAAGAAATGGCCAACTCCGCACCCGTGCGGAAGCTCATCAACATGGTGTTGCTGATGGCCATTCGCGACCACGCCTCGGACGTTCACTTCGAACCGTTCGAGGAAGAATACAAGATGCGCTACCGCTGCGATGGCGTGCTCTACGAGATGGTGCCGCCACCCCGTCACCTCGCGAATGCGATCTCGTCGCGGATCAAGGTCATGTCGAATCTCGACATCGCCGAACGGCGTTTGCCGCAAGATGGTCGCATCGAATTGAACGTCGGAGGCAACCCGATCGACATGCGGGTGAGCGTGCTGCCGACGCTGTTCGGCGAGAGCGTCGTCATCCGGGTGCTCGACCGCTCGAACGTCGGTTTGAGCCTCGACCGCATCGGCATGGGGCCGAAGATTCTGCGCGATTTCCGCAACGTCATCAAGAAGCCGAACGGCATCGTGCTCGTGACGGGGCCGACGGGTGCGGGCAAAACGACGACGCTGTACTCGGCCCTATCGGAACTGAACGACCTCGAAACGAAGATCATTACGACCGAAGACCCGGTCGAATACGAAATCGACGGGTTGATCCAGTGCCCGATCAACCACGACATCGACCTGACATTCGCAGTCGCGTTGCGGGCGATTCTTCGCCAGGATCCCGACGTGATTCTCGTCGGCGAAGTCCGCGACTTGGAAACCGCACAGATCGCGATTCAGGCCTCGCTCACGGGGCACTTGGTGTTCAGCACGCTGCACACGAACGACGCGCCGAGTTCGATCACGCGGATGCGAGATATGGGCGTCGAGCCGTTCTTGCTGACGGCCACCGTCGAAGCGATCGAAGCCCAACGGTTGGTCCGTCGCGTCTGCCCGAAGTGCAAGACCGGCTACGAGCCGACCCGCGATCAGATGATGGAACTCAACCTAACCCCCGATGCGGTCGCCGGTCGCAAGTTCTTCTACGGCGAAGGCTGCGACAAGTGCAACAACCTCGGCTTCAAGGGCCGCACCGGACTGTACGAACTGCTGATTATGGACGACGGCCTACGCGACATGGTGAGCCGCGGAGCCTCGACCGACCAGATTCGCATTCACACTCGCAAAAACGGAACGATGAGCCTTCGCGACGCCGGTTTGGACGCACTCTACGAAGGGTCCACGACGCTCGACGAAGTCGTGCGAGAGACCATTTCGGACGAAGAAGGCTAAAACGTTGTCAGCTATCAGTAATCAGCTGTCAGCCAGAAAAGACCGCTGCTTCTGACAACTGTCAACTGAAAACTGATAACTACTGGCCGAAAGCGGAAAAACTAAGAGGACCAAGACGATGCCGACATATAAATTTGAAGCCCTCGATACTTCCGGCCAGGAAGTCAAAGACTCGGTCGAGGCGGGCAACGAAGACGAAGCCTCGCAGAAGATCAAGGCGATGGGCTACTTCGTCACGAAGTTGACCGCCGCCCAGGCGGCCAAGGGCGCGAAAGGCAAAAAGAAGAAGACCGGCAAGAGCCGTAAGACTTTCACCATCGGCGGCGTGAAGCAGAAGCAACTCTGCGTGTTCACGCGGCAGTTCTCGACGCTGCAAGATGCGGGGCTGCCCGTGTTGCGGTCGTTGCGAATTCTCGAAAAACAGATGAAGCCGAGCGTGTTGAAAAACTCGTTGATCGACGTCGTCGAAGATGTCGAATCCGGGCAGACGCTATCCGAGTCGTTGGCGAAACACCCGAAGTGCTTCGACCGGCTTTACGTGAACATGGTGAAAGCCGGCGAGGCGGGCGGTGCCCTCGAAGTCATTTTGCAGCGTCTCGCCGAGTTCAAGGAAAAGGCGCAGAGCCTGAAGCGGAAGATCGTCGGGGCGATGGTCTACCCGGCCGTCGTGATCTGCGTGGCCGTCGCCATCTTGACGTTCATCATGGTCGCGATCATCCCGAAGTTCAAAAAGATCTTCGACGAGTTCGGCTTGTCCCTCCCGCAGGCGACCAAGACGCTCATCGAAATTTCCGACTGGATGGCCAGCTACTGGTACGTCATCCCGCTGTTCCCGCTCGGCGTGTACCTGTTCCTGAAACTCATACGCCTGACGAGAGCGGGGAACTACGCGCTGGATCGCATGGTCCTCTGGATACCCGTCGTCGGGAGCCTCGTCGAGAAAACCATCGTCGCCCGGACGATGCGCACCCTCGGCACGCTCATCAGTTCCGGCGTGCCGATCCTCGAAGCGCTCAGCATCGTCAAAGATACCGCGAACAACCTCGTCTTCGAACGCATGTTCCAGCGGGTTCTCGAATCGATCCGCGAAGGCGATACCATCGCCGACCCGCTCCGCGAAGCGAGGCTCGTCGACGACATGGTCGTGAATATGGTCGAGGTCGGCGAAGAAACCGGCGACTTGGACACCATGCTTTATAAGGTGGCGGACTTCTACGACGAAGAAGTCGACACACTGGTGAAATCGCTGATTTCGTTGCTCGAACCGATCATGATCGTGTTCTTGGGCGGCGTCATCGGGGCGATCGTGATCTCGCTGTTCTTGCCGCTGATCAAGCTGCTCGAAGGTTTATCGAAGTAACTCGAAATAATCGGTGCTAAGTACCCGTAGACGATCGTCTGCGGGGTGTTCGCCACGCATCCATATAGGAGACCCGAATCATGACTCTCTCGCGACGGGCGACCCTTCGCCCCGGCTTCACACTGATCGAATTACTCGTCGTGATTGCCATCATCGGCGTGCTCGCCGCACTGACGACGGCCGCCGTGCAACGGGTCCGTTCGCGAGCGAAAGACGTGACCGTCGTTTCCGCTCTGCGTCAGTTGGAAACCAGCATTGCCTCATTCAAGACTAAGTACGGCGTCAACCCACCCGACCGGGGTGCTGGCACAAACTTCACGTTCCGATTCGCTTCGGCGTACAAAGATCCGATGGGGGTGTACTACTCCGGCTTCTCCGATGCGTCTCCAGAAATCGTCTTCTTGCAACGGGTTTACGGTCGCATCAATCTCCTCGACAATGGCCTCCGCAAATTGGATGCGGCCGGCAACCCACAGGCACCCACCGTCCTGCCCACGGCGTCCAATCTTGCATCGGAAGGTATCCTCGGAAGCGCTCCGGCATTGCTCGATAGCAATCAGTGCCTCGTTGTGTTCATGAGCGGCGGTTCGTTCATGGGATACACCGGTCTCTCGACCGATCCGACGCAACCATTCAAGTACAGCGTCGGCGGTTCCCGCGTCGCATCGTTCGTGGAAATTAGTCAAAACAGTCTGATGAAACCGAGCGAATATCGGAACGCGAAGTACAACCCGAATTACGACGGGACGCGGTTCACCAGCGATACGAGCCTGGGCAACACCGAGAAGTGGCTCGTGGATACTTATGGCCACCCGTATTTGTACATGACCAGTAACAACGGCAACGACTACTTCTTTGACGGCGCACTTGCGGCATCGCCGATCGTGACCATCGGGCCGTGGGGTGGCGACAAGTCGCCGTGGGCGGCAGCGACACCGGCGGACAAACGCGGCCCGAAGGCGTTCCGCGATTCCAATGCCAAGTTCGCCAACGACAAAACCGTGCAGATTATCTCCGGTGGTGCCAACGGCGTCTTCGGTCGCGGCCAACCGACGTCGGGCACGAACTACACGTTCGTGGCGGGTAGCGGCGACTACGTCGATAACCGCGACGAAGGGGCCGACGACTTCGTTAACTTCCGCAAACTCAAGCTCAGCGCGGCTGATTAAAGGAGACTGCTCATGACTGCGTTACACCATCGTTCGCGAGCGGGCTTCACGCTCATCGAACTGCTCGTTGTCATTGCCATCCTGGCGGTTCTCTCGGCCATCGGCGTCGGCGCGTACTTTCGAGTCCGCGGCAGTGCGGAGATCAAGGCCAACGAGACGACCGTAGCGAAGCTCAGTACGGGCTTGAACCAGCAGTGGAGCGCCGAGCGCGACACCGCCGAGAAAGAGTTCAAAGACAACACGTACCCTGTGCCGATCCAGACGCTGACAAACTTCGCTGCGGGCGACCGCGATCGCGCGAAAGCGCTCTGGATGCACCTGCGGATGAAGAATACCTTCCCGCAGACGTTTCTGGAAGCGGCAACGGCGACGAACTTCACGCCGACTGGTTTACCGGCGTACAACACGTCGTTGCCGAGACGCGCAACCTTCGCGGCGGTCGCTGGGCTGAAGGATGTTACGAGTCCTAGCAACTTGCCGTTGATCGAACCGGCTAACGCGGCGGACGTGAACGAGCCGAACACACAGTCGGCTGTACTTCTGTACTTGATGCTCACGCAACGTGCGGGACGCGGTGCGGCCTTCTCCGACGAAGCGGCCGGTTCGCTCACTAAAACCGTCCGATTCAAGATTAAAGACGCGATGAGCGTCGATCAATTTTACGACTTCAAAGTCTACTCCGATACTTACGGCACTCCGCTGACGTACGTTCGTTGGGCGATGAACGGGGAGATCGACGCCGCGCCATTCGTGAAGCCGAACCAAGGTAAAGACCCGTTCGATCCACTAAAGCGGTTGACTGCTGGCGGCGGTTGGACGATCCAACCTGCCACACCCGTGAGCAGTGCGGCGGCGGGTGCGGGTTTCGGTCTGGCTCCGGCAAACGTATTCAACACCAACTGGCTACCAACGATTATCTGCGCCGGTGCGAACAAAAACTGGGACGGCCTCAACGTCAATGCGGGCGGTCTCGTAACCGTGCCGGCCGACACCGACAACATCCTCGGATACCGGCTACGCCGGGAAGGCGAACGGGGGAACTAACATGCGCATTCCATACCGAACTCCAGCCGCACGGCCCGCGTTCACGATCATCGAGCTTCTCGTGGCGATGGCACTCGCCGTGACGCTCCTCGGCCTTGCCGTGGCCGTCTCGCAGTCGAGCGCCTTCGACTCGTACAAGACCGTCGGTTCCGCCGACCGCGTCAGCCAATGGATGCTCGTCGCGAAGAACCGCGCCCTCCGCGACCGCGCCCCGCGCGGCGTGCGGCTAATCATGGATTCCACAGGCTCCACATGCAGGGAAATCGCCTACATCGAGATGCCTGAGCCTTACATCGTGCCGCCGGGGGCACGGCTCGCACTCGTGTACAGCGCGAGCGGTTCACCCTTGATGATTACCGACAAACAAGTGTTCCTCACGGGTGTCTCATACGCGGACTTTTCCGCCTCCGTTTCGGTCGGCGATTTGTTCACGATTCCCGAACTCGGTGGCGCGTACAAAGTCGACGCCATTGCAGACGCCTCCGGTTACCCTGCCGCTTCGAAGCCCGCAGGGGCCACGATCGAACTGAGTGTTGGGTTAAACCCTACGGATCATAAATTGCGTCTGCCCGATCTCGGTGCGGCTTACTCACCGACACCCGGTGCGGGGCAGCCGTTGAACCCCGTTTACGTCACCGCGAACTTCGGCATCTACCGTCAGGCTCGCCCGTTGCTCGGCGAGCCGACGCAACAGTTGCCGTTGGGTATGGTGATCGACCTCGCATCGTCGGTGAAAACGGGGCCACCAATGTCGCCAATTTACAACCACAATATCCCGCTCGTTGGGGTAAACCGCGACATACTCTTTGCCCCGTCTGGGGAAGTGATGTTCGCCTCTGAGGGTCTGATCGTTTGCCTGATGCGGGATATCAACCGCAACCCTGCGGCGATCGATCTGACGAATCAAACTGACCTCGATAAAGCGGGTCAGATGATCCTGATTGCGATCTACGCGAAGACGGGTGCGATTGCGACGCAGAACGTCGCGCCGATCTCGCAAAACGACCCGTATAAGTTCGCGAAAGACGGCATCAATACCGGGCTGTAACGGCCTCTTTCATAAACGACGAAACCCCACTGGGGATTACCGATGATTACCCGAATGCCGATGGCCCGACGCCCCGGCCTGACCTTGACCGAAGCCCTCGTTGCGATGTTCGTCGCCGCGCTCGGCATGATCTCGCTGCTGACGCTGTTCCCGCTCGGTGCCTTGCAAATGGGCCAAGCGCTGAAGGACAGCCGCACCGCCGAAGCCGCCCGCCAAGCCGACTCCCTGATACGCAACTACTGGCGCGACGCGGTGGAGCAACGACAGACTTACGACCCGAACCTGTTTAACTGGATGAACAATCCAGAGACGGCATCGGGCGTAGCCAACGGTAGCTTGCAAATCGATCCAACGGTCACCGCGAGCTACCCCGTTTTCCTCGATCCAATTGGTGAGTTTTCCCAAACAGCAACGGCAAAGAGTTGGGTGACTGGTGCGAATCGAGCCGGTTTACCGAGAAAGAACCTCATCAACTCCGTTACAGGGAGTTTCCAGCAGCGATTGCGGTTCTGCACGCTACTCGACGATCTGACTTACGATCAAACCGGTACGGGTGCGCCGACCGCATCGGTGCCCGTCGAGCGCGGTGGCCGCTACAACTGGCTCGCGATTGTACAGCGCCCGGCACGTTCGTCCGAGAACCTCGCGAACTTATCAATCCTCGTGTTCGATGGCCGCGCACCCGGTTATGCGATTCCGAACGGCGAAGCGGTCTTTACACCGACGTCTCTCAGTGGCTCCGGACTGACATTCACGTATCCAACCGGGGCAAGGCCACCCGTGAGCAAGGGTCGCTGGATTGCATTACACACGTTCGATGGAACATCGACAGTGACACCCACGCAGAACGTGCTTCAGTTTTACCGCGTCGTCAGTGCCAACGACGAAGTGGCGGGCACACTCGACATCGAATTGCAAACGCCGATTCGCAGTGAGCAATTGAACTTTAGCACCACCCGCGTCATCGTCTTCACCGGGCTGTCCGAAGTTTTCGAACGTCCGCAGTTGACCGGTAAGTAAGCCTCGAACATCCTCCGAACGCCTACGCCCGCAAGAGGGTCCGATGAATATTCCGCGAACCGCACGAACCCGACGCCCCGGCTTTACGCTCATCGAAGTGTTAGTCGCTGCGGGCCTCTGCATGTTGATTATGGTCGTCATGACGCAGGCGTTCGCCGCGGGCCTCGACACCTTCAGCGTGCTGAAATCGACGGGCGAACTGCAAGAGCGTCTCGCCGTCGCCGGCACCGTGTTGCAGTCCGACCTCGCCGCCACGCACCTGGAAAACCAAGTCGGCGAACCGATACGGGTGAGCGGCATTCGCTTCGACAAGATCGGCTCTGGCGATCCCGCCGCCCGCCCGCCATTCCGCGGCTTTTTCCGCATTCAGCAGGAATCCGCAAGTGCGTTGGAAGGCGGCACGGTGGCATTACCCGGCCTGGACCCCGACGGCATCCCATGCACCAAGGCCGATGGAAGTGCGAACAAAGGCCACATCTTACATATGGCGATCAAACTGCCCGGCACGCGTCAAGATCGCGCCTTCACCGCCAATCTGACGGGTAACAGCGCCACTGCGATTCAAAACGCATTCTTGCAATCGATGAGCTTGACCAATCTGGAACCTTCGACTTCAAAATACTGCTCGCAGTGGGCCGAAGTGGCGTACTTCCTTAGCCCGACATCGACGGGAACGACCGCCTCCGGTACCACGCAATTATACACCCTGTATCGCCGCATCCGCGTGTTGACAGCGAACGACAACACAGGAATTTCGTGGCTTACGAGTCAAGTCGCATCGCCTGGGATGAGTTGCAACCGTGCGATTGCACCACCCGGACAAGAGAAACTACTGAACGGCCCCGGTAACATCACCGTACCAGACTTCCGACTCGGTGGGAAAACCGGCACGCGATCGGCAGCGGGTGTCGACGACTTCACCCCGCTAACCGGATCAAGCGCTGGCGACGACATTCTGCAATCCAACGTGATCTCGTTTGAAATCAAAGCCAACTGGGATGCAGGCTTTGGCGCTCTCCCGACAGGTTGGAATACCCCCAACGAAGCCCCGTTCGACGACCTGCCGCCGTACCAGTCGCAACCGATGAGCGCGACGTATCCGAGCGGTTCGGGCAACCCGTCGTTTAGCCGGTCGAACCTCACTGCTGCTGACCTCGCGCGGCCTCGCGTTTTCGACACCTGGACGGATCGCCCCCCTCACAACAACTGGGCGCGGCCCGAGGTACTCACGAATCCCGGCAATCCACAGCCTCCGCCGATATTCGCGCCGAACCTGAGCTACGTACCCCTGCCGATTCGCCTGAAGGCGATTCAGATCAAGCTGCGGATTTACGATCCCAAAAACAAACTGGCCCGGCAAATTACGCTGATCCAGGACATGTAACTTTTGAAATTCGACGTAAGTCGTTACTGGGTTAGGTTGGTTCCGAAATTCGGGAATGAGTCCACGGTTGGGTGGGTGGGTAGACGCTGGAGTCAATTGCTACCCGCTATCGCCGCGATTTGCACCATAGAATTACTTGCACCATTACGAGGTGACGCCATGATACTCCGAATGAATGCCACACGCCGAGCGGGCGAACGTCGCGGCGCGATCTTGCTGATCGTGCTGACGCTCCTCGCGCTGTTCGCGGTCGTCGCGCTCAGCTTCGCACTGTATGCCGAGTCCGAGGCACTCGCCGCCCGCATCCGCCGCGAAGCGATGTCGGTCGCCTCAAACCCCGACCCGCTGCCCGCCGCCAACGGCTTCCTCCAGCAGATGCTGTACACGCCCGCCACCGACATCAACAACGACACGCTCTCCGCACTCCGCGGCCACGAAATGGCCCGCCTCGTCTACGGTGGCGCGAGCGGGAACAACGTGCCGTACAACGGCATCGGGACGTTCGCGGAATCGCTGACGCTGCCGACCGCAACGGGAACAGTCGCGGTCAATCGTCAGCAAGTCGTCAACTACATGAACCAGCTCGTCCGCGATGCGGGCGGCAACCCCGTGCCCGCTTCGCAACATATCGTCGACCCCGAACACATGGGTTATCGCAACAGCACGCAGTTCAACACGGCGATTAACGCTCTGCCGATGCCGCCGACCTACGTTGCGAAGAACGCGCCATACACGTACCCCGACCGCAACAACATGTGCGTTGCAGTACAAGACCCGAACACGGGCCGAATCGTACTCGCGTCGTACCACCGACCGACTCTGTTCCGTAATTCCACTCAACCGGTCGGTCAATCGGACCTCGACCAATTGAACCCGAACTGGACGAACGACATCGGCCGTTACTTGATCCTGCGACCGCGCCCCGTCGATCATACTTACAATTCTGGCGATGGTCGTGGTCCAGTAACCGACTTCCCCTACCCGCCGATGAACCCCGATGGCACGTACACCGGCGACGTGCAGAATATCGTCGGCACCGATGGCGTGCAGCTCAACGATGCCATCTGGCTGAACGCGAACTTGCCCGTGATCAACTGGCGTGGCCGCAACATCATCCCGCTCGTCGCCGCCACGGTGCTGCCGCTCGACGGTCGCGTGAATTTGAACGTGGCGGGGAATACAAAAGGCACGAGTACGAATGGATTTGGACCGTGGGAAGTCAGTCTTTCGCAAGTGACCAATCCCGGCGATCCGACGAACATACTCCGATCGCGAACCGGCTCGCCTGCCCCTTCTACGCCAAACGCACGCGGAACGAATTTGTCGTCGATGCCATTTCTGGCAACCGCTTTACAGTCAACGCAGATGTACTCCTCCGTCAACTGGGACGGCAGCACTGTTGGCTCGCCGATGGTAATGCCAATGAATTTTTCATCCGACCCAACGTATCCAGCGGGTTTTGATTCATCGACATCCGGGAACATCGAAGATAGTCAACACCCGAGCTTGTTCAACCCGTTCTCGTGGGGTTCGGGTGGCCCTCCCGGACAGCCGAAGTTGTTCCCTCACACCGACCTTCGCCGCGCTGTCACCCGCTACTCCGGCACACAGTCCGATTACAACGATCCGTTTTTCAGCGCAACGCCACAATCACCACCAACCGGCCTAACCGGCTACGGTTTGCAAGACCCCTCCAACATCAACCGCGCTTTGGTGACGACGATCAGTAATTCGCTGAACCGTCCAGGGCTGATGCCGAACTACCGCGACTACACAGCTCGCGCGCTGACAGTGAGTGCCGCAGGCCAATTGGTCGATGCGACTCTAGCCATTGAGCAGCAGCTGACTAGCACACTCGTTGCACCGGCTGGCTCACCCACCAACGCAATCACCGACTTCCCAAATGCGACAGCAGCGACGATCACTTTGTTGCAGTCGAAAGTCGCTGCGTTAGGAGCCGTCGACCTCAATCGCCCGCTTGCAGATTATCGTTCGGACACTAACCAATCGCTCGCACACGCAACGAACGTGGGAACGATGGCGGCACGCTTTGGGCAAGCCACTATCGACAGGAATAATCTTGCCAAAGAAATCTTCGCACGCTTGATCTTGGCTACAGGTGCGAAGGCCGTTGTGACCAACACCGCGTCCGGTGTGAGCATCTTGCTTCCGAACCCATCGACTGGTTACGTTGTTACTAGCGGTACTTTGACGTTTACCGCGACAGTTCAAGACTACGACGCGCTTCGTTACCTCGCGCAATTGTCGGCGAATATCGTGGACTACATCGACAACGACGACGTGAGTACGCCATTCGTCTGGAACCCCGATCCGGCTGCGACGATGGGCCTGTTCGATCCGCTCAACTTCGGCCCGACCGCGATCAATGATCGCGTTGTCTTCGGCGTCGAGAAACCACGATTGGTGATTAACGAAGTTTATTCGGAAGTCACGAACGATGTGGCCGACCGCGGTGGGATGGCTGCGAACAACAATTTCAAAGTGCGATTCTTCGTCGAATTGCTCAATCCGTCGAACTCGGAAACCGTGGCTTCCACACCGCTCGCAGGGCCTGATCCCGCAGCACTCGGTAGCGTGCCACTCCAATTCGGCACGCACTCGCCGTATCGCATTCAAGTGTTTGACAGAGGCGCACTCGTCCGAAGCGATCTTCAGCTGTCAAACGGTAATGTTCTCGGTAACGTGACGAGTGCCGTCGCCAAAGTGCAAGCCGATAGTAACGACCTGACGAACGCAGGGAATCCGTTACTCGCCCAACGCGTCGAGCCGAATAATGGCGCGCCGTCCTCTGCACCACCGAACCGCAATGGCTTCGCCGTCGTCGGCCCACAAGTGGCCCCCGATACGGCAATGCCACCCAACGAATACGTTCCTGCGGACCCATCGCTACTCACGGGCACTGCGACGCCACTGCAGTACGATATCAACCGTACGACAGAAGCGAATTTGCCAATGAATGTCCTCAACAACGTCAAGGATCATGCCGTCGTACTGCGTCGGCTCGCAAATCCGTATTTGCCCGAATCACCGTTCAACCCGTACATCACGGTCGATTACATGTCGTACATCACCGCGAATGATGGTATTCGCGTCGTACAAGGACCGGTCGGCTTGCCGCTGTTGGGGACACGTACGATGCCTGGTCCGACTATCACCCGCCGCTCGGGCATCGGTCGCGTGCAACCGTATACCGGCCAGGAAACCGGACCGGCCCTCCCAGGCAATCCTCCTGCCCCCGCGTTCTTTCCGAACTCGCTGACCGTCGGTCAGAGTCCGACTCCCGCCCCGATGAATCAACCACAACAGACATTGTTCCGCCACAACGGACAGACTGCGGGTGCGATGGTATCCGATAGCACGATTCAACTCCCGTTCCAGTGGCTTACACACTTGGACCGCCCGTTGATCAATCAAACCGAATTGCTGACCGTGTCGCCGTTCAAGCCTCACGAACTCACGCACCGTTTCGCAACCCCTGCTTCGCCACCAAACTATCACCAGCACGTCGCTCAATGGACGACGGCGAACGTGCCCCTCCATCGTGCGCTCGAACTCCTGGGCACGAAACCGCGAACGTACGACACCCCGTTCGGTGGTCGCGTTGCGGGCAAGATTAACTTGAACATGGTCTGGGATCATCGCGTGGTGGAATCGCTTCTGGATGCAAATGCGAGCAATGGCTTCATAAACACGGACGTTTACAATACAACGTTACCGGCAGATACAACGACAACGCTCTGGGGCAAATTGATCAGTAGTCGTACGCCAACTTGGGATGTGAATAACGTTCCCCAACCCAACGCAACAATCGACGAAGGAGGAATGGATCGGCCGTTCAAGTCTTTCGGCACGGCATCCTTCGCGTCCGGTGGATTGTTGCCTGGCGGAAGCGGATTGCAGGATACGATTCTTCGCAGTGGGATGACCCCAGGTACGCCTGCTATCTTTGGGGGCGCAGGTACGCACCCGTACCAGAAGGCTGAGATGCTTCGCAAGATGCAGAACAACATCACGACCACCACCGATACTTACATGGTCGTCATGACCGTCGGTTACTTCGAGGTGCGAAACCCTGGGACGATTAATACCGGGAACCCCGTCGTGCTCGGTAAGGAAGTCTTCGACGAAATCCCTGGCGACATGCGAGCGAAGTTCTGTGCCGTCGTGGATCGTTCGATGCTGGGAGTCGACGCGAACCCCGTACCACCCGGTACACCCACGCAAGTGAAAGATCTCTGGATAAGCGAGACGGCGGTCAGCAGCCCACCACCCGCAGCGGGTTCGGCCACGATACAATTCCGTGCGAACGGGACCAACGGGACGAAGATTTTTGTCAACTACGAGGGGCGGGTCGGCGAAATCATGGCCGGGACGAAATTGATCGTCGGAACGGGAGCGAACGCGCAATTGGTAACGGTGTCTGTGATTGGCTTCGACATCAACGGCAATTCGACGATCGACCCGAATGAAATCTTCGACTCGAATACCGGTATCGCAACGGTGACACTGACCGCGGTACCCGCAGTCGCAATATCAGCGGGGACATCGATCAGCAACGCGACACTTGCGAATCCCGGCGCGCAGCCGAACTTCGATGTGAACAGTCCGTATTATCAAGGCGTGGTGCCGTACTTCGGGCGGATCTATCCGCGATAGGTTGTGGGAAATGTCTTTGCTTATGTGGGGCACGTTTTTAACGTGCCATAAAACGGCACGTTAAAAACGTGCCCCACGTTGAGGGGCCATGGACTTCCCGTCTGGTTTTCAAGCCTTCTTCGCCGACGGGAAGGACTTTCTGAACGGCGTGCGATTTGCCAGGCCGTCGCTGTTCTGGCTGTTGCTCGTGCCCGTCGTGCTTTCCCTTCTCTCGTGGTTTGCGGCGTGGCGACACCGGCGGCGGGTGTCGGCGCTCGGCAAGCCGGCCACGGTGGCCACACTCCAAACCGAACCGAATCCGCGGCGTTTCTGGGGCATCGTCGCGATGACGTTCGCGTGGCTGTGCCTGACGGTGGGCCTCGCGGGGCCGCGCTGGGGCATCGGCGAGAATCAGGGCGTGGCGGTCGGCCGCGACCTCGTGTTGGTGCTCGATTTTAGCCGAAGTATGTGGGCGGACGACGTGATGGGGCCGAAGCCGGTGCCGCGCTGGGAGGCCGCCGTGGCGGGCGCGAAAGACCTGATCGCAACTTTACGAAAGAAGGGCGGGCACCGCGTGGGGATCGTGCTGTTTGCCGCACGCCCTAAGCTCATCGTGCCGCTCACCACCGATTACGACCATCTCAATATGCGGCTCGAAGAACTCGATGCCCGCGCCCCGCCCGCCGAGATTCGCCCCACCGACGATGCGATCTCCGGCACGCGAATCGGGGCCGCACTCGCCGCCGCCACCGAGGCGCACGACCCGCGCTTTCCCGGCTATCAGGACATCGTGTTACTCACCGACGCCGACGATCCCGCCGAGGATCGCGAGTGGGCGCTCGGCACCAACGCGGCCCGCAAGCTGGGCATCCCCGTACACGTCATCGGCATCGGCGACCCAGCCCGCGAGTCGCCATTACTGCGAACGAACGGCGAACTCCTCGAAGCCACCAACGCGGATGGCATCCCGACGCCGGTGCAAACGAAGTTGCATGAAACGACGGCAAAAGCAATCGCCGACGACGCCAAAGGTACGTACTACCCGGCTAGGCAAGAGCCAATTTCACTCGGTAACTGGTTCCGCGTCCACATCGAACCGTACCCGACAAAAGACGTGGAAGACGACCGCCTACCACAACGCCAAGACCGTGCCGCCGGCTTCCTGATCGCCAGCGCCGCCTTCTTCGCGCTCGCCTGGTGGAAACGGGCATGAGGCGTTTATTGGAACGCTTTTTTGTAGTTCACCCGTATGTTTTCCGAGGAATTACCACACCACTCGGAAACGCGGAACTCCTTTTCCATCATCGCCGTGGCTTTCGCCCACTCGAGAACTGGATCCGCGATGTTTGTGCTTATCAGTACGGGTTGTACACCGGATAGCGGTTGATCCTGTTCGATCTGTTTCCAGCAACTGTAAAGCCAACAAAGTCGATACGCTTTTTTGTCGACTGGGGTACATTCACAACTGACACGAAACCCATGTTCGACAACTGTTTGAAAGTCGGTGTTCCTGGGTTGATTCTCCGAATGGTTTGCGTGCTCGTCGCTTTCGCGGAACGCCTCCAGTGCCTCTGCAAATTTACCCACTAGTTTTTGCTCAAAAGCGGTCAACGTATTGCTCTTAGTTTTGTCGAACTCTTCATCGACCCATCGCGGTTCGGTCGCGTATTTTTGGAACCCCATCGGGTCGAGGATGTTCTCCATCTCTGTGTCTAAATCTTGGAGCATCTTTTCAAATTCAATCACAGTCGATGGAAAAACCCCAATTACGTTTCTGTGAAAAGGGTTACATATGTCTCGTAAAAGGTGAGCTTGTTCACAGAATCGTTTTTGTCGCCAGACTTCATACGCACGCTGCGTCACGCGCAAATGTTCGGCAGTATTGCGTCGGACTGGTTTCGGGACTGACATCGGCTTCCATCCAGCTACCGTAGTAGCGCGGGATGCTCCTTCGGCAGCAATCCACGCTGACTTGACTGCCGCATACGAACCACAGACTATCGTCCCATCACTGTACCCGGCTTCTATCGCATCTTGCGACACTTGCTGCTCAGCTTCCTTCAGTTGCGCGATCGTGGCAAAGCCATCCGCATAGAGTTCGGCCACTCCTACGGCAGCGCGTGAGTACTTCGGCAAAAAACTCCATACGTTCTTGCAACACGCAACAGCGAAGAGACGCAGCTTGCGATCCGTCGTCCGGGCGCGTGCGAACGGCAACATAGTACCTGTCCAAGAATTACTCCGTGAGCTTCGGATGTGGGCGGATCGTGTAGTTCCATTGCGGGCAGATCGCGTGGCGAGTGAGCTGTATCGC
>JAYVQG010000123.1:0-8711 GCA_043757025.1 Limnoglobus sp.
AAAGATCGAACCCCGTTGGGGTAAATGCATAGCCAGTTCTTACCCCAACGGGGTTAAATCTGACAGACCAGGGTTAGACGCTTCGTCGTACCCCTGGGCGTATCTGCAAACAGCGCAACTTCAAAACTGGCGCTGCGGGCTAACAAAACGTATCGAATCTCCCCGCTCGAAGTATATGTAGCCGGGGTCTGTGACCCCGGTCTTGTCGCTGAGTGCCTCACCGGCCTCACAGAGGCCAGCGACATGAGTGCTCACCGGCCTCACAGAGGCCAGCGACATGAGTGCTCACCGGCCTCACAGAGGCCAGCTACATGAGTGTTCACCGGCCTCACTACATGAGCCGCTTCTGATACGCCACCTTCGCGTTTCGACTGGCCTAGACTTCTTCCGAAACCCTGTCTATTGCCCGCCACCATTCTTGGGGGACTGGCAGTGAAGTACCGTTTTTGTTCGATCGCGATATTCGCGTGGCTTTCCGTGGCGCGTTCGCAAGAACTGCCGCCGCCTGCCGACGCCATTGTGCCGGTGGCCGAGTATCGGCTCGAAGACAAGGAAAAGAAGCCCGATCCGCTGAGCCTGAAGGGCAAGTGGAAGAACGGGCCGATCTTCACGAGCGAAGACGGGCTGTTTACGTTTCAGCCGGTCGGTCGGTTTCAGTTCGACATGGTGTCGTACGCGGCTCCGTCGAGCATTCGCCAGAACCTGCCCGGAGTCACGCCGTTCGAGGATGGCGTAGCGATTCGGCGCTCGCGGCTCGGCGTGGATGGCGTTTACAACAAAACGATCGAATTCAAGGTCGAATACGATTTCGTCAACTCCTTCGTCGTCAACAACAGCCCGTTACGTGCGATCAACGTTTCGGTGCCGACCGAGTTGAACCTGACGTTCCGCGAGGTGCCATATCTCGGGAATATCCGCATCGGCAATCAGAAGCAACCGATCTCGTTCGAGCATACCACCAGTAGTAAATATCTGAACTTCCTCGAACGCTCGCCGATCTTCGATGCCTTCACCGAGAACGGCAACAACGGCTTCTCGATGGGAGCGACGACGTTCCAAAACTTCCTGGCGGACAAACGCGGCTACTACTCGATCGGGTTGTTCAAAAATACGCGGAACGTCTTCGGTTACAACATCGGGCGCAATGAAACCGACCTGACTGGGCGGTTGGTCGTGTTGCCGATTTACGAGAATGAAGGCGAAAAACTGTTGCACGTCGGCGTCGGGGCGAGCCATCGCGATCTCGACGACGATCAGACGCGCTACCGGACGCGGTTCGGCGTGAGAAGTGCGCCGAGTGGGATCGCGAGCCTCATTTCGGATACCGGGGTGATCTTCGGCAGCCGACAGAATACGCTCATTCCCGAGATGGCGGGCGTGTTCGGGGCGTTCTCGTTTCAGACCGAATACGCGATGTCGTTTTTGTCGCAAACCGCTTTGCCTGTGGGTACGACGCGGGTGCCGTACGGCAACACGTTCTACCACGGTGGCTACGTCGAGATGCATTATTTCCTAACGGGCGAGCATCGCAGCTACGATCACGAACGCATGGCGTTCACGCGCGTCACACCGCGGCGTCCGTTAAGTTGGACCGGCGAGAAACGCGGCACCGGCGCGTGGCAACTGGCCGCACGCTATTCGTATCTGGACCTGACGGACAAGGGGATTCAGGGCGGCGTCACGCACGAATTGGCGCTCGGCCTGAACTGGTTCCTGACGCCCAACGCGAAGATTCAGTCGAACTACATCCTCACGGATCGCTACGTCAACGGCAGCCCCGCCAACGGCCTCCTCCACGGCTTCGGAATGCGAACCGCCTGGGATTTCTAACGTGGAGAAGAGCCTCCCATTCCCACTCAGCTGAACACGCCTTTGTCGAATGGGTCGAAGGTCGTCGTCAGAGCCGCACTATCGGGCGTGAATGGCCCGACGAGGATCGCACGTCGTGGGTTCGCACCGGTGGAAAGGACATCCGCCCCGACGCGGAGACCAGCGGTGCTGGCGTCGGCACCTGCCGTGAAGCTACCGCGTTTCGTCGGCACTTCCGATGCACTCAATGGCAAGCCGTCGTAGACGTTCACTTGCGGGCCGCCACCTTTGCCGGGCGAGGTCACGATGTTCTGCTGAAGACCGCCACGTAAATCGGACATATCGACCGCCACACCGCCGCGGAAGTTCGGATCGTACGCGAAGTAGTTCAGCAGCGAGACATCGCGGACGGCATCGTAGAGGTTGACGCGCGGCCCACCGTTGAACCCCGCACCGATCAGAATCTGGGCGTAACCCAGTTGCGACGCATCGCCCGCATCGACGTACAAACCGCCGCGGAAGGTATCTTCAAAAATCATCTTCTGACTGATGAGCGTACCGTTGGTGCCATCGAAGATCTTGATGATCGGCGCGCCGCCGAAGCCCGGCACGGTGATGATATCGTCCTGACCGTCGCCGTTGACATCGGCGACCGCCACGCGAACGCCGCCGGTGAACGTCGCTTCGAACGGATTGAGCGTGAAGCGGGCCGAACCATCGGCGTTCGTTACGACCACAGTCGGCGACTGGCCGAAATCGACGCTCGACGCGCGGATTGCAACCGGTGCGGTACCGGTCACAACCGTCACGGCGGCGGCGGTCGATGTACTCGTAGTGCTGGCGGTGTTATCGGGCACGAACTGAGCCGTGACAGTTTGCGTGCTGACCGCAGCGAACGATGTCGTGAGTAGCGCACGCCCTTCGAGCAACCGCGAACTGCCCACTTCCACGCCGTTCGCGAAGAACTTGACCGCGCCGACGATGCCAGGATCGCCCGCGACGGATGCGCTGAGCAGAACCGTGCGGCCGACGCCGGGGTTCAGTTTCGACACGGAGAGTGTCGTAGTCGTATCGCCCGGAGCACGAACCGTCAGCCGCACGAGTTGCGTGTCGAAATTCCCGGCCACGTCGAGGGTGGCACCGCCCGATCGGTTCGTCTGATCGCGTACGCCGACGAGCAAGTCGATCGTGCCGGTAAAGCCCGCAGCGGGCGTCAGCGTCACGAGGCCCGTGTTCTGATCGATGGCCGCCGTCGCGTTCGTCGGTGCCGTGAATAAACTCGTGGCACTGCCAACTGCGTACGTCAGTTTGTCGTTGTTGAGGTCGGTTCCGCGTGCCGTAAAAGTGACTGCCGTACCTGGGTTCGTGCGCACGTCGGCGATCGTGTTGAGGAACGCGCGATCATTCGTGGTATCGGCAACGAGGTTCGTGCGGAACGTCGTGCTCGTCGGCGTGTTGTCGCCATCGGTGGCACCGATCGTGATGCCTGCGGTACCGGTGAACCCAGCGGCCGAGCTGACTTTCACCACGCCGTTCGCGGTATCGGTGAAGACCGTCGCTTTGGTAATCGTGACCGGATTCACCGGCATGCTTTTCTCACCGCCTGGCGAACCCGTTGTCGTGGTATTGATGATCTTCTTGTAAGTCTCGAAGCCGCTCGTCAGCAAACCGACGATCGAGTGATTGAAGTTCAGGCTCTGCGGGCGACTGGCGAGTGGCAGATCGGTATCGCTGATGAAAAACTGCGAGTTGTTATTGTCGTCTTTGGCGTTGGCCATCGCGACGATACCGTTGCTGGCGAAGGTATATTGCGAGTTAAATTCATCGACGACATCGGGCTTGCTCGACCCACCCTGACCATCGCCATTCGGCGAACCGCCTTGGATCACGAACCCCGGCAACACGCGGTGGAACAGTTTGCCGTTGTAGAAACCCTCGTTCGCAAGCTGGATGATCGTTCCCGTTGCGAGCGGAGCCACGTCTTCAAATAATCGCAGCGTCAGCGATCCCGTGAAGGCGACGCCGAGCTTATCGGTGCCCGAGACATCGAGCTTAACGGAACGGCCACCCGCGACGACTTCCGTCGTGACGGAGCTATTATCGGAACTCGCGGTAATCGTCACCGGGCCGTTCGGCGCGTTCGTTGCGGTAACGGGGATGAACAATGGCTTGTTATTCGGCTGATCGGTGTTGGCGATGCCCGCCAAGTTTACGGTTGGCACTTCGCGGCCTTCGAGGAGTTCCATCTGCAAGCGAGCCGCAGAGGATGCACGACGGGGGGACGGCGACAACCAACGGCTGAAAGATCGAAACGGCATCGCTAACACCTCGGCGCAGGATCGTGACGGAGAAGGCATTCGAGGGAATCCCATCTATTAGACGAATAATCGGCTACGCCGGTTGTTCGTCATCGTAGGAATTCCCCGTCTCCTCCAAAGTACCCGATCCTGCACCCGATTGACAAGCGGCGACCGATTCGTTTCGCCAGACTTACCTATTCGTGCCCGACGCTACAATCGGCAAATCCACAACGAGCAGGACGTGCGGACGCGACGACATCGTGGAACGGCCGTCGGTTCCTGCTGGCCGGGTCTGTTATATGGCTCATCCGGCGACGCCAGCAGAATCGCTTCGTAGCGGAAGTCGTGAGACTTCTGATGTAGCCCTCTCGCTCCGCGAGAGGATAGCGAAGCATCAGAATCGCTTCGTAGCGGAAGTCGTGAGACTTCTGACGCCGCGACTTCCCGCGTCCCGAAGTCTCACGACTTCGACTACGTCAAAATCGCTGCGTAGCGGCAGATCATTTGCGAGTTTCGGCGCTAGCGCGTCGGGCTAACCACTTTCTCACGTACGCGGCCACCCCGATCCTACCCGCAATGGCAACCCGATCCACCGGCAACAACTGAGGGTCGGATCGGGTTGCGAAAATAACCCAAAGCTCACGTCCGTGGGCTTTCACCCCACGACGAGGTTCAGCATTTGTGGCGGTTTCGCGATCACTTTCCGGATCGTTTTTCCGGCGATCGCTTCGATGATCTTCGGGTCGGCTTTCGCGATGGCCTCCAGCGTGGCGGCGTCGATGTCGTGCGGCACGGTTAAAATCACCTTCATTTTGCCGTTCACTTGCACGGGGATTTCGATCGTGTTCGACTTGGTGAGTGACAGGTCGAATTGCGGCCACGGCGCGTAGGCGAGCGTGGTGGTGTGTCCGAGTGCGGCCCAGAGTTCCTCCGCGATGTGCGGCGCGTATGGGGCCAACAACAACACGAACGGCGACAGCACCGACAGCGGTCGCGATTCGAGTTTCGTCGTGTGATTGACGAACTCCATCATCGTGGAAATCGCGGTGTTGAACTTCTGTGCGTCGGTGTCTTCGGTCACCTTTTGAATTGTGCGACGCAATAGGCGAAGCGTCTCCGCATCGGGTGGCACGTCGCGAACATTCGCGTGCAACTTCGGCGTTTCGGCGGCATCGTCGATCATCATTCGCCAGACGCGACCGAGGAAGCGATACACGCCCTCGACGCCCTTCGTGCTCCACGGCTTCACCGCTTCGAGCGGCCCCATGAACATCTCGAACAATCGCAAACTATCGGCCCCATACTCCTTCACGACGTCGTCGGGGTTGACGACGTTGCCGCGTGCCTTCGACATCTTTTCTGCTTTCGGCATCATCTCGATTCCCGTACCCCGCAGTTGCGTCTTGCCTTTCACTTTCTCGACCATTTCATCGGGCAAATTTATCGGGTTTCCAGAATCGTTCGCCTTCGCCTTGATTACGAAGGTATCCTTCTTTTTCTCGTCGTCTGCCTTGCGAAGCAGCCCAAACAAGCCCAATTCCTCGATCTTCGTTCGGTTCGCATCGTGGACCTCGGCTGTGATGTGGTACTCGGCTTCCCCGAGAATCATCCCTTGGTTTACGAGTCGTTTGAACGGTTCCGGGCAGTGGACGTAGCCGCGATCGTACAGCACTTTGTGCCAAAATCGCGAGTAGAGCAGGTGCAGTACGGCATGTTCCGCGCCGCCAATGTACAAATCGACGGGTAGCCAATCCTTCAGTTTCGCGGGGTCGGCGAAGGCGTTCGCGTTGTGCGGGTCGATGTAGCGCAGGAAGTACCAGCACGAACCCGCCCACTGCGGCATCGTGTTCGTTTCGCGGCGATACGTCTTACCGTCGCGTACGACGGTCAGCCAGTCAGTCGCCTTCGCCAACGGGCCATCGGGGCTGCCCGTCGGCTTATAATCGCTCATTTCCGGGAGCATCAGCGGCAGTTCGTCGACTGACAGCGGGATGACACTGCCATCGTCGCCGTGCAGAATCGGGAACGGCTCACCCCAATATCGCTGCCGGCTAAACAGCCAGTCGCGCAGCTTGAAGTTCGTACGCGATTCGCCCTTTCCTTCGACGATCAGCCACGCCGCGATCTTCCGCATCGCCTCATCGGTGGTCGTGCCGTTCAGCATTCCGGAGTTCATCGCGACGCCATCATCGGTGTACGCGGACTTCAAGTTATCGATCGTACTGCCGGTGTCATTGAGCCATTTTTCGTTCGGTGTCACTACGGTGACAATCGGCAAATCGAACTGCTTCGCAAACGCGAAATCGCGTTCGTCGTGGGCGGGCACCGCCATGATTGCGCCGGTGCCGTAGGTGGCCAGCACGTAGTCCGCGATCCAGATCGGGATCTCCGCGCCGTTCGCCGGATTCAACGCATACGCGCCGGTGAACACGCCGGTTTTTTTCTTCACCAACTGCGTGCGCTCGAAGTCCGACTTGCGCGAGGAAACTTGCTGATACGCCTTTACCGCGGCTTGCTGTTCCGGCGTCGCGATCGTGTCCACGAGGGAATGTTCCGGCGACAGCACCATGTACGTCGCACCGAAGAGCGTGTCCGGCCGCGTCGTGTAAACCGTGATGGTGTATCCGCCCGGCACGACCTCGAATTGAACATCTGCGCCTTCGCTTTTGCCGATCCAGTTGCGCTGCATGTGCTTGATGCTCTCGGACCACTCGAGCGGTTCGAGGTCGCTGAGCAGGCGTTCGGCGTACGCGGTGATGCGCAAGAGCCATTGCTTCAACGGCGTCCGCACGACGGGGTAACCGCCGCGTTCACTCTTGCCGTCGATGACTTCTTCGTTGGCCAACACCGTACCGAGTTCGGGGCACCAGTTCACCGGTTGCTCGGCCTGATACGCCAGCCGAAAGCCATCCTGATACTTGCGTATCGCCGCTTCGCCCGTCACTTCCGACGGTATCGGCAACTCGCGGATCGGGCGGCCTTTTTGCAAGTCGTGGTCGTACCACGTGTCGTAAATCAGCAAGAATATCCACTGCGTCCAGCGGAAGTAACTCGGGTCGGTCGTGTCGACTTCGCGGCTCCAGTCGTAGCTGAAACCGAGCGACTGGATTTGCCGACGAAACGTATTGATGTTCGCAACGGTGGTCGTTCGCGGGTGCTGGCCGGTCTGGATCGCATACTGTTCGGCGGGCAGTCCGAAGGCGTCCCAGCCCATCGGGTGCAGCACGTGATAGCCGCGCATCCGCTGGAAGCGGGCGAGAATATCGGTCGCCGTATAGCCTTCGGGGTGCCCGACGTGCAGCCCGCTACCGCTCGGGTACGGGAACATGTCCAGGATGTAATACTTTGGCTTGTCGCCATCGCTATCGGGCGTGCGGAAGGTCTGGTTCGCGTCCCAATATTGCTGCCATCGGCGTTCGATGTCGGCAGGGTTGTAACTCGGCATATCATCTACCCGTAAAGGATTCGTTCCCCCTTGGGTTACGGCACGAAGCGAACGGCGTCAATCGCGTCGAAGGACGCAGCCACTTCCACGCAGGTCGTTCCGCCGAGAAAATCGCCTCACTTGTACATAGTTGCGAGTGGTTAGTTGTGGGTCGAATGGTGACGCGGGGAATGGGTCCGCTTTACGAACCGCCAAGGGATTGAAGTAAGGCCCTTGCCTCGGCACGCAGTCGGTCGAGGTCCGCGTCCTCCTGCAGCGCTCGGAGCTTTTCCCAGGCGAGCAAGGCCCGTCGTGCCTCGGACCGGTCTTGCGGCCCCCCGCCGGCCAACCGCACGACGTCCGCCAACTCGGCTTTCAGCCAAGTCAGTCCTTGACGCGTCAGGGCGAGGCGATGCTCCTTGCCGATCCGGTAGTTGTCGTTCCCCAACCCCTTGCCTGCCCGTAACGCGGCGCAGGCGGCGTCGAAACGCAGAAGCTGGGATCGGTCCTCGAGCAAACGCGGCTCGGAGGCGAAAGCCCAGGCGTAGAGTTGTGCGGCCGATGCCTCGTACTCCAACTCGTTGCGGCAGTGGGCCGCCAGTTCGGCGAGTCGGGCCGGGGGAACCGCGATTTCCGGAGCAGCGGTCTGGTTCCAAGGGCTTAGGTTCAGAAGGTTGGCGAGGTGAAAGGCGTGGGTGCGCAACGGCCCTGGCGGCACCCGGAGCGTGCGCTCCACAAGACTGCCCGCTTCCACCTCTTTCCCCCGCCGCAGCAGCACCCGGATGAGCGCGGTGAAGGTGGCCCCGTCTCGGGCGGTCAAGATCGGCAGGGCCTCCCGCAATGCCTCTTCGGCCTCCGGTAGCCGACCCGCCGACTCCAGCACGTCTCCCAGCAGTCGGTATGCCGACGCGTTGTTCGGCACGAGTTGGATCGCGCGACGGAGGTGCTCGACCGCCCGGTCCCGGTCGCCCTGGATTCCCAGGGCGGCCCCGAGGCCCAGGTGGGCGACCGCGTTGTTCGGCGACAAGCGGAGCGCCGCCTCGAACCGGCTCACCGCCTCGTCGGTCTCACCTTGCCCCGCTAGAGCATTTTGGATTTCCCTCTTGCGCGTTGAGCGGAGGCATGAGATATTTGCAGCTTTCCCCTTGCGGAGCTTGCCATGCGTGCCTTCTCGCTCG
>JAYVQG010000124.1:0-8704 GCA_043757025.1 Limnoglobus sp.
TCGAGCGAGAAGGCACGCATGGCAAGCTCCGCAAGGGGAAAGCTGCAAATATCTCATGCCTCCGCTCAACGCGCAAGAGGGAAATCCAAAATGCTCTAAGTACGGATGACGACCAGAAACGGTACTTGCTGACTTCGTTGCGGGAAGAAGCGATTTCATCCAGCCTCATCGAAGGGGCCGTGGCGACGCGAGATCAAGCCGCAGAAATGATCCGCAAGAACCGCGCGCCTCAAACGCCCGGCGAGCAGATGATTCTGAACAACTTTCTTACGATTCGCTATCTCAATTCGAAAAAAGACCAGCCCCTGACAATCGATCTGCTCTGCGAGGTTCAGCGGTTATTGACGCAGGACACCGACGTTCGCCCCGATGCCCAAGGCCGGTTTCGCCTGCCGGGTGAGGCGATTTCGGTTTGGGATGATGAGGACCATCAGGTATTGCACGTCCCACCCGATGCCTCGACGTTGCCGGTACGCTTGCAATTGCTCTGCGATTTCGCGAATGCACCCGTTGGTGCGTTGGCAACCGGAGAGTTCGTCCATCCGGCGGTTCGTTCGATCCTCCTCCACTTTTGGCTCGCCTACGATCATCCGTTCGTCGACGGCAATGGCCGTACCGCTCGCGCACTCTTTTACTGGTCGATGCTGCGTCATGGATATTGGCTGGCGGAATATCTGACGATTTCGACCATCATCGCGGGGCAACCCAAGCAGTATGCTCGTGCGTACCTCGACACCGAACTCGACGATAATGACCTCACGTATTTTTTGCTCTACCACCTCCGGGTCGTCGAGCGAAGCATGGAGGCATTTCGGGAATATCTCGCACGTAAACAAGCCGATACACGCGAAATGGCACTTCTCGTATCGGGCCACTTCAACGGTCGGCAACGCGCGATCTTGCAACGGGCGATGCGCGACCCAACGGTTCATTTCACCTACGAATCGCACGCGCAGTCGCACGGAATTTCGCTCCCGACAGGGCGTACCGACTTGCTCGAACTCGAAAAACTCGGTCTGTTGCGCGGGAATCGAGTGGGGCGACAATACGAATTCGCCCCCGCACCAGATCTTGCCGCGATCCTACGCAAACTATCTGGCAATAAGTGATGCCACGTACCGCGGCGCTACGTGGTCTTCGGAGCGAAGCGCGGTCACGACTTATTGGATGACTTCATCAACGAGGTAACGCGCGACTATACGAAGCGGCTCAATACCGCACCCAGCCGAGTTGCTCGTAGAGTTGCAGGATCCAGGGGTTTCGCCAGGGGTTCCAGGCGGGGTAGAACACGGAGAGTAGGGAGAATGCGAGCAGCACCACGATGGCGAATCGCCAGCGTTTGGAATCGGCGATGCGGTCGACGCCGTGGAGGAGGCCCATTAGCCAGAGCGGCGAGAGCCAGATCAGCCAGCGTGCGACGCTCGTGTTTCCGCCGTAGTTGTAGCTTTGGAATCGCGTGAGATAGAACGCGAAGACGACCACCGAGACGGTAATCGTCACCGCTGCGAGCTTGCCGAGAGTCAATTCGCGCAGACGACGGGCTTGGCCGATCAACCCGTATGCGGCGATGATCCAGATTGGCGTCAGGCTGAACCAGCCGTGGTGGCCGACGAGCAAGTGCATCGCGTAGATGGGGGTCGATTCGCTGTTGAAGTCGATGCCGCGCGGCCGGACTGGCTCCTTGAGTTTCAGCCAATGGCTGCCGCCGTAGTTGTACCACGGTCCGCCGAATTCGCCGTAGGCGGGGGTGATTTTGCCCATCGAGATGACGTTGCACGCGAGTAGCGCAATGATTGGAATCGCCAGCCCCGGCAGAAAGTATGTCAGTGTTTGGCGGAATCGCGTGAGCAATAACAGCAAGCCGAGTCCGCCCGCGAATGCGGCCGCGGGTAGCTCGAATGTCGCGTTCAGCCCCGCGAACAGGCCGCTCAGAAAGAGATCGCGTTTCGTCGGCGATTCGGAGCGCAATAGCGGATAGATCGCGAACAGCGTGCAGAAAATCGCGGGCGTGTGGTTGTTCAGCGTCGCCGAAAACGTGATCGCGAACGTCCCGAATGCCGCCACCGCGAAGGTGATGAGTTTGCCAAAATCGCTGCGGCCGTATTGCTCGATGAGTTTCGCCAGCAAGAACAAATACAGCGCGAACGGCAGGACGTTGATCGCGATGAGAATGATGCCGACGACGAGCCAGCGGTCGCGGTCGATCGACAGCCCGCACAACTTGTGGAGTAGCCAATATTCCCCCGCGAGCAGCGTGGCAAACAGCGGCGGTTTGCTCGAATAAAACTCGCCGGTAGCGGGGTCCATCACCTTATCGATCGAGTGGTACGATTCTTCAAAGATGATGCCGCTATCGGCGTAGGGCGGTGAAGTGGCGGTGAAGTTTGCACGTTTGCCGATGACGTACGTGCCGTTCTCGACGATGGCCCGCACGGTCGCCCAGCGCGAACGATCGTTCGAACCGAACATCAGCGTCGGCTCGGGTCGTTTCTCGGGCCACACACGCACAGGCGTATCGGCGCGAGCGGCATCGTACTGCGTGGCAAGCGGTTTGTAGCGGCTCGGTTCGTAGACGTTCTCCGCGCCGACGATCTTCGCCGTGGCAATCGCAAGGGCCATCGCGCCGAGTACGAGATACATCGATTGGCGCAACGCGCGGGTCGGGTCGGTCGTGGAAATCATCACGGGGTGGCTTCGCGTGCGGGGACGGTTTCGGAAATCCGGTACGGGGCATCGGGTGCGGATCGGGCGAGCGCCATCTCGGCGGAGATGCCGGTGAATGCCGATTGCCCCGCGAGGATGAACGACAGAAACGACAGCATGGAAACGAACGGCCCGAAGACGCTGCCGAGTGGCAGGAACATCGTGGCGATCCAGGTGATCGCACCGAAAAACGCAAGCAGAATCGCGAGTGTGCCGAAGGCGTGCATCGGGCGGTTGCCGAACGTCGTGCGCGACCAAACGGCGATCAGATCGATGAACCCCTTCAGAAATCGGCGTGCCCCGAATTTGGAATGGCCATACTTCCGGGCGCGATGATGGATGACGAGTTCTTCGCAGCGAAAACCTTCGGCGGCCGCGAGAACGGGCACGAAACGGTGCAGTTCGCCGTAGAGTTTCACTTCGCGAATGACATCGGCACGATACGCTTTGAACCCGCAGTTATGGTCGTGCAACTTCACGCCGGTGAGCCACGACACGAGGCCGTTGAAGACGCGGCTCGGGAAGACTTTGTGCCACGGATCGTGGCGAATTTTCTTCCAGCCACACACGACATCCGCACCTATATTAATTGCCGCGAGGAAGCGTGGGATCTCGATCGGGTCGTCTTGCAAGTCGGCATCGAGCGTCATGACGATCGAACCGGACGCGATTTTGAAGCCTGCGGATAGTGCCGCCGCTTTGCCGAAGTTTCGCCGAAAGCGATAGCCTTGTACCGCGTTCGATTTCGCAGACAGATCGCGAATGACCTCCCACGAACCGTCGTTGCTGCCATCGTCGATGAAGAGAATCTCGACTGACAGCCCAATGTCTTTCGTAGCGATAGCGATCTCGGCCACCAGCGCGGGTAGGCTCTCGACTTCGTTGTAAACGGGCACGACGAGCGAGAGCAGATTCGGGTTCGGTGCCGCGCGCGTCATGGTTTCGCCTCTTCCGGTTTCGCTGTCAATCTCCGACCGAACAGATACGCCGAACCGGCGACCGCGACTTCAAACGTCGTCCAGACCAACCGCAGCATAATCGCGAACAGCACCGCTTGCGAAGCCGGGTCCGGTGTCGCGCCATTGAGGCGGATCGCGAAAATTTCCGATAGCAGATATTCGCGTGGCCCCAACCCGCCGGGCGCGACGAGCACGACGAAGCCGACGACGTACGAAACGGCAATCGTAGCGAGATCGCCGCCGAGGTCCGCAAACGTCGGCCCGTCGATGCCCGGCACCACGGCCTCGACGGCGAGCCGGACGCTGAGCGCCAGCAGGCACCAGCCGAACGCGGCTTGCACCAAGCCGAGCAATAATAGGCCCACCGGCGGATTGCGTACGAGGTGAACATCTTGCCCGTAACGCATCCGGCCGATGCGGTTGATCAGGCGGATCAGCAGGAACAAGCCGACCGGCAGCCCCGCCACCGCAATCAGGAACGGCCCGCGTCCGTTGGTGTACTCGCCACCGATGCCCGTGAGCGGCACCAACAACCCCGCGAGGATCGACCCCGACGCCATCGAAACGATCGTTTCGTACGCCGACGTGACACCGACGACGAGTGGCGTCGCACCCGGCACCGAACGCAGCAGCCCCGCCCGCACGACCAGAACCCATGCTTTGCCCGGTACATATTTCCCGAACTGACTGACGAAGTACGTGCGCAACCCGAGTTTCCAACTGAGGTTCACGCCCTGACGGCGCATGAGCATCCACCAGAACGTGCCCCACGTCGTGTGCGTGCCGAGGTAGAGCAAGCCGACGGGGATCCACTTCCACCAACGGTCGAGTACGGCATCGAAACTGACGGCGTGATTGTTCAGCGTGTTCGCAAAATGTCGCCCCACGGCGACGATAATGACCAACGCAAGGATGGCTTTTGCGACGAGGAACAAACGCTTGTTGCGTGGGGTCATGAAGTGAATGTTAGAGAGGATCGCGACGTTCGGCACGCATTCGTTCGCGAGATCGGTTGTCAGTTCCGCAGATGGCCCATAATTCATACCGATACCTCCGTGCAAGAGGTTTCTCCGAGGATGATGGAATGTCGACCGAGCCACTGCCCGAAACGCTACCTGCCCCAACACCCGAAACGCAGGCACCGGTGCCCGCTGCTGCGCCGAAGCCCGTGCATACAACGGGGTTCAGCGCCGCGCCGAAGCCCGGTGCGCCGCGGCCCGGCGGCAAGCCGATCCCGGAGAAGTGGCAGCGCGGCGACAAGCCCCCGCAAGACAACGCCAAGAACCCGCCGCAGAACGCGGTACGCGATTTCGACAGCTACAAGCCGAACAAGCGCGACCTCGACAAGGATATCGAAGCCGAACTGAATGCGGCAATGTCCGCGATGGCCGAACTGCCGCCGCTGGATTCGCCCGAAAATCCGACCGAGAAAGCCGTCGGCGGACGCAAGAAGGGCCGCGTGCTGAGCATTCACGGCAAGGATGTGTTCCTCGATGTACCCGGTGGCCGCAGCCAGGGCGTGCTGGCGATCCAGGAGTTCGAGGGAAAGTATCCAAACATTGGCGACGAAGTCGAATTCACGATCGAACGCTACGACTCCGCGAACGGCCTGCTCGTGTTGACACTCGGCGGCGCAGTCCAGGCCGTCACCGATTGGTCGGGCATTTCGCTCGGCATGATCGTCGAAGCCCGCGTCACCGACGTCAACAAAAACAAGACTGGGCTGATGGTCGAAGTCAACGGCATCAAGGCGTTCATGCCGATCAGCCAAGCCGACCTGTACCGCGTCGAGCAACCCGAGCAGTTCATCGGCCAGAAGCTGAAGTGCGTGGTCATCGAAGTCGACATCCACGACCGCAACCTGATCGTCAGTCGGCGGGCGTTGCTCGAACGCGAACGCAAGATGAAGGAAGAGGAATTCTGGTCGAAGCTCGAAGAAGGCCAGGTCCGCAAGGGCATCGTCAAGACGATCAAGGCGTTCGGCGCGTTCGTCGATCTCGGCGGCGCAGATGGCCTGATCCCGATTTCCGAACTGAGCTGGACGCGCGTCTGCACCGCAGAGGAAGTCGTCAAAGTCGGCCAGGAAGTCGAAGTCAAGATCGCCCGGCTCGACCGCGAAGCCCGCAAGATCGGCCTGAGTTTACGCGCGATGCAGGGCAACCCGTGGGACGATTTCGCCCGCGATCATCGACCCGGCGTTCGCATCGAAGGCAAGGTCACCCGCATCGCAGACTTCGGCGCTTTCGTCGAATTGGCACCGGGGATCGAAGGCTTGATTCACATCTCTGAACTGACGACGGGCCGCGTGCGTAAGGTCAGCGATGCCGTCAGCGAAGGGCAGATGGTCACGGTGCAGATCGTGAACATCGACACCGACCAGCGTCGGATCGGGCTATCGCTGAAGGCGATTGCGGCCGAAGCCGAGCAAGCAGCGGACGAATCGGAAACGAAGGAAGAGCAAGCCGACCGCGAAGAAGCGGCGGCACTGATGGCGACCCGCAAGCCGAGCTTGAACCTGCGTGGCGGCGTCGGCGGCACGCCGTTCAAGTTCGAACGACAATAAGCAGGCGAGCGTACGAGTATCGCGTGCGATCCATAACCCAGGGAACACTCCTCGCATGACGGCGTCGCATACTGCAACGGGCGTTCCGAATTTGGCGCTTACGCCCGAGGAACTCGTCGGGTTGCTCTCCTCCCTTCGCAACAACGTCTCGCGGGTCTTCCTCGGTAAACCCGAGGTCGTTCGGCTCGCGCTCGTCGCGCTCCTCGCCGACGGGCACCTTCTGCTCGAAGACGTGCCCGGCGTCGGCAAAACCTTACTTGCGAAGGCGATCGCGAAAAGTCTCGGTTGCACGTTCCACCGCATCCAGGCGACGCCGGACCTTCTGCCCGGCGATCTCATCGGCACGAACGTCTACAATCAAACGACGTCGACGTTCACGTTCATGCCGGGGCCGCTGTTCGCGAACATCGTGCTCGCCGATGAAATCAATCGCGCCACCCCCCGTACGCAATCCGCACTCCTCGAAGCGATGAGCGAAAAACAGGTGACGGTCGATCGCGACACGTTCCCGCTCGGGCCGCCGTTCCTCGTGCTCGCGACGCAGAACCCGTACGAATTCGAAGGCACGTATCCGCTTCCCGAAAGCCAACTCGACCGCTTCATGTTGCGGTTGAAGGTGGGTTACCCGGACCGCAAAGCCGAGCGCGATATTCTCTTGCAGCATCGCGGTGGCGAACCGGTCGATGAACTGAAGGCGGTGTTGAACCCGAACGACGTCGTCGCGCTGCAACGCTATTCTCGCGAAAGTATCGTGTCCGTGCCGGTGGCAGAGTATCTGCTCGATGTCGTCGATGCGACGCGGGAGCATCCGGACATCAAGCTTGGTGCGAGTACCCGTGCGGCGCTGGCGTATTATCGGGCGTGTCAGGCGCTCGCGCGGATCGATGGCCGCGATCACGTTCGACCGGAAGACGTGAAGGAACTCGCGGTGCCCGTACTGGCGCACCGATTGATGACGAAAGCGTGGGACCAAGGCGGCCGCGACGATGCCGCACCGATTTTGCAAGACATTTTAACGAAGACGAAAGTCCGTATCTGAGGGACGCGCCGTGAGCCGATTCCGCTGGCGGCCGACCCGCGAAGGTTTCCTCTGGGTCGTCTGCGCGTGCATCATGTTGGCGGCGGGGCTGATCAAAACGATCAACTTGCTCATCCTCATCGGCTACCTCATGTTCGGGCTGGTCGGCCTGAACGCCTGGCTCGCGTGGCGTTCGGCTCACCGCGTCAGCGTGGCGCGTGCAATCGCAATACCGGGCTTTGCGGGCCGCGAAGCCGTGCGGGCCGCCATCGTCACCAACGACGCGGACAAAGGCGCATCGATCACGATTCTCGAAACGTCCGCGATCCATTCGGCCGAAGTTTTCGTACCCGCACTACTACCCAACGAGACGCGACGGATTTCGACGACGATTCATCCGCAGGTTCGCGGCCGTTACGAGACATCGCCGATTTCGATCATCGCCGGTTACCCGTTCGGGCTGATCGAATACATCTTGCCCGCAGAACCATCGGTCACACTGACGGTGTTGCCCGCGATCGGTCTGGTACACTCCGGTAAACTCCGGCGCTGGTTAATCCGCACGGGTGCCGGCGACAATCGCATTCGCCGACCGCTACGCAGGCAGTCGAACCAGGGTGCCGACGTTCGCGGCGTACGTGCGTATCGGCCCGGCGATTCGCCGCGCGATATCCACTGGCGAACGACGGCACGCCGGAACGAACTGATGGTGCGCGAGTACGACAGCACCGAGCCGCTCGACGTGCTGATGGTCGTCGAAGTCTGGGTTCCCCCCGCGCCGACGGCGGCGGATATCGAACGCGCGGAGGCAGCCCTCAGCTTAGCTGCAAGTGTGTTTTGGTCGTGGTGCCATAGCGAGGAACAACCCGAAGCGACGCTCGTTCTGGCCGGTTCCAAAGTCTGGCGCAGCGGGCGTGCGAGCGATGGATTCGGCTTGGAAGCACTCGGACTATTAGCCGACGCGCCGCTATCGAACGCAACGCACCTGTTGCCGCTCGACGCACTCCGACGCCGCTCGAATCGGTGTGCGCGGCTATTAATCACGAGTAATCCGAACACGACACTGGCGATGGAACTCAACGCGGCAACCGGCGTGCCATTCGTCTGCGTCGGCCCCGCATCGCCGATGGCCTGGTACGAGCCACCGGTAGCCGGGAAGGCGAGCGGTGTGGCGTAAAGCCCAATGATCCTGCCACCGTCGCGCTACAGGAATGGATTGAGACGGCCTCATCGAAATTGAGGTTGTCTGCGACTCAGGTAGGATCAGGGGATTTACATCCCCCGCTCGCCTGGGTTTTGAAATATATGTGTCTCCGACAGGGCGAGCATCAATTACGGGTGCATCACCGTACTCGAAAATAACAAGGGCATGGTTCAAATCGCGGTAGTTTTGGGTAGCAGGTGCGTACGTTTGCGGGCTCGCGGGGGGCGCGAGTAGCGTGGGATTTCGGGCGGTGGCGA
>JAYVQG010000125.1:0-31155 GCA_043757025.1 Limnoglobus sp.
GATTCCGAAATCGGGAATGATTCCAGGGATGGGTGGGTGGGTAAGTGGTGGAATCATTCCCTGCTACCCAAAATCGCCGCAATTGAAACCAGGCCCAAAATCTCGACCGTTTCGCGCGCGATCGGACATCTGCTGTTGCGAGTTATCGCTGGCAACACTCGCCGGAGTCATGTGCTTCAACGAGGAATGAGACAGCCAATCGTCGGATCGTACGACTTCTGAAGCTGATCTCGATTTTTTCATCGAAACGGTCGATAAGGAGTAGGGGTTCGTCCGGTTGCGGGGGATGTGCGATGGAATCGACGGATACGTTGTTGACTCAGGTGGTCGAGGAACGGGCGAAGTTGCGCGAGGAGCGTACGGCGCTGAAGCCGAAACTGCTGGAAGCGGAGCGGTTGTTTCGCGAAACCAAGGCCACGCGGGCGAAGGTCCGCAAGGCGGCCGCACGTTACCTCAAGCGGGTTCACGCTAAAGCCACGGCCGCGATGAAGCCGGTTCAGAAACTTCGCGAGGAACTGGTTGCCATTCGCGTTCAACTCGCAACGCAGTCGAAGGATCTGACGACGCAACGCGAACATTTGATCTCCGATTCCGCCGAATACAACACGCAGCTTCAGGAAGCATGGGCGACGCTCACCGCCGGTCAACAGCAACTGGCGAGCGAACGCGAACAGTCGTCGCAAGAGCTATCGCATTTGTTCAAGTTGATCGATGCACGGAAAGCCGATGCCGAGGCGAGCGAACGACTTGCGAAGGTCGAACGCGAGCAAACCGATGCGGATAAGGCTTCATTATGGGCCGAAGTCGATGGCCTCGAACGACGGGCCACGAATGCGCGGCTCGTGCTCAAGGAACTCGAACAAGCCCGCGCCACGCAGAGCGCCGAAATCTCGGTGAACTCCGCCATGCGTGCGCCGTTGACCGTCGGCTACACCACCGAGGAAACGAGCGCCGGCGTCGTCTTGCAGGAACGCGAGCGCGAACTGAGCCAGGATTGTCGGGCACTCGCCAAAGGGCGCGACGATTTGGCCAAACTCGCCGAGTATTTGACCGACCAACGCGCCATTCTCGCCGAACAATGCGCCGAACTCGCGAATGCACGAAACGGCTGGCAGCGAGCCGAAGTGCAGACCGTCGGCGAACTCGAACGCCTTGCGAATGAGTTGGCGCACCGCGAAGGCCTCGCACTCGCGCAAGAAGCCGTGGCGCACCGTGCCGGGGCGAGCCATCGCGACCGCGAACGCGGTATTTGGCAACTGCAAATGAAGCTCGACCGTTGGCACGCCGCGCTGAACGAACGCGAAATGCGGCTTCTGCACGAACGCGAACAGTCCGAGCGAAACCTTGCGGTCAGGCGCGGTGAAATCGTCGACCGCGAAACGGCACTCGACGAAGTGGCACAACGTTGGACGGTCGCGCACGAAAACGAACGCGACGCACTTTTGCAAGAACTCGCGCTGTGGACGACCAGCCGCACCGCTGCCGAAACCGCCACGGCACAGTGCGAAAACGCACGCCGGCAACTGACGAAAGACGCCGAACGGCTGGCGAGCGTGTCGTTGGCTATCGAGGAAACGCAGCGCGAACTCGAAACGGGGCCGAGCGGCAGCAAACTCGCACGCCGGGTGCAAATCTTGCAAAAACGCTGGGAATCGCGATTCGCCAACTTCGGCAAACAGCTCGATTCTCGGATGCGCATCCTCACCGGCGAAGCCACGGATACCGAGGCGCGTTACCTGACACTTCAGCAAACGCTCGAAAATGTGACCTCACAACAGGTGGCACTCGCGGCGACAAACCGCACGATCGACCGCGACCGCGTGCTTGCGAACCGCTTCACCGACGATGCCCCGGTGATCTTGTCGCTGGCCGATGCACGCCGAGAACAATCGGATCGCGAGTTGGCCCAACTGCGCCGCGAAGCCGAACGGCTCGCAATGGCGTTACGCGGGGCGGATCGCCGCGATGACATCGTGCCCCTACAACAGGTCGAAGCCGCATGACGCCTGCGGAACTGACCGCGATACGGCGAAAATTGTTGATCTGGTTCGATGCGAATCGGCGAGAACTGCCGTGGCGTGCTACCCGCAACCCGTACGCGATTTGGGTTAGCGAAGTGATGCTGCAACAGACGACGGTTGCGGCGGTCGTGCCGTATTTCGAGCGATTTCTGCTCGCATTTCCGACGGTGGAACAACTCGCTGCTGCTGGCGAACAAGCCGTGCTGAAGTTCTGGGAAGGGCTTGGCTACTATCGCCGTGCCAGACACCTGCACGCCGCCGCCAAGCAGATCGTAACGTTACACAATGGCACGTTCCCGAACGACCCGGACGTGTGGGCCGAACTCCCTGGCGTCGGCCGGTACATCCTCGGTGCGGTGCTTTCGCAGGCGTTCGATCGCAAATTGCCGATCGTCGAAGCGAACAGCTTGCGAGTGCTGTCGCGGCTGTTCGGCTATCTCGGCGATCCGCGCGTCGGTGAGGGCAAACGCTGGGTCTGGGATGCTGCGGAGCGGGTGTTGCCGACAAAGCGCGTCGGCGACTTCAACCAGGCGATGATGGAACTCGGCGCGCTCGTCTGTACGCCCGTGTCGCCATCGTGTGGAACCTGCCCTTTGGCCGAGGAATGTAAGGCCAATCGCGACGGGAACGCCAGTACGATACCGCCGAAGAAGCCATCGCCGACCATTACCGCCGTTCGCGAAGTGGCGACGATTATCCAGCATCGCGGCAAGGTGCTGTTCTGCCAGCGGCCGAAGCACGTGCAGTGGGCGGACCTCTGGGAGTTCCCGCACGGCGAAGTAGCGGAGGGCGAAAGCCTCGTCGATGCCGTCGCCCGGATATCGCGGGTGCTAACGGGAATCGTCGTCGATGTCGGTGCAGAATTGCTCACGGTGAAGCACGGCATCACCCGTTACGCCATCACGGTTACCGGCTTCGAGGCCACGAAGCGCAGCGGCCCGTTTCGCTCGGCGTTCTACACCGCCAGCCACTGGCTGACACCCCCGGAACTGGCAAACTACCCCACGAGCACCGCCCAACGAAAGCTCATCGCGGAATGGCTCCGAATGGGGCGACAACAGTCGCTATTTGGGTGAAGCGATACTGCCGATCAATCCGAGCCGCCGAGGGCGTCCATGGCTTCCCGGCGTGTCGAATAGAGTGCCCACAAGGTATCGAGTGCGGTGGTTTTCAGGAGTTCGCGGATGCGGGGGTTGACGCCGGCCAACACGAGTTCGCCGCCTTGTTGTTTTACGGGCAGGTGGCAACGGAGTAAGAACGTGATGAACGCGGAGCCGAAGTAACGCACGCCGGTGAGGTCGATGATGAGCTGCGTTGGCGGGTCCGATTTCAGTGGGGCTAGCACCATTTGTGCGGCGGTGTTCACGACGGTATCGGGAAGGTGTTCGACTTCCGGCGACGGGATAATCACGGCCATATCGCCGTGCCGTTTGATCTGGAAGTATTCGTTGGCCAGCGATGCCGTCGTCGTTTCGGTAATCATATCTATCCCTCGTGGCGATGGGGGAAAGTCCATCGCACTACCAAGGGTAGCCGCATTCTGCGCGCGAATCAAGCACGCAAATGGAACGACGGCAATACGATTCGCTCGATGCGGTTCGCGAACTGTTCGACGACGTGGCCTCGCCCCGCGACTTCTTGCACGTCCGCATGATCCAAAACGCCCGCCGACAGCCCTGCCGCCTTGTTCGTGATGCATGACATCGCAGCGACGCGCATCCCGAGCGTCGCGGCCGCTTCGGCCTCCATCGCGGTCGACATCCCGACGGCGTCGGCCCCCATCGCTTTCAAGGCGCGAATCTCGGCAGGCGTTTCGTAACACGGTCCCGTGAGTGCCGCGTACGTGCCAATTAACAGCGGCGGATCGCCTGCGAGTGCGGCCACCAGTTCCGGTGCGTATGGCGATGGTTTTGGCGCTACCAGACTTTCCTGCCAACTCGTCGTCGAGAGTAACTTCAGGTGCTTTGCGATCACCATCCAGTCGCCGGGGTTCAACGAGTCGTGGATGCCACCGGCGGCATTCGTCAGAATCAGCGTTGAAATTCCGAGATCGTTCGCGAGGCGGACATTCCCCGTGACTCGATTTGCGTCGTGCCCTTCGTAAAAGTGCATTCGCCCCTGGAACATCAACGCCGGCACGCCGCACCACAACCCGAGTACGACGCGCCCCGAATGGCCGTGTACAGTGGGCGGCGCGAAACCGGGAACGTCGGCAAAGCGAACTGCGGCCTGTATCTCCACCCGTTCGACGAGCGATCCGAGACCCGAGCCGAGTACGATGGCGACGCGGGGAGCGTGCGAACGGGCGATGGTGCAGAAATCGGCGAAAGTGTGCGACATTATGCCGGTTCCAGGTCGTCGGTGGCGTCGTCGTTCTCTCCGATACGGCGTGCCCGTACCGCTTGGGCGATTAGCCCCGCACAGACTTCCACGCTGAAACGGCTGGAGTTAATGACGAGGTCGTATTCGGCCACATCGTTCGGGTCGCGCGAAGTGAGACGGCGAAGAAATGCAGCACGTCGATCGTCGAGCGCGGCGACTTGGTTGGCCGATTCATCGGGCGTCAGCCGCAGCCAGTCCGCCATGTACGCCACCCGGTCGCGGTCGGGTGCCACGATCCGCACGTGCAACGAACTCTCGCTCGGCAGCACGAACCCGGCCCCACGACCGACGAGCACGACTTCCCCGCGTGCAGCTAACGTCAGCATGAGCCGAAGCATCGCCAACGTGTGCGTGTCGAGTGCGAACGTCTTGCGTTCCAGTTGTAAACGGGCGAGTTGGGTGTTCGCCCAGTCTTGTGCGAACGGCGGAATCTCCGCGAGTAGATCCGCACGGGCTGCATCGTCGCCGACGATGAGATCGAGGTTATCGCGGCTGAAAACTTGCCATTCGAGAAGCTCGCCGACCCGCTTGGCAATCGCTTCCCCGCACGCGCCCGCCTGGCGACTGACGGCCACGGTCAACCCACGCGGCCGCGGCAGCGGGGCCGGCGTGAGCGTGTCGCCGCGAAATCCGTGTAACGGCGGGGCGTCGTGGTCGAGTGTTTCGGTTTCCATCGTTCGTCTCGGTTAGGCGTCGTCTTGCGTTTCTTGTCGGGCGAACAAGACTGCACCGATGATAGTCAAAGCGACCGCTGCCGCGATTAAAGCGATCCACGCCGTGTTCGTGCCAACGGGATCGTAGACGTCGAGACTCGCGGGTGTCGCGGCACCCGCAGATGCGGCTTCGTTATACATCAGGGACCGCACGTAGTAATTCAAGCTCAGACGCTTCAGACTACCCGGAAGGTTCGCGACGAGCGTCTCAAAAAAGAACACGTACACCAATCCGACGACTGCCGGACGCCGAAAGATGGCCCCTATCAGGTGGAACAACGCCGCGAAACCGATCGACCCGCCAATTACGGATGGCCAATACGCGAACATCGCTCGCCGTCCCATCTCGCCGCCCGCTAGGCAGAGCACGACGAAGCCGAGCGCCGTCACGAGCGCGCACCACGGCAGCACGCCGAGGAACTTCGCGAGGTAAATCGCCTCGCGCGGCATCGGTCGCGTATTCAGCCAGATCAGCGTTCGCCCTTCGCGTTCTGCACCGATGGCACCCGACGCATACGCCAGCGTAAAAAGCGGCATCACGAACCCGAGGTACATGCCGAACACTACCCAGCGCGAGAAGTTCAGGAACGCGTAGTCGTCCATAGTCGGCTTGTCCGCGAGCGGCCCACGCAGCGCGGCAAACACGGCAGTCTTGATGCCGAAGTCGGAGTACGGCCCGGGGATCATCTGATAGTACGCGAGGCGATCTTGCGCGTATTCGCTGTAAGTCATGCGGATCGCGCCGTCGCTCATGGTGTCCGCAATCATCACCGGGCGTTTCTCCAAACGCCAACCGACGGGGCCGTGCGTGAACACCGCAATCGCCACGGACATGAGCAAAACGAGGCCGAACGTCACCCAGCCGAGCGAGCGGACCCGCCAGTGACGGACGAAGGTCAGCGCGACGAGGGCAACGAAGCTGTTCATGCGGGATTCTTTCGGGAGCACAGTTCCAATTGCCTCAGTTTTGGGTATCAACGAGTCGTCTTCATTGACTCCAGGCACTTCACCCCCACCCATCCCTGGACTCATGCCCGAATTTCGGAACCAACCTAACCCACCAACGACTTACGTCCGATTTCAATCATTTTGAACCACGCCGGAATCAAAGTTTCAGTGGTACTTTCCGGCAAAACTGCAACCGTACACTTTCGGCATTAGGTTTTGCCGCTGCCGCCGAGTAGGTAGCCGAGGATCGCGTGTGCGGAGTCGTCGAGCGGTTCCATTCGGCGGAGATTCAAGCCTTCGCGAACGACGAACTGTCCGAACTCGCGGTAGAAACGAGGCGGATTTTTCGCACGCACCACCAGCGAATGTTCATCAATCACGTCGACGCCGGTCACGTCGATGAGGCTCAGTAAACGAGTCGCCACGCTTTTCGCATCATCGACTTCGATGCATACGGCGAGCGGGAAATCGTCGAGCCGGTCGCGGATGCGCGATAGCGTACCGACCGCCGCCACCCGACCGCGTGCCATGATCGCGACGTGGTTCGTCAGCTTCTCGAGTTCTTCGAGTTCGTGGCTCGAAATCAGCAGGCACTTCCCCTGCGCCGCAAGGGCGCGAAACAGTTCGAGCAACTCCTGCCGGCCGATCGGGTCGATACCCGAAAGCGGCTCGTCGAGAACCAGCAATTCCGGTTCGTTGAGCAACGCCTGCGCGAGTTTGATCCGTTGCCGCATCCCCTTGGAATATCCGCGAAGTTTGCGACCGGCCCGGTCGGTCATGCCGACGAGTTGCAAGACATCCGCCGTTCGTGCGACGGCGACGCGGTGCGGGAAGCCGCAGAGTTTCGCCATCGCGAGAACGAACTCGCGGCCCGTCATGTCTTCGTAAAACGAGTCGATATCAGGGCAGTACCCGACGAGCTTGCGGGCACGCCAGTCCCACGCATCGACGCCGCGAATCGTCACTTGGCCGAGCGTCGGTCGGATTTGGCCCGTCGCGAGTTTCATCAACGTCGATTTGCCCGCGCCGTTCGCGCCGACGAGGCCCGTGATGCCGCCACGCAGTTCGAGCGTCACTTGGTTCAAACTGAGGACGGTGCCATACCATTTCGAGACTTGTTCGAAGAGCAGTAGCGGCGGGCGGCCGTCGTGGAGTGGTGCAGGAGCGTCGGCGTCCAGTCGCGGCGAAGGTTCGAGTACCGCACTGGCTGGCATAACACACTCCACGCCGATTCGACGAATATCACTTCCGCAATTGTAGCCACGCCGTGGTCACACCCGCAACTTCGGCGATCTGCTCGCCGGAGCATTGTTCGGGCAAGTCGGACAATTTGTGCCAATGTTTCCGATAACCCTCGAAATCGATGACATCGATTGCCGGAATGCCCGCACGATTCAGGGCGAGGTGGTCGTCTTGCACTTCGCCGCCGCGCTCGAAGACGAACGACTTCGCACCGACCTTCTCGGCGGTTTTCCAAAACTGAGTCGCCAGTTCGGGGGCCGCTTGCCACGAGTTCATCTCAACGGGGAACTTCGCGCCGGGGTGGGCGAACAAGTCGAACAGCACGGCGGCCTCGTACCGGTACTTGCGCGTGGTGCGGGTCTTGGTGTAGGTTTCGGCAAAATGCTCGGAACCGAAGAAGAACTTGTCGCCACCGCCGAACGTGCCGGTCGTTTCAAAGACGTACTCTTCGCCATCGAACAGCACGAAATCGATGCCGATCTCGGTGGGGAACTCTTTCATTTGGTGCGCGAGTTCCATGAACATCGCGACGCCGGAGGTGCCATCGTTGGCGCTGAGGAACGGCTTGCCCCAATTCTGGCGGTTCGGTTCCTCGTGTGCCATCGGCCGCGTGTCGTAATGGCTGCAAAGCATCACGCGCTTTTCCCGTTCGGGAAACCACGACGCGATGAGGTTGACCATATTCACGCGGTCTTTGCGGCTATACTGCTTCGCGGAGAATTCCTGTTTCACGACCTTCGCGCCGTGCTCTTCGAAATGCTTGATGACGATCTCTTGCTGTTTCGCCATGCCCTCGCTGCCACTGACGCGCGGGCCGATGTCGCAGAGTTGCTTGAGGTATTGCATCGATCGTTTGGCATCGAAGGGGATCGGTTTCACAGCCACCTCGTTCGGCTTGTCGTTACGCCCCGCTGCGAAGACATCTCGTTTGGCAGGCTTATCGGGGTCGAACGCGCTCGCATCCGCCCACGGTCGCCACACGAACGCCCCCGTAACGAGCACCCCGAAGATCATCGCCATCCCTGCCGTACGAATTGTTCGCGACATTGTGAGTCCTCCTGAATGTCCATCTTACGAAAGCACACCAAAAGCCCAGGGACGGCTGGGGAATCAATCCTCCTCGGGCCAATCACCGTCATCCATAAATATCTGGCGTAGCTCGGCGCGGTGCGGATCGTTGATGGCGAGGACGGCGATGGTCGCACGTCCGGTCTGCGTCCGACCGATCAACACGGCACCGAACCACTCGAAGTGTCGCTTCCACGACTGACGACGCGGGTCGAACAGTCTAACCACGTGTCTCGTGAGCGGATCGATCCCGCTCAAATTCGGCCCCTTGTGAAGGTTGCATCGGTGACAGCACCACGCGCGATTCTCGGGTTCATCCGACCGCCGTGCTGTCTGGCGATGATGTGTTCGATGTGGAATGTCGAAGCCGGCACAGCGAAATCGGGGAGGTGACAGTATTCGCAACGGCAGTCGGCCCGGTCGCGGACGAGTTGGCGAAGGGTAAGTGGCATCAGGCAGCCGGGGATTGCTTGAGCAGCGAGCGGGCTTTGGCTTGGAGAATCGCGATGAAATCGAGCGTCTGGACGTAGGTTTCGTACTCGCGACGTTCGCCATCGGTCAACTGGCCCTCGTTGCACTTGCGGGCCAACTTGTCGATACGAGTTTGCGCCTTAGCATCGAACCGATAATCCACAAGTCTGCGTGCAACCTCTGGAGAAAGGAGTTGGCCGAGTGGATCGAGCAATCGATTCAAAACAGGTATGTCGAGAGTCTTCATGGAAACATTCTATCTCAAAATGCGACTTTGAGAAAACCAAACCGTTAAGCCGCACAGATTGGGTGAGCAAGTGTAATTTTTGCCGCATCCCATCGCGCGGAATGCGTCGGAAAGTGCGAATTTTCAGGTGGTTTCCTCTCGACAGCGTCGGTATCTGTCGTTATCTCCCCGCCACAGGACCGCAATCGAGATGGGCCGACATCTGGGGCCGGGAACCCCGGATGTTTGCAAAGCGTTGGGGTCGATGCTGCGGTGTGGCGTGGGGGCATGTCATACCGGGGTACTTCCAACGGCTTTGCGGGTGGGTTCGGTTCTGCGATGCGAACGGGGGCACGATTTTTATGGTTTGCTTCATGAAGATGAAAACCACCGTCCGATAAAGGCGACACGTGTATTTGGTCTCTTCCCGACCATGCAGTAGGGGGATTGGCGAGTCCGCAGGTTTGCGACCGACGAGGAATGAACTGGGCACGCGCGGTGTTGGGGAACCCACGCACCATGCCCGGTCGAACGCCCTCCTCGCGGTCTTCCTTCCGGGGGTCCGGCCGAATGGTGCTCACGGCGATGTGAGATCCTGCAAAGGGAACCGTTCGACCGGTGCGAAGGATTCGCAAACCTGATACTCGCCCGACATCAGGGAGGATACGTTCGATGGTGAGTAACCGGATCGAGACGGATATTCTGCAAGCTTGGCAAGAGTATCGGGCCAACCCGACTCTTGAGATGCGGAACCGGCTCGTCGAGCACTACATGCCGCTCGTCAAATATAACGGCGAGCGCATCTGGGCACGACTGCCCGATGGCGTCGAACTCGACGACCTCGTCAGCGCGGGCATCTTCGGCTTGCTCGATGCCATCGAGGCATTCGACTTGTCGCGCTGCGTGAAATTCGAAACCTACTGCGTGCCGCGGATTCGCGGTGCGATGCTCGACGAACTCCGCACCATGGACTGGGTGCCGCGGCTCGTGCGATCCAAACAAAGCAAGATGGACGCGGCGCAGAAGTCGCTCGAAACCGCGCTCGGCCGCAAGCCGACCGCCGAAGAACTCTCGACGCGGCTCGGCATACCAATCGAGCAAGTCGCTGCGTTTGTCGGCGAAGCGACTGCCGTCGGCCTCGTCAGCCTCAACAAGAAGTGGTACGAAACCGACAGCTACAAGGACGTTCGCGAAATCGACATCCTCGAAGACAAAAAAGCCGAAGACCCGACGAATCGCCTGCAAAACGGCGACCTGATGAAGCTCGTCACCCGCGGCCTCAACCGCAACGAACGACTCATCGTCATCCTCTATTATTACGAGGAAATGACGATGAAAGAAATCGGTGCCACGCTCAACCTCTCCGAATCACGCGTCAGCCAGATGCACTCGAGCATCGTCCAGCGCCTCCAGGCCCAACTGGCAAAACGCCGCCCCGAATTCAGCGTCTAATCGCTCGATCGCAATCGTACATTCTCCGCCCGCCCCGGTGCCAACACCGGGGCGGCTGGCGTTTCCCGCCTCATCGGGAACCGTATAGTAATCCCACCCGAATTGGAGTGATGCGATGCCGCGAGTGTTAATTGCCGACGACAATATTCAGAATGCCGAGTTACTCGAAGCCCACCTCGATGGCTCGGGGTTCGATACACGGATAGCCGCGAATGGCGACGAGACGATGAAACTTGCGGCGGAATGGTCGCCCGATGTGATCTTGCTCGATGTCATGATGCCGAAGTTTAGCGGCTTTGAAGTCTGCAAGCGATTGCGTGCCGACCCGGCCACGAAAGACGTCGGCATTCTGATGGTCACCGCACTCGATCAGGCCACCGATATCGAGCGTGCGGTGGATGTCGGCACCGATGATTTCCTGACGAAGCCGATCAACAAAACCGAACTGATTTTGCGCGTGAAAGCCTTGCTGAAAGCCAAATCGGAGACGACGCCCGTCAATCGTGGCCTCGCTTATTTCCGCGCCGTGCAACAGATGGCGTAGGCTACGCCCACAACTCGCCGAGCCACTTGGCGTGGTCCGCGTAGTCGGCCACGATGGCATCGGCACTCAACTCGATGAGCATCTTGCGCTTCATCGGGTGCGGCCCGGCTTCGCCCTTCTCGCGGCTGGCGATACCGATGGCCATTCCGCCCACCGCTTTCACTTCCACCGTTTCCGAAAAGCCATCGCCGAAGCCGATCAGTTCCTCGCCGCGGATCTGTTGTTCGCTCAAAATGCGTACCACGACATCGCGTTTGCGGAACGTCGCGGTTTCGCCACTCGGGGCATAAATCCGCTCGTCGAAATAATGATCGACACCCAGTAGCGCCGCCTCGGCACGCACGTAGTCGATAACCGTGCCGCTCGCGAGGTACAGCGCCACGCCCTTGGCACGAAGCGAATCGAGCAACGCATGCGTACCTGGCACCGCCCATTCGTGCGACGGCACGCGGCCCGCTTTCAGGTCTGATGTGCGGTCCGCGATACGTGCAAACAGCCGTCGCTGAAACTCTTCGAGCATCGCGAGTGCATCGAGGCCCGTCGCACCGCGTGCGATTCCTTCGCTTTCGAGATAGCGCATCTGATCGATCGATGGCCGCCCGCTCAGTCGCAATACGCCGTCTTCGAGGCGATTCCTTTCGACGTCGTGCGAGTCCCTCAGCACGTTTTGCGCAGCGAACGCCTCGGTGCCGATGTCCGCCATGATGCCCGACCAACCTTCGCGAATGAGCGAAAGCGTGCCGTCGAAGTCGAACATCGCCGCACGAAAGTTTCGCGGCGACCGCGTGGGATTCATCCATTCGATAGGCATCGGCGGGGGTCTCGGTGTATGCAGGCGGGCAGGAATATCGTATTCAAACTGGCCATGAACCCAACATCTGCCAGCAGCTGGTTCGACCACATTTGGTTCGTCGCACTCATTGCCGCATCGTCGGTCTGGTGTCTGACAGCATCGGCGCGACTCGGCGTGACGTTCGACGAATCGTTCTACGTGCCGGCGGGGTTAGCTTGTTGGCGCGACGGCACGAACGAACGCTTGACGTTTTGGGGAACGATGCCGCTGCCCGCGAACGTGCAGATGCTGCCGTTGTATTTATGGGAGCGTGCAACGGGGCGAACGTGGCCCGATGACATCGTGGTGACACTGCCGTTCGCGCGTGCGGGGAACCTGCCGTTCTGGTGGCTGTTGTTGACGTATTCAATGCGGTTCGGAAAGCGTGTCGGCGGGCCGTGGGCGGGGCGCATCGCGGCCGGCTTCGTCGCTACCGATCCGACGTTCCTCGGGCACGCCGCACTCGCCACGACGGATATCGCTGTCGCCGCACTGACAGTCGCATTCGCGTATCATTGGGAAGCGGGCCGCGAGCGAAAGTTCGCGTGGCGCATTCTGTTGCCCGGCGTGCTTTTCGGCTTGGCAATCAGTGCAAAAGCGTCGGCGCTCCTTTACTGCGGGCTGGCATTAATCGTTTGCGAAACGTGGCGCTGGAAGGCGATTCATCGCTCGCTATTCGCGATGACGAGTGTCGTGGCCATCGGTATCGTTACAGCAATCGTCGTCTGCGGGTGGGAACATCGACCGACCGAATGGGGGGTGGCAGTTCATGCAAAACAACTCCCCGACAGCGACCCGTTCCAGGCACGATACCAGCAGCTTTCCGAATGGCCGGCGGTGCCGAACGCGGCCACGGCGATGCTGTTCCAGATGCGGCACAACGAGGGGGGCCGCGGCGTGTACCTGCTCGGGCAGTGGCACCCGCACGCCATCTGGTATTATTTCCCCGTCGCGGTGGCGATCAAAATTCCGGAGACGATCGCACTCCTCGCGCTGGCCCTGTTGCTCTCGCGGCCACGCGCGTTGGGGAATCGGCTAATTTTGCTGGGAGTACTGCTACTGTTTTCCTCGCTGACCACGAAGTTGCAACTCGGCGTGCGGATCGTCTTCCCGGCGATCGCCTTCGCTGACATCGGGCTGGCAGTCGCAGTCGTGCGCGGCTTTGGGCACAAAACCGGCGTCGCGGCAATCGGCGTCATGTTCGTGCTCGCGATGTGGGTGTGGCCGCACGGCATCACTTACGCGAACGCCTTCGTCGGCGGGCCGGCGAAGTGTTACCGCTACCTTGCGGACTCGAATAACGACTGGGGCCAAGGCATTCCCGAACTCGCGCGCTGGCACGAAGCCAACGGCAAACCGGCACTCGCAACGTGGTATCTGACCACCGATCCGCGCGCGCATCAACCGCCGTTTCGTCGCTTTGCGTTACACGAAATGCCGATTGAAAATGAAGTGCAGTTATTACATATACTTGGGCCGTCGCTGCTCGCCGTGGGCATCAGCACGATGAATCAATCGCCCGATGAAACCCCCGCGAAGCTCATTGTGTTGGTGTGGTTGAAACGGCAAACGCCGATCGCGCGGACTTCGACGTGCTTCATTTACGATGTGCGATTCGCGCGATGACAGCCCAGTGTCACGGTACGGGAATCGGAACGAATTTCGCCACCGATGTGAGCCACGTTTGCGGATCGAACGGTTTGGCGAGATGATCGACCGCCCCGGACCAACGACCGCGCAGCTTGTTAAAAAAACCTGCATTTTCCATCATCAGCACGATCGGCACGCTTGCGGTATCGGTGCTCTGCCGAAGGATTTTGCAGAGTTGGTACCCGTCGAGGCCCGGCATATCGACGTCCAGCAGGAATAGCGCGGGCGTGCCGTGCTGCCGCGCTTTGTCCACGACTTCATAACCGCCCGCCGCTTCCACAACGGTGTAGCCAACGTCGCGCAACGCCTCGGAAATCTGCGTGCGAACGATCGGGCAATCGTCGACGATCAGTATCGACGATGGGTTCGCGCCGACGATTTCCGCCATCGGCAGTTCGGTCACTCGTGCGACTTGCGTTTGCGAATGCCGAATCAGATTTTGAACCTGTGCGGACCATAGCGGGTCGGCAGGTCGCGATTTTACTGCCATTTGCAGCGCTTTCAGCCCGTCTTCGGCGTAGCCCATGTTCATGTACGCCAACCCGAGGCGATACGCGGTCGTCGATGAGGGTTCCAGTTGCAGGTTGTTGTACAGCCGTTTTGCGATCGGCTCGATCAGTCGGCGTTCGACACTTTGAATGTCGTCGAACGCGGCCGGTTCTTCGAGTGTTGTGACAGATTGGCAGCGTGGGCAACGCGGGCGCGGCTGCGTGTCAGCGAACTCGCACGTCGGGCAGTTCCACTTATGGGTGCGTCGCGCTTCGAAGTGAACGATGCCTTGCGTGGCGCGTTTGTTATGGGGGTTAATCGCGAGTACGAAGTGCAGATATTCGATGCCTTCTTCGGCACTGTCGGCCATGCCCGCACGCCACAACCACGCGGTTTCGTTACGCGGCGCGAGGTCGGTCGCCTCGGAAAACCAGATCTTCGCCTGGGCACGATCGTTCGCTTTCGCGGCCACGACACCGGCACGGCAAAGTGCCTCCGGTAGCCCCGATGCCGCATACTCATTCTCGGGGTTGACCGCCAAAACCTGCCGCAAACACGACAGCGATTCGCGCGGATCTTCGGACGAATTCGCTAGCCAAAGCCACGCGAGTTCGTTCTGCGGTTCGAGTTCGGTGACGCGCCGCAACAGCGACCGCGTCCGGGCTTTATCCCCCGCGCGGGCCGCTGCCATTCCATCGCGCAAGAGCGATACCGTTTCCCATCGTGCCATGATGCAACGTCTCGACGACCGCCTCAAAGATCAGAAATCGCGAACTCTTACGAATGGAATGTGCGTCGCAGGCGGGAAAATGTCAAATCGAAGGCGGAATAGATTCTGGAGCCAATCGGCGTAGGCCAGGCGAACGGTGTCGTCGTCCGGATAGATTCTGGAGCCAATCGGCGTAGGCCAGGCGAACGGTGTCGTCGTCCGGGTCGGCGAGAATCGCCTTCAGAAATGTCTCGCGTTCAGTCATTGCGTGAATATACTCGATTTTGCAGCGCATCACGCAATCGACTGGATGCACTCTGGCGTGTCGTTGCTCGCGCGGTTCACGATTGGACTGACGGGGACGATTTGCAAGTAATCGTCGGCGGCGGGGCAGAGTAAATCGTACGCGGTTTGTGCGGGCGTTTTGACGTCGAGCCAGGTATCGAAGTCGGATGGCATTAATATCGCGGGCATTCGTTCGTGATACGGTCGGAGCGTGGCGTTCGCCGTAACTGTAACGATCGCACACGAATACAGTGGCTCGGTTGCGGCCGATTGCCAGATGTCCCAGATGCCGGCAAAACCGAGGTAGCCGCCATCGCGCGGCCGAAACAGGTACGGCACTTTCTTGCGATCCACGTGCAGCCACTCGAAGAAACCATCGGCGGGGATGATGCAGCGACGGTTGCGGAAGCTGTCGCGAAACGGGGCCGATATCTGAATCGTCTCGGCTCGTACGTTGACCGGTCGCGGCCCGTCGGTTGGCGACTTCGCCCAGTGCGGCACAAAACCCCAAGTCATCGCCACCGCACCGCGACCGCTGCCATCGGGTTTGCGCCCGACTACCACCACCCGTTGTGAAGGAGCGATGTTAAATCGCGGCACCAGCACCGGCGCGCTCAGTAGCTCGAATGCAGCAACCAAGTCGTCGAGATTTGAAAGTGTGTAACGAGCGCACATACACCCTCCACGCGGAGATTGGAAGTTTTGAACAGTATATGCGTTTCGAGTTTGCCCTACGACTATCGTGCCTTCGGGAACTCGTTCCCCACGTACAATGGTGGAGAACTCGACACACAGGCGAGAATGAACGATGGCAGTGGGACGACCGGTATTAGTGTCTGCGCAGCCGCAGACGGCGACGGACGACGTGATTGCTGCACTTGCGGTGGCGGGGCTAAGCCACGTTCCGCATCTTCTCCGATCGCCACCCGCCGTCAATTTTGAAGAGTTCTCCACTGCGATCGTATGCCCTGGCGAGATCCTCGGTGCGGCGATCGAGCAGACGCGGCGCTGGCGGATCGAACTCGGTTCGCATTACGTTCCGATCGTCTGGATACTGTCGATGCCGTCGGTGGAATGGAAGAAGGCGGGTTTGGAAGCCGGTGCGGATGTGTGCCTGTCTCAGCCTTTCGATTCGGGTTTGCTCGTGTCGCAACTCGCGGCACTGCAACGGATTCGGCAAGGTTCCGATCAACTCTCCGCGCGGGCGGCAGAAGCCTCGGTGTTTGCCGAACGGTTGCAAAAAGCCTACGGGTCGATCGATCGCGATGTGCAATTGGCGCGGACGATTCATCGCTCGATGATTCCGACGAAACTCCCCGATTGCGGTGCGTTGCAGTTCGGCGTGCATTACCGACCACGCAGCCGCGCGGGTGGCGATTTCTTCAATGTGCATCCCACGCCGACGGGTGCGGAATTTTATCTGGCGGACATCGTCGCCGCGGGTGGGGCCTCGGGTGGCGTCCTGAGTTTGTTCGTCAATCAGGCGATCCGCACGCATGCGAGTGGTAAAGAACCGACACCCAGCGACGTGCTCGGGCAGGTGAATCGGTCGCTGCTGCAACTCCAATTGAACGACCCGCCGATTGCCTCGCTGATATGGGTTCGCGCGAACGGCGAAACGGGGAAGGTCGCTTTCGCGAAAGCATCGGTCACGCAGCCGATTCACGTGCCGAGGTCCGGCGAGATCGAAGTTTGGACGGCGTCCGGAACGCTGCTCGGCGTCGCAGACGGTGCTTACCCCACGCAATACGGCCAACTGCAACCCGGCGACAAATTGCTCTTGGCCAGCGACGGAACGATCGTCGATTCCGCAAGCGCCACCGGTGTACTTTCCACTGCGGCGGCACCGCACCGCAACCTCCCCGCACAAGCGTTCGTCGATGCCGTGGCTCACGATCTGTTACGCAACATGCGTCAAGCCGACGACTTCACACTTCTCGCCGTCGAACGGCTCGGATGACCTTCGGAAACAAACACCTACTTTTTTGATACGCCAGAATCGACGCAAGTCGGAATTCCCGAGGTTCAAAAACCGTTTTTTGGGGTGTTTTTCCGGTTTTTGCGGGTCAAAATGCCGCTTTTTCGATCGCAAATCGCCGATCGGTTTCGGGCGGTTTTGCCGTATCATCGACCCGAATAGCGGGTTATGTCGCGGGCGATCGTTTCGAGAGTCGCCGTAAGTGGCGACATTCTCACGACACTTCGCGACATTCTCACGACACTTGGAGACAATCGCACGACACTTCGCGACATTCTCACGACACTTGGAGACACTTTCACGACACTTCGCGACACCGTGCAAAAGTCGACTTACGTCGGATCGCGTTTCACTTTTTGACTGTTGGCGTTCGTATGGTTGGTGGAATCGCAATGGGAATCGATGTTGGCCGCGAACCAAGACGGACGAACGTCTGTGGGCATTGTCATTTCTTGGCGAGCGGTGTGGCGTAAGCCCACTGATCTAGCCACCGCTATTTCGCAATACGTATGGATAACACAGACACATCGAAATGAACATTGTCTGCGACACCGGAAGAATCAGGGGGCTGACGCCCACCCGCTCGCCTATGCTTCGCGATTTGCTCCCAGAATTTTACTATCACCCCGCGATGATTGCTGGCTCCGGGTTTCTCGCGGCGGGTGCGGTCATTGTCGGTAGTACGATGGCGCGGATTGTTCGCAGATGGGCGGTGTTTCGTTCGAGATAGGCTTCGGCTTTGTCGCGGTTCCAACCGGCGGCGGGGTCGAACGACACGGCGGCGGTCGTTGGCAGCCCTTCGCTTGCAATCACCCATTCCCTCACGCCGGCTTCGAGTTCGACCCACGGCCCCGTGGCTTTATCGGGCATCGGCCAACAGGCGATGAGTCGACCGTTTTCGTGCCAATGCCAGGTGCCGTTCGGCGTCAGGCGCGTCTCGCCGAGTTCGCGGGCGGCGAGGGCTTTGGCTTCGGCGGGCGGGAACGATGCGGGGAAGGCAATTTCCACGGGCAAGTATTCGCCGTTCATCGTGCTGCCGAAGCGCAGTTCGACTTCGGGCTTGTCGATCAGCGGCTCGCAAATCAGCGGCGACTTCGTGAGCGGTGGCGTGGCCAAGCGTACGACGAGCCGATCCGCTTCGTGGAACCAACTGGGCTGATAGGCGGATTGCCAATGATCCATCGCGAAGTCGGTGGCCTGAGCAACCGGTTTCCCGTTGGTGTGCGATTTCGTGTAACCGTTCGCGTGAGTACCGTGCATAGTTTGGTGGTCGATGGGCAGCCGAGGAGTGAAATCGCCGAGCAGAAGTTGCTTGGCGGCGAAGCCCGAAAGTCGGGAGTAGTCGGTTTCGATCAAGGTTTCCGCACCGCAAATCGCGAGGCGAGTGAATCCACCCGCCACAATGGCGGGGTCATCGGTGAAATCCGTTGCATTTATCGTGCCAACGACGACGCGATAACCGAGGAGTTCGCGTCGCACGGCGGCTTGCGTTTCCGCGTCGCTGTTCGTCGCGTCGCGCTCGGAATCTGCGAGAGCAGAATGCGCTTCCGCACGTTCGATAGTAAAGGTTTCCCGCGTACCGGGGAAGCCCTGTTCCGCGATTGCCGACGCGACGTGTTGTCGTTCGGCCTCGATCGCGTTGCGGCGTGCAGTGGCGAGTGATCGTTCGGCTTCGCTCAGCCGCCGTGCGATTTCTGCTTCGATGGGAGCGCAGTGAGCGGGTTTCACTTCGTGGGTCGGCTCGGTGTCGCGTAGCGCTTGCTCGGCGGCGTGGATTTTCGCTTCGAGTTCAGCGGCCCGTGCGGTCGTGTCGCCGGAGAACATCGCTTTCCAGAACGAACCCGAAAGCACCCGCCCCGCCTTCTTCGCTTCCAGATGGGCCGCTATCGGCTTCCACTCTTCCCGCAATGCGTGAAGTTCGCTCTCGATCTTGGCACGGTGTGCGGTCGCGTCGGCAGTGGCGGCATCGGCATCGCGGCTAGCAATACCGAGCGGTGCATCGCATTGTGCCGCATCTGCTCGAACAGCATCCGGAATCGCGGCACATTCCGCCGTCAATCGCTGACAGACGGCATCGGCGGCAGCGTGCGCTTCGGTCAGTTGCGCGATGCGATCCCACATCGGCTCCGCCGCCACGAATCGCGCGAGGCGTTCGGTGGCCGATCGGTGTCGCGTTTGGATTTCCGTACGAAGGCGATCGGTGGCCGCAGCGACGATGGCGTGCGACGTGCGTTCGGGTAACTCGTCGCTCGGCATCGCGAGTATCGCTAATGGCCCGCAGAATTCGACTAGCCGATTTGCACTCGCTGCATTGGCCGCAACGATCAGCAGCCGTTCGCCTTGAAGTATCAGCGGGGAGTAGACGTTTCGCAGAAAATGTTCGATCGCCTCATCGGCATCGTGGGAAATCCAGAACCGATCCGGGCATTCGCGGGCTTGCGATTCCGCAACGTCGCCCGTCCGCGAATCGACGGGTCGATCCGAAGTCGGCGTCGTCTGAAGGGCATTCCGCCCCGATGGCAACGTGGCTACCAAAATGGGATGCATTTCCAGGGGTCGTGAATCAGTGGTTTTCAAGCGAGCGGCGATTTCGTTTCATAGTGGCCGAGCAGTCAATCGATTCTGCGTAGACTTCCATACCCACGGAGCAAACGAACCTTACGTCAACATACTATGTCGAGTATAGACGCTATACGAGGGATAAACGTTCGCACTCGGGAAATTCACGATTTTCCTCAAATTCGTCGTCGGTATCTCCGGCAGGTGAAAATGAGCCGTTCGGGCGCTGCGAAACCTTTTCGGCAAAATATTGTTGCAAGTCGCAACCGAAGAAGCTAATAATGGTTTAATGAGTGCGTGCCGTCCGTTCGGCTCGCAATGTCTCGCGATACTGTCGATAGAGAGAGTTCCCATGCTGCGTGCATTACTTGCTGTTGTGATCGGCCTCAGCGCCGCTTCACTCGTTACGATCGCTGCCGACGAGAAGAAGAAGGCCGACAAAGAGGCCAAAGTGACCAAGCTCGAAGGCAAGCTGTGTTGCACGAAGTGCAGCCTCAGCGAGACCGACGCCTGCGGCAACGCGCTGAAGGTCAAAGATGGCGACAAAGAAGTCATCTATTACCTCGACGACAAGGGCGCGAAGGCCTCTTACCACAAGGCGATCTGCACCGAAGAGAAAGACGCCACCGTCGAAGGTAAGGTCGTCGAGAAGGACAAGAAGAAGCACATCGAAAACCCCAAGGTCACGTTCCCGAAGAAGTAATGATTTCGCCTACGCGAAGCCGACTGACGCCATCCGAACGGGTGGCGTTTTTCGTTTCCATCGCTCCCGTTACGCGGTTGGTACTGTGAGCGGGCCGCTATACGATGACGGCTACGGAGGAACACGGCATGAAGATTATTCTGGCGAACCCACGCGGCTTCTGTGCGGGGGTCAACATGGCGATCGAAGGTTTGGAGAAGGCCCTCGAACTCTTCGGACGACCGCTCTACGTCTATCACGAAATCGTACACAACAGACCGATCGTCGACCGCTTCCAGAATCGAGGCGTCGTGTTCGTCGACGATATTTCCGAAGTGCCGAACGGCGCGACGGTCCTTTACAGCGCCCACGGTGTCGCCCCGCAGATTCGCCAGCAGTCCGCCGAACGCAATCTGCGCTCGATCGACGCGACCTGCCCACTCGTGACGAAAGTTCACATGGAGGCGGTCAAGTATGCGAAAGAGGGCTACACGATCGTACTGATCGGCCACGAAGGACACGACGAAGTGCTAGGCACGATGGGCGAAGCCCCGGATCATATGGTGCTCGTCGAAGATGCGAAAGACGTAGCGGCACTCGCGCTCGCGGTCGATGTCAAACTGGCGTACCTGACGCAAACGACGCTGAGTGTCGATGAGGCGAACATCGTGATTTCGGCGCTGAAGGCGAAGTATCCGCAGATCGTCGGCCCGAACAAAGCCGACATTTGTTATGCCACGCAGAACCGCCAGGAAGCGGTCCACGAGATCGTTCCCGAAGTCGATGTCGTGCTCGTGTTGGGCAGTCAGAATAGCTCGAACAGCCAGCGACTCTCCGAGATTGCTCGCACCTACCACAAGCCGAGTTACCTGATCGATCGCGCAAATGAACTGCGGAGCGAGTGGTTTCATTCGAGCGACACCGTGCTGATTACGGCAGGGGCGAGTGCGCCGGAAGATCACGTCCAAGACTGCGTGAAGTATCTCGTCGACAAATACGAAGCCACCGTCGAACACCGCGTCGTCCGCGAAGAACACGTGAGTTTCCCACTGCCGAAAGAGTTGCGCGTGTTAGTGCGAAAGTAACCGAGAGGAGCTGCGACATGAGCCTACCGAGTGTGGCCCGATCGACGAAGAAACCTCCGGAGAAAGCAAAACTGCGATTCGGCCCGTCCGACCACGGGCGGACGGTTACGAATCGCGAGATCGAAACGGCCGAGTACATTCTGGGGTTCAAATACGAAATCATCGAAGGGAAGCTCTACGTGTCTCCCCAACCGAACGTCCCAGAAAATCGCCTCGAACACTGGCTCCGTCGAATGCTCGAACGGTTCTCGGACGCCCATTCCGAGATCGTGAATTACGTGACGCCGAAGGGGAGAGTCTTCTTACCCGAGGCCGTCCGAATGACGGTCCCAGAACCCGATATTGCAGTTTATGCTCGCTTTCCACTCGATTGGGATGAAGACGAATCGAGTTGGGCGGACATCAGTCCGATTCTAGTCGTCGAAGTGCTCGTCGAAGGAAGCATCGAAAAAGATCTCGGACGAAACCCCGGACTTTATCTTTCGGTCCCATCGATTCGGGAATACTGGGTACTCGATGGCTCGGTGAACTGGCGAGAGCCTTCGTTAATTCAGTACGTCCGACGCGGCAAGAAGTGGGTCATCCGAACGCACCCCTTTGGCTCCACGATCGAGACGAAAATGCTGCCGGGTTTCACCCTCGTCATCGATCCCCGTCACGAATGTAAGTGAAATTCGTTTAGCCGCGGCTAATTCCGGATCCTCAGCAGAGGTAAGGATCTCGTAATGCCCAAGCCATTCGATGCGACTTTGAAAGAACTGATCCGTCGCTTCCCTTCCGATTGGTTGGCACTACTTGGCGTACCGATCACAGAGCCGCCAGTCGTGTTATCGGCCGAACTCTCGACAGTGACAGCTGCCGCTGACACATTGATTCGAGTTGGCAATCGCGTCATTCACATCGAACTGGAAGCGGGACCGGACGAGAATCTTGCCGATAGGATGTTACAGTACAATGTCTTGGCGTACCGACATACGGGATTACCCGTTCGTTCGGTGGCCGTGCTGCTGAGGCCGAACGCCCTGCGTGCAAACCTCACCGATCGCGTAGCGTACGAAGAGACGCGATTTCGATTCGAGTTATTGAAGGTATGGGAGCGGTCATCCGAAGAGTTTATGACTGGCGGGATCGGACTACTTCCGTTGGCCGCCATCGCTAGGCCTCCCGCCGGGCAGACGCGGGAGGAAGCGTTGCCGAGGCTAGTGGGACGCATTGTCAACCGCGTGGAAACAGAGTCGCCGAGTCTTGCGGCTGACGTGATTTTGTCGTCGTACATCATTGCCGGGATGCACATTCAGAAGCGAATCCTCCAAGCGATCTTTCAGGGAGTTTTGGCCATGCACGAATCGGTTGCTTACGACATCATCATGGAAGAAGGGGCCGTCGCCCACATGCACAAATTGATCCTCCGGTTGGGTCGATTGAAGTATGGCAAGGCGACGTTGGAGCAGAAAAACAAGTTGAACTCCATTGAGGATCTGGAACGCCTCGACCGAATGATCCTGCGCGTGGCGCGCGTGAAATCGTGGGACGCTTTAATGCGAGGTCGATGAGAAACAACCGATGACGGAAGCAGAATGGCTTTGCAGGAAAACCGTGATACTCGATTCCCTGAACCACTTGCCGCAACTTCCACTGCGCCGCGATTGGCGGATCGGCTGTGCGGGTGCCGGTTTCATCATGCGGGATTGCCACCTCGTGGCGTACCGGAATGCCGGCTTCAATCCCGTGGCGATCGCGTCGCGCACGCTGGCCACTGCCACGGAAGTCGCTGTCACCCGTGGTGTTCCGCGCGTTCACCGGACCATCGACGATCTGCTTGCGGATGACTCGATCGAGATTCTCGATGTGGCGGTGCCACCCGATGTGCAGCCCGATCTGATTCGCAAAGCCGTCGAACGCGGTCGCGGTCGGCTGCGTGGCATCCTTGCGCAGAAGCCCATGGCGCTGTCGGTGCGCGATGCACGCGACTTGGTAGATCGTTGCGAGGAAGCGGGGATCGTTCTCGGCGTCAACCAAAATATGCGGTTCGATCAGTCGATCCGCGTGGCGAAGCAACTGCTTGCTGGCGGGTTTCTCGGCGAGCCGGTGTTGGCCACGATCGACATGCGCGCGATCCCGCACTGGATGCCGTGGGCGAAAGCGTTGCCGTCGCTTTCGACGTTCGTGATGAGCATTCACCACCTCGATACGTTCCGCTACTGGCTGGGCACGCCGGACCGCGTGCTGGCAAGTACGCGACCCGATCCGCGCACGATGTTCCCGCACACCGATGGCATCAATTTGAGCATTTTGGAATACGACAACGGGGCACGTGCCTCGGCTTGGGACGACGTCTGGGCGGGGCCGATTCGCGAGGGCACGGGTAGCGATTTCCGCATCAATTGGCGGCTCGAAGGTACCGAAGGTTTGGCACTCGGCACCATCGGCTGGCCGAAGTACCCCGCACGCGAACCGAGCACGTTGGAGTTCTGCACGACCCGCGAACCGGGTGTCTGGCATCGCCCGCAATGGAGCGAGGTCTGGTTCCCCGATGCGTTCGTCGGTACGATGGCGCAGTTGATGGTCGCGTTGGAAACCGGCACGACGCCGGAGATCGGCGGTCGCGACAACATCGAAACCATCGCGTTGTGCGAAGCCGTGTTTGCGGCCGCGCACGAACACCGCGTCACGACGGTACGCGAATTCTTGTGAACCTTCGGTACACTGGTAGCGTCTCATACCCGAGCCTCGCGACGGCACTGGATAGGCTCTCAAAAAAACCGTCGCAACTTTACCTATGGCCGACTTGAAACTGCGTCATGCGATTGCCCTCGAAGCCGCCCGGCTGATGTACGAACGGTCGGAGTCCGAGTACTTCACCGCGAAGAAAAAGGCGGCGAAGCGACTTTGTCGCGGGTACGTCAAACCGAGCGACTTGCCGAGCAACACCGAAGTCCGCGATCTCATCCAACTGTTCGCCCGCACCCACGAAGGCGAATCCCGCACCACGAATCTCAAGCAGATGCGGCTGTACGCACTGCAACTCATGCGACTCCTCCGCCGGTTCCGCCCACGGCTCATCGGCAGCGTTATGACCGGCCACACCCGCAAGGGGTCGGACATCGATTTGCACCTGTTCAGCGACTTCATCGAGCCGATAGCGACGACGCTCGAAAGCGAAGGTTTGACGTACGAAGTCGAGTACAAAAAAGTGACGAAAGACGGCGAGCCGCGCATTTATACGCACGTCCACGTCTTCGGCACCTTTCAGATGGAACTGACGGTTTACGCAGAGAATCAAGCGCATTACGTGTTCAAGTCGTCGATCACCGGGAAGGGCATCGAGCGGGCTTCGATTGCGGAACTCGAAGCGTTGATGCGCGAGGAATATCCGGGTTGGAACCTCGATGAGGCACTCGAAGAAGAACGGCAAACGGTCGATCCGTATCAACTCTTTCGCTTGTTGTTACTGCCGCTCGAAAGCGTTCGGCAGAGTGCGGTCTGGCACCCCGAAGGCGATGTGCTGTACCACACGCTGCAAGTGTTCGAACTCGCAAAAGACGCGCGGCCGTGGGACGAGGAGTTCCTGCTCGCGGCGCTGTTGCACGATGTCGGGAAGGGCATCGACCCCGGCGACCACGTCGGCGCGGCACTGCAAACGCTCGACGGTTTGCTGACCGAGCGAACCGTGTGGCTAATCGAGAACCACATGCTCGCGCACGACTTCCGGGCGAACCGCCTCGGGGCACGCGCGAAGCACCGCCTCGAAACGCACGAGGAATTTGAAGACCTGATGTTGCTAAACGAGTGCGACACCGGCGGTCGCGTACCCGGCGCATTCGTCGGCACCGTCGATGAGGCTTTGCAGTTCATCAAAGACGTGGAACAATCGAACCGCGGAAAGTGAATCGGCGGCTTCCGCGGCGCGGCGAATTCCGATCACATTTTTGCGAGGTTGTCGAACAACCGCACCAGTGATGCCATCAGTTTCTTGAAGTCGCCCTCGTGCAGACTTTCGTTCGGTGCGTGCGCGTTACTGGCGGGGTCTTCGATGCCCAAGAGCAGTGCGGCAGAAGCCGCTGCGCGGTAGAACAATTTCTCGTTTGTTAAAATTAGTTTCTGATAATGATGCTGTTAATTGACATTGCCAACTCGACTCAAAGAGGCCTTCAAAACTTCACGAGGAATGCGAAGTATTTCAGCAAATTTATCTGATCTAGCCCTGAATAGGGGAATCAAGTCCGATTCATCTGAGCACAAAGATTGTGTAAAATCTTTGTCGAATGTCACTCCACGATGTAGATATTCTAACGCAGAGTTGTATTCGCCTAGCAGCGACAGTATGCACACACAATTGTAAACTGGTCGCAAGTAAACGGCTTTCTTGGAGTTTGCCAAATCGTCAGCTTGTTTGAATAGGTTTAGCGCGGATTCAAAAAGTGTTGTTCGCTGATTTTGATTGCGATCGAGTTTCGCTTCCTCGTAAATAGCAATCGCTTGCTGTACCAAGGCTTCGGCCTTTTTTGGCACTTTTGGAATGTGTGTTCTGTCCGCCGCGAGCGATTCTGACCTCTGACGGGCTGCCTCGTAACGTCCCATTTTCATCAATTCCCTGATCTCGGCCATCTCAGAGTCAAAGCTGACATAATGTGAAAGCTTGATTTCCAACTTTCTCAGCCGTTCTGCGAAGACCTCATCACGGCCGAAAAAGAGCGCTTCACGATTCCAGATAGACAATACGACCACCACAGCCACTATCGCCACAAAAGCCACTGTGCCCGTGATAGCGAGCCCACTCGTCAAGCCGGCTCTCTCAGCGGCCGGACTAAGCAGGACGAATCCCAAGAACGCTTCGCCAATTAACAGAGTGAGTACATAGAATCCCATCGGGTTGATGACAGCCGATACGAGCTGAACCCGTGAAGGTGTTGGATTGTCCGGTTGTTTCTCCTTCGCCATAACGTCACATCCTTCCCAATTTATCGAATAGGTACACCAGGGATGCCATCAGTTTTTTGAAGTCGCCTTCGTGTAAACTTTCGTTAGGCGCGTGGGCGTTGCTGGCAGGGTCTTCGATGCCCAACAGTAAAGCGGGTGCGCCACCGAAGAGTTCCGCGAGCGGTCCTACGAAACCAATTGAGCCACCGACTCCGACTGCCACTGGTTCCCGATCAAAACCTGCTTTCAATGCTCCAAGAGCAGCCTCGAATGCAGGCCCACACGGGTCGATCATCCACCATTTGTTTGCCGCCCCATGCTGGGTGACTTGCACTTGAGCGCCCCAAGGCGTATCTGCGGTCAAATACGAACGGACCTGTTCAACCACATTTTCCGGCTTCATGTCGGGAACAATCCGGAAACTCAGGATTGCCGAGGCCTTCGGAAGTACCTGGTTTGATGCACCTTTCAGACTGCTCGCCTCTTGCGCGATCACGGTTACCGATGGACGTCGCCAAGTCTGTTCATAAACATTCAAACCCTCTTCGATAGAGTATCGCGCATTTGGCACCAAACCAATATGCTTTCTGAAACCCGCATCGTCCCAAGGCAGTTTCCGGTAATCAGATTTCTCTTTTTCAGTAATGGCCCGCACGCTGTCGTAGAAGCCGGGAACGGGCAGTGGCTGATTCGGCGCGAACAGCTTCGACAGCACGACATTTAACGCCAGCGCCGCATCGGGGACGGCACCGCCCGCCATGCCGCTATGTACGGGCATCCGTGCGGTCGTCACTTCGACCATCAGCGCGACAATGCCACGCAGCGAGTATGTGATACACGGCAAACCGACTTCGATGTTCTCCGTGTCGCAAACGACGATGACGTCGGAATGGATCTTCTTTTTGTGCAGTTCGAAGAAATTGAGCAGGTTCTTCGAGCCGATTTCTTCCTCGCCCTCGACGACCATCTTGATGTTCACGGGAAGCTGATTCGATGTCTTGCGATACGCCGCGATTGCCCCAAGGAATGCGGAGATCGCGCCTTTGTCGTCGGCGGCTCCGCGCGCGAATAAACGGCCATCGCGGCGCGTGAGCTTCCACGGATCCGATAGCCATTGTTCGATGTAATTCACCGGTTGCACATCGTGGTGCGCGTACAGGAACACTGTCGGTTTGCCGGGGGCTTCGAGCCATTCGCCGTATGCGTACGGCAGCGAATTCCCGACCTTGATCGCTTCGACGTTGTGCAACCCCGCCTCGCGCATCATGTCGCAAGTGAGGGCGGCGGTGCGTTCGATTTCGGTTTGATGTTCGCCATCGGTGGAAATGCTCGGCACTGCCACGAGGTTTGAAAGTCCGCCGATGATCGCTTCGTGGTTCTTCGCCAGCCAGTCGAGTGCAGCCTGCATCAGTACATTCCTCTTGGGTTTATCGATGAATCTACTTTACCGCGAATCGCTCATCGGGTAAACCGAAGGATCGAAGAGTTTCGCACGAGACGCACCATGACAGCGAATCTACCGACATCGAACGGACGCAGCCTTTACATCGGCGGCTGCCTCGGCTTCGCGATATTGTCGATCGTGCTGATCGGCGTCGTCGGTTGGATGACGGGCTATCTCGACGGCCGTCTGGGCGTGAAGAATGCGGGGAATGATGTGCTAAAATTGCAAGTCGAGGCTTGGAATCGAGGCGATCTCAACGGCTTCCTCGCCACGTACCGCATGTCGGACGACGTCACGTTCTTCGGTGGCGGGGCTGTGACGAAGGGCTGGGCAGAGATTCTCGAACGCTACCAAAAAAGCTATGGAGGCCCTAATTCGCGGATGGGCCAACTCAAGTTCGAGAACGTGCAAGTCGAAGCACTCGCGTACGATTCCGCCCTCGTTCGCGGTCGTTGGGTCGTCAGCGACAACGGACAATCGAAGGGCGGCCTGTTCACGATCCTCCTTCGCAAGGGGTCGGATGGCTGGAAAATTATCCACGACCACACCAGCTCCGATGCACCGTAATTTCCAAAACCGACATCCTATCCCCAGTGAGGTTCGTTCGCATGTCACTCTCTCGCCGTTCGTTTCTGGCCGCCACCGGTGCGGCCACGCTCGCGGGTGTCGCCCGTTCCGAGACGCCGAAAGGTGCGAAGTTTCAACTCGGCCTCGTGACTTACAACGTCGTGCAGTCGTGGGATCTGCCGGCGATCTTGAAGGTGTGTCAGGCGAACGGTATCGCGGCGGTCGAGTGTCGCACCACACACAAACACGGCGTCGAACCGAAGTTGACGGCCGACGAACGCAAGACCGTGAAGCAGCAATTCGCCGATGTCGGCGTGAAATTCTGGGGCAGTGGTAGCATCTGCGAGTTTCACTCGGCCGACAAATCCGTGGTGGCGAAGAACGTCGAAGACTGCAAGCAATTCGTGCAACTCGTTGCCGACCTCGGTGGCAAAGGTGTGAAGGTTCGCCCGAACGGCGTGGCGAAAGGCATGACCGTCGAAGCCGCTTGCAACCAGATCGGCGAGGCACTGAAGTTGTGCGGAAAAGCCGCCGCCGATGCGGGGATCGAAATCTGGGTCGAAGTTCACGGGCCGGTGACCGCGATCCCCAAAAACATGAAGGCGATCATGGACGTGTGCGGACACAAATCGGTAGGCGTCACCTGGAATTCAAATCCCACCGACATCGTCGACGGTTCGATTGCCGACGGTTTCGAGTTGCTGAAGTCGCACATTAAATCGTGCCACATCAACGACCTAACCAACGACAAAGCCGGTAAGTATCCGTACCGCGATCTGTTCCAGCGACTGCAAGCCATCGGCTACGACCGCTACACGCTGTGCGAAGTCGGCAAATCGTACGACGTCGAGACCGGCACGCAGTTCCTGAAAGAGTACCGAGCGATGTGGTCGGAGTTGGTGAAAGGTTGATCGTTCACCAACTGGGTTCGTCGTGGAAGTTTCCGCCACTCGGCGTTTCGGCGGCGGTTTTGTGCCGTGCTTTCACGACGGCTTCGGCGAGTTCGAGATCGTCCTTCGTCGTGATTTTGAAGTTCGTTGCCTTACTGGCAACGACGTAGACCGCATGGCCAATCGCTTCGATTAATTGCGCATCATCGGTAATTGCGGCACCGAGCTGACTGCGTTTCGCGTACGCCTCGACTAGCCAATCGCGTCGGAAGACTTGCGGGGTCTGAGCTTGCCAAAGTCCCTGTCGGGGGACCGTGTCTATGATCTGCATCGATTCCTCATCGACCTTTTTGAGCGTATCCGCCACCGGTACCGCAAGCATCGCGGCCCCGTGCTGTCGTGCCGCCGCGAACACCGAATCGATCTGCGATGCTGTCACCAATGGCCGTACGGCATCGTGAACGGCCACGTAATCGACATCGTCGGGTATCCGTGCCAGAGCGTTCGCGACCGACTCGAAACGCTCCGAACCGCCTGCGACGATCTCCGCATTCGCGAATGCGAGCAAGTGCCCGAACCGCCCGCGAAACGTGTCGGTGTCTTCCGGCGAAATGACGATGTACACCCGCGAAACATCACTTCGCGTCCAGAACAACTCCGCCGACCGCTGCCAGATCGGTCGGCCATCCAGCCCGACAAACGGTTTCTTTTCCAGCCCACCAAACCGCGACGACTGACCCGCAGCCGGGATGATAACGGCAAACATGGCACCCCTTCAGGGCGAGCGGTGGGTGTCAGCCCACTGATCCCGCCATACGCAATCACAATTTCCAACAACCAACACGCAAACTATCAATTGGAGATGGGCATTGCCAACGCCGCAGGAAGAATCAGGGGGCTGACGCCACCCCGCTCGCCAAAACTGGCACGTTCTTCATCGATTGTTGCCACTCCGAAAGGCTCGTTCGCCACTCGTTCCACATCGTTTCTTGCTCGCTTAAAAGCTGTTCCACATCGTGTGCGTGTCGTTGCATCGCGTCGAGTTTCGCGTCCCATGCCCCATGCAATGCCGTCACCGTCGGCAAATGATCGACGTCGCGATGCACCAGTTTCGGAGCGGCAACATCCGCAGGCACATCGTACTTTTGCAGGTCCGCCAAGCAATTGCAGATCGATTGTTCGATGTCGGCCAGCGTCGCGCGCCAGCTCAATTCGTTCGCGTTCATGATCGCCCCCACGATCGAGAAATCGTGCCTTCCCCCGAAAGCACGCGCGTTACATAGCGAATGTTCCCCGCGATGGGGAGAGCAATTATTCGGCAGCATTGATCAATTTGCCACAGTTTTGGGTGTCAAGTGCGTACCGAGTGGCTCCGACGCATAGTGACTCATGCCCGAAAATCGCAATCAACCATACATACCAACGATTTGCGTCCGATTTCGATGGCTGCGAACCACGCCGGAACCAAAGTGTCGCCACCTGTGAGCACGGCGCTGCGACCCATGGCTAATCGCTAAAATCCCACTGAGGTAAAGACAAACCCTGCCAAGGGCTGCGAACACCTCAGCCATGCGGTTTGGTGCCGATTTGTTACGAAATCTCATACTATATGGTCTATTTAGATGTATTGTTTTTCGAGCCGAAGCGTCGACCGCGTGTCGCGATCCAAACGAATGTGCATAAAACGAGCGAGAAGTACAACATGAAGAGAGTCGCCAGTAGCATCGCGCACTCATAAAGTTCTGCGGAAGTGCGGATCGTGCCTGTCCCACTACGTAAATTCTCGTAAGCGTTGACCGTTAACATCGCCATGCTTCCGCCGCTATAAATCGAAACCCCAGTGAGTATCCGGACTGACCACGACCAGCGACCGCTCAGTGCATGTGCTGCAGTCGGGCATAAGTACCCGTCCAAGATCTATTCCGTGTATTCGACATTTTCTGTAAGTTAATGAGCACTTCAGGGAAGGGGTGGCTATGGCTACGGAATTGGTGGTAC
>JAYVQG010000126.1:0-8669 GCA_043757025.1 Limnoglobus sp.
GAGGGCCTGGAGAAGCGCGAGGCAAGGTGAGTTTACGAAAGTCGCGATCGAGAAGAGCGGATTTCGCAGGGGTTTTCACGCGACCGGGAATTGCTGATCAGTCGCAAGCTCTCATCAGACGGGTGGGGCGAGGGAACTGTCGAGATACTGGCCCTACACATCCGAGAACGGGTGCCAAACGCGACCGGATTCTCCACGAGCAACCTCTGGCGGATGCGGCAATTCTTCGATACCTACCGAGCCACTGAAGTTCTCGCACCACTGGTGCGAGAACTATCCTGGACTCACAACCTGCTCATCATGAGCCGGTGTAAGCGGGACGAAGAACGCGAATTCTATCTCCGACTTTGCATCCGTGAAAAGTGGGGGAAGCGGGATCTCGAACGACAGCTCAACTCGGGACTCTTCGAGCGGACCGTACTTGCGCCAGCCAAATTGTCGCAAGCGGTTTTGGACATCCACCCCGAGGCAATTGGCATTTTTAAGGATTCCTATCTGCTGGAGTTTCTCGACCTTCCGGCCCGCCACTCGGAAGCCGACCTCCAACGCAGCCTTGTTATGCAACTCAAACAATTCCTGATCGAACTCGGTCGAGATTTTTGCTTTGTTGGCAGCGAGTATACGCTCCAAGTCGGTGGCCGCGACTTCGCAATCGACCTTCTCTTCTTCAACCGGGCATTGAACGCTCTTGTCGGCATCGAATTGAAAATCGAAGAGTTCCAGCCCGAGCACCTCGGCAAGCTCGAGTTCTATCTCGAAGCCCTCGACCGCGATGTGAAAAAGCCTCACGAGCGACCATCCATTGGAGTTTTACTCTGTGCGACGAAAGACAGCGAAGTAGTTGAATACGCCCTGAGCCGAGCTACCTCACCGGCGCTAGTTGCCGAATACCAAACCCGACTGCCTGACCGCAAACTCCTGCAAGCCAAATTACACGAATTTTACGAACTGGCTCAGGGACCGACCGAGACGAACCCACCGGAAGATTCGGTACAAATGCCCGATCCGTCCCGTAAACGAAAATCTCGGCGTACATGATCTGCCGTCGTAGATCCGCCCATCGCCAGCCTGCTCATCCCTGTTCATTGATCGGGCAGTATTTCCAGGCCAAGTTCGTTAGAGATGGCCCAGCTTTCCTGAGTTATAATTCGCTCAGAGTCTGTGGGTGAATCTTCGTCGTGTAGTTCGGGCAAGCTCGCCGAAGTTGCTGGGAGGAGCAACTTCGGCGTTGACCGTGGGCATTCGTGCCGTGTCTACCAGACGATATCACTCCGGCTCGGCAAATTCACTCACAGGCTGTGAGTGAATTGCGATGCCGTACAAGCTGCGGAATTGTGGCACAGCCTGTGCCACAATTCCAGTTACAGCTACGATGCTTTCCCATAGACGCTGACAACGGCTGCTCTTCGCTGTTCGGGGAAGAGATGGCGATACCGTTTTTCCATGTCCGCCGTCTGGTGGCCCATTAACTCACTGATGACTCTGGCATCGATCCCCGCTGCGGCAAGATTCGAGGCAAACGAGTGACGAAACGCATGGTAGCCGCGTAGCACGTTCCACTTCGATCCCTTGACCCCTGTGCGAAAAGCTTTCACTGCCTGACCGTCGGTAATCTGCTGGTTAGCAGTCGTTGAGAAGGAATACAATCCACCGGGATGATGTTTAGTGAAGTAGTCCTTCATCACGGATTCGACCAATGGTGTCAGGTCAACTTCGCGAAATGTCTCCTTTGCACGACTACGCTTGAGTTCGCGGATGTGCAAAACATTGTGTTCAAAATCGAAATCTTGGACCTGCGACCGAAACAGTTCGGCACGTCTTGCACCGGTGTGCGCCGCGCACACGAGAAAGGGATACAGCCACGTTGAACTTGTCTTGACTCGAACAATCGCCAAGATCTCCGCCACTTCTTGAGGCCTGAGAAAGAGTCCGTTCCAGAACTCGCCGACCCGCTCTTTGCTCAATCCGCCACGAGCGATAATTGCCGCAATCTGATCGAATGTGCGAAATGGCTCGGCTTGTCGTTCTTTGGGGAACAGCAGATGAACTTCTGGGAACTTAGTCGTCGTTTGTTTCTGTCTCGCACACCAGTTCATCACAAACCGGAGCGTAGCCACAGCTTTTCTCACCGTGACGGTTTTGATCACTTTGCCACGATGGAGTTCGCGACTTCGCACATCGACAAATCGCTGAACTGCTGTATCCGTGACCTCACACACGTGGATGTTGCCAAGAACCCGAAGGAGGTGTTCCAGATGGATGTCTTCCATCTTTCGAGTGATCTTCTCCTTGACCCCGACGGTGAAGTGGTCGCGGTAGAATTGAAAGAGTTCGGACAGATGTATCGATTTGACGATCTCGATCTTTCGGTCGAGTCGTCCGTCGGACAGCAGAAACAACCCGATATCCGATCCTTCGGGTACGCTCAGTCTGCCGCGTTCGACAAGGCGAAGATTCTCTTCCAGCCGCACACGGCACGAGTCGGCCTCTTTGCGATCAACGGCTTTGACCGTGACCTGGTGCTTCAGACCGCCGAAGCGAAAGCTGATGCGAAAGCCGTTGCCACGTTTCTCAAGTGAGGCCATAACTCGATCCTCCCCGAAGGAAATCATTCGGGAGGAGACAAGCGATGCGAGACCAACATCAGAACGATATTGTCCCCAATTTGTCCCCAAAGTGGGCTGGGGACGCAAAGTGGGCTTTCCGTAAAACTCTCGGAAAGCCTTTTTTTAAGTAGAATTGACAGTTTTCGACTTGCCAAACTTAGCGGAGCGGGAGGGATTTGAACCCTCGATACGGGGATACCGTATACAGCATTTCCAGTGCTGCCTCTTCAGCCTCTCGAGCACCGCTCCGTTACCGACACCGACAAACGAACGAACCTTGCGGTTCACTCGTGACCCGTCATCTTAGTTTTTTGCTCGATAAATGGCATCCTCTGCGCTCGCGAGTTTCTCGATACTCGATCTTCACTGCGGTTGCATCCGTACTTGGCTTCGGGTATTGCGGCATCTTGTGCGGGCTTCCTACCCGCTCCATTTATCCACGGAGCATCCGTAATGGTGCCCCTGTTTCGCATAATCCTGGCGATCGTTTGCTGCACGGGCATCGGTTGCATGGGCGTGTCGCAGAACCCGTCGTACTTCCCGTATTTGCTGCCGAGTGGCGACGTGATCCGCACGCACGGCAAGCCGGGCGGCATCGGATACTTCCGCAACTACGACCCCAAAGCGATCCAAGTCGAAGTCACGCCCACCTCGAACACCAACCCGACGCTTTCGCAACAAGTGCTGATTGCCACGGTGACGGATCGCGACGGCAACCCGCGCCGCAAACGCCGCATCGAGTGGATTCTCGATGGCCCCGGCAGCATTATCGAAGTCGATGAATCGGGTTACGCGCCGGGGCGTGGCTACAAGGTCGACAACAAATACGCGGTCAGTTACGCCGACTATTTCAGCCACACGATCACGCGCGGCAACGACGATCCACGCGACGATTTCGAGATCAAGCCAGGGCAAACGTGGTGCGTCGTCACGTCGCCGGTCGAAGGCCAAACCACGGTCACGGTGTATGCGCCGGAAGTGTTCGATTGGGAGAAAGGCCGCACGTACGCGAAGCTGACGTGGACCGATGGCCAGTTTCGTGCCGATCCGTCGAGCCGAACGCGATCCGACAAAGACGACGGTTTCGGCCCGACAGCCATCGAGAAACGCGGCCTGCCTGCGACGGCGCAGATGAGCATCGATGTCAAAATGCCGCGCACGTTGGCAATCAATCGCGAGGTGCCCATCGTGCTGTCGCTGGCGAATGGCGGGCGTGCGGATAGTTCGTCGGCCACGGTGCGAACGGTGATTCCCGAAGGCACCGAATTCGTATCGTCGGACCCCGTGCCGATCCGTCGCAGTGGCACGGCGGTGTCGTGGTATTTCGAGAGTGTGCCGGGCGGAAGTGCGCGAAATATCTCGCTGGTGCTGCGCCCGATCAAGAAGGGAACGGTGTTGCTTTCGGCGACCGCCGAGACGCTCGAAGGCTTGAAAGCGACGAAATCTGCCACGGGCGAAGCCGACACCGCGACGATGAAAATCAAAGTCGAAGCCCCCGCATTCACCGCCGCCGGCGACCGTATGGCAGTGAAAGTATCCGCCACGAACACGGGTGCGACCGCGATTGATAACGCCATCGCCTGGGTCGATATTCCCGCAGGAATGACAGCGTCCACGAAGGGAAACCCCGCTGAATTGAGCATCGGCGAAATCCCACCCGGCGAGACGCGAACGGCGACTTTGCCACTTACAGCCGAGCGAACGGGCAAGTTTACGGTTAAGGCGAACGTCACGGCCGACGGTGGCCTCGTCGATCGGGGCGAAGTCATCGTGGCCGTTGCGAAGACGGAAATCGAACTGAATTTAACGGGCACCGATTCGATACCCGTCGGGCAGGATGGCCTTTATGAACTGCGGGTGACGAATCGTGGCGATGTGCCCGTGGCAAACGTGATTGCGCGAATGAGCCTGCCGCGCGGCTTGACCGGAACGACCGCCACCGATGGCGGTCGCGTGGCGGCCGATGGCGCAACGTGGAACCTCGGCACACTGGCGGCGGGCGACAAAAAGATCGTGCGACTGACGGCAACGGGAGATCGGCTCGCGGATCGACAGACGATTACGGCATCGGCGGGTGCGGAACTCGGCGGCGGTGGTCGCGTGAACGATGTGCGTGTCAGCACGCCCGTTGCGGTCGTCGGCCAGCCGGTGTTGAGCATCGAACACGCTGACCCCGTTGGGCCAATTTCCGTGGGAGGAAAAGCGACGTACCGAATTACGGTGCGGAATCGTGGCAACGGTCCCGCAAAGAACGTGACAGTGGTGGCCGAAGCGAGCGAAGAACTGCAACCGGTCCGCAGCAGCGGCCCGAACCGCGACAACGCGAAGATCGTGGGCCGCGAGTTTGCATTTTCCACGATTGAAGAATTCGCCGCCGGTTCGACCGCGACCTTCACCGTGGAAGTCGAAGCCACGAAAGCGGGCGATGCCCGCATGACGGCACGAGTGCAAAGCGGCGACATCCGCCTGAAAGACGAGCAAGCCACTCGCATCGTCACCCGCAGCACCATTCGATAGCGCGGTGTAAGAATTCTTAGGTCTGGGTACAAATCGACGCGAAAATCACTCTTAACACGATGATTCCGTTGCGCACGCCGCCTGAAAAGGAACTAGAGTTTGTCAGGTTACTTGACGCGACCGTGTGAACCTACGCAAGCTTACTGCCCATGAACGGCCCCCTGATCGACCGCGAAGCCGACCGACTGGCGGCACTCCGAGCGTACCAGATTCTGGATACGCTACCCGAGGCGTGTTACGACGACATTACGCGCCTTGCGGCCTACATTTGCGGCACGCCGATCGCCGTCGTCAGCCTCGTCGATGAAAATCGACAATGGTTCAAGTCGACGTTCGGAATTGACGCAACCGAAACTCCCCGCGATGTGGCGTTCTGCACGCACTGCATTCCTCAAAACGACCTGCTCATCGTGCCGAATGCGCTCGATGATGCACGATTTGCCGCGAATCCACTCGTGACCGGAGATCCGCACATCCGCTTCTATGCGGGTGCCCCACTCACCGTACCGGGCGGCCAGAACCTCGGGACGCTCTGCGTGATCGACAAACAGACCCGACAACTCACGGATACCCAGGCCGATAGCCTGCGAGCACTGGCACGGCAGGTCGTCGTGCTGATGGTCGCGCACCGGCAAGTGCGGGCGATCGAGCAGATGCAAGCCGCACTTCGCGCCAGCGAAGATCGCTTCCGTTTGTTCATGGATCACAGTCCCGCTCTGGCATTTATCAAGGACGAAGACAGTCGGTACGTCTACATCAACGAGCCATCGACGAAGAAGTTCGACCTGCCGATGGAGCAGTGGCTCGGTAAGACCGATGTCGAACTCTGGGGCGAAGAGAACGGATCCCGGATTCGCGAGGCCGATCTCAGCATTCTCGCGGGTGAAAAGCCGCGTACGAACCTACACACCGTTCCCACGCCCGATGGTCGCTCCGAATACTGGCGCGACTATAAGTTCACGTTCCGCGATGTCGACGGGCACAAGCTGCTCGCCGGTTTTGCGATCGATATCACCGACGAACAACGTGCGCTCGTTGCCGTCAAACTCAGTGAAGCCCGCTATCAGCTACTCTCCGTCACACTCGGTGATACGGCCCGCGATCTCGAAGCGGCGAACGCGAAACTGAAAGCGATTTCCGTAACCGATGGCCTGACGGGCGTGAAGAATCGTCGGGCATTCCAAGAACGACTCAACGAAGAGTTCGACCGAGCCATACGCTACCGACGTCCGCTCTCGCTGCTCATGATCGACGTCGATCATTTCAAAAGTTTTAACGACACCTTCGGCCACCTGGAGGGCGACACCGCATTGCAACAGGTTGCCCAGATACTCGGCGAGTGCGTGCGGACGGTCGATTTCGTCGCGCGATACGGTGGCGAGGAGTTCGCCATTCTTCTGCCGGACACCGATTACGCCGGCGCGCTGACGATCGCCGAACGCTGTCGGAATGCGATTGCCGCAGCCAATTGGCCGCACCGCGCCGTGACGGTGAGCATCGGTGCATCGACGATCACCGAGACGATGGGCGATGGCTTCGACCTCGTTCGCGAAGCCGATCAGGCACTGTACACCTCGAAAGCGATCGGCCGAAACCGCGTCAGCCACGGCAGCGGCACGATCTCCGTGGCCTCGATCACGCGAGTGGCACGGGTCAGTTCTCACAACTAACGGGGATCCATTGCAGAAGTCGTGAGACTTCGATGCCGGAACAGAGACTCGACCTTTCACCTTCCAATTGACAGATCCTTCAGTGCCTGCCATAAACACGAATACCGAAGTACGGAAATTGCGTTTGTAGGGGGCAGGGATGCCGACGTGGGGGCGGTGGTTGTTGGGCATTCTCGTTGCGGGGGTCGCGTTCGGCGTCCCCACCGCCTATTACCGTTCGCAGTACAGCAACCTCAAACGCTACCGCGAAGTCACACCCGACAAGTTCTATCGCAGTGGGCAGTTCACCGCGTCGGGATTGCGGACGATCTTCCGCGAGCGCGGCATCCGCACCGTCATCAACTTGCAAGAAGAAAACGAAGATCCGTTCATGCCCGAAGAATGGCTCGCGAAGCCGCACGTCCGCGAGAGCGAAATTTGCCGCGAGTTCGGCGTGAACTACCACGCGCTCTTCGGCGGCGAGATCATCCCCGAAGCGGACGCAAAAGCGGGGAAGCGCCCGCCGGTGATCGACCGTTACCTGAAAATCCTCGACGACCCGAAGAACTATCCGGTGTTGCTCCACTGCAAAGCGGGGTTGCACCGGACAGGCATTCTCACCGCGATTTACCGCGTCGAATACGAACGCTGGACGCCCGCCGCGGCGATGGATGAACTCCGCGCGAATGGCTTCGGGACGTTCGCTTCGACCACGGGAAACGTCTACATCGTGCAGTACATCGCGAACTACGAACCGGGCAAACGCTATCCGGTGCCACCCGACACGCGGCCCCTATCATCCGGAGAGCCACGATGATGCACACACTCGACCGGATGCTGTTTTTCGCGTACATTCGCTCGTATCTCATCGTGCTGACGAGCCTCGTCAGTCTGTACGTCGTCATCGATTTGTTCACCAATATCGACGACTTCGCGGGGCGGGGCGACATGCGGTCGATGGTTCGCCACATCGTCAATTACTACGGCCCGCAGATCGCGCTGATCTTCGACCGGATGTGCGAAGCGATCGCGCTCCTCGCGGCCGTGTTCACGATGTCGTGGGCGGTGCGCAACAACGAACTCTTGCCGCAACTCTCGGCGGGCATCTCCGCGCACCGCGTCATTCGGCCGATCCTCATCGGCAGCGTCCTCGCACTCAGCATCGGGCCGATCAGCCAGGAACTGTTGATTCCACGCATCGCGGACGAATTGCAGATCCCAAAAGACGACCCGAAACTCGAACGGCCGATCGAACTCAAAGGCGCGTTCGATTCCACCGGCGTTCACCTCGAAGGCATCGCGGGTTACCGGAAAGACCAGCGAATCAAGGCATTCTTCGCGACGTTCCCCGAATCGGCCACGAGCGCAATGAGCCACCTGCAAGCCGAGGAAGCGATCTACTTCCCGAAAACGAGTGAGATGGAAGCGGGCTGGATGCTGTTAAACGTGACGACCGAAATCGCAACCGATGCGTTGCCCGAACAGTTGCAGATCGTCGGCCCGCGACGCTATTTCCTGCGAACCCGCGATACCGATTTCGACGCGATGACGCGCGGCTCGAAGTGGTATATGTTCGCCTCGACACGCAAGTTGCAAGAGATTCTGTCCCGCCCCGATCCGCGCCGGATGGCACCGGTTGCGGTGATGTTCCACATGCGATTTACGCGGCCGATCATCGGCATGTTGATGGTCGTACTCGGATTATCGATGCTGTTGCGAAACCACAACCGGCACGTGCTCGTGAGTGCGGGCGTCTGCCTCGTGATGAGCGCATCGGTGTACGCACTCGTATTCGCGTGCCGTTACCTCGGCGAAGCCGACATACTTGCAGCCCCGCTCGCGGCGTGGGTGCCCGTGATCTTGTTCGGCGCATATTCGCTCGCCCAATTCGACGCGA
>JAYVQG010000127.1:0-31131 GCA_043757025.1 Limnoglobus sp.
AGAATCCGAGTTTCCCAAGAATGAAAATATGCCTTAAGTTCATATCTCTAAAGGACTTAAATCATTCCTATAAAACTCCGATTTTCAGCTTGAACGGGGTTTAGCACGAAGTATCAGTTTCAGCCGCGTGAAGTATAAATCGGCCCACAGCCCAGGCTTCGGCGACAGCCAGCAGTTTAGGATAAAACACCCTATCGCGACATGAATGCAGGAAAGCGCAACTTCAAAACTGCTCATCGCGCGAACAACTCGCCTACTTCGCCTGCTTCATGATGCGGCGAAACTCGGCTTCGTACTGGGCGGCGACGTTGCGGTTGCGGATGACCAATAGGTTTTCGTCGTTGGTTTCGTTGGCGTTTTTGGAGAAGTTGAACGAGCCGGTGATGACCGTTTCGCCGTCGATGATGATGACTTTGTGGTGCATGTTGTGCGGGTTGCCGTCGCGGCGGACGTCGAGTTTCGCAGCCCGCAGTTTTCCGATGGCGGAATATTGGCTCGAGGCTTGCGAGGTCTCGAAGACGCCAGAGACTTCGACGCCCGCAGCGGCGGCGGCGAGCATTTCTTTCGCAATCGCATCGTCGGTGAAACTGAACGCGAGGAAGTGAATCGTGTGCCGGGCTTCGCCGAGTTCGACGATCACACGGTGTGCGGGTCGGTCGTGTGTGGAGAACAAATTCAGTATCGTGGTGCCGTCGGCGAGTTCGATCTTCGGGTTCGGGATTTTCGCGTTCGGGTCGGGCAGGCCGCCGAATTTGTGTTGCTCGAACATCCAGCGAAACTTCGTCGAATAATTATCGGCAAGGCGACGATCTTCGATGTACACCGCGTTATTGTTGTTCTTTTTCGTGCAATTCTCGGTGAAGTTCATCGACCCCGTCCAGACGGCGCGACGGTCGAACACCATGAATTTATCGTGCATCAACGCGCCGGGACGGACATCGTCGACGACGGGCACACCCACCGCTTCGAGGGCACGCACGCCGGATGCGTGCAGGTAATCGGTCTCGGTGACGAGGCGGATTTTCACGTGCCGTTCGTTGGCTCGCACCAGGGCGTCGGTGATTTCCTTCGAGTCGAGTTCGAACGCGCAGACATCGAGTGTTTCGGTCGTGCGGTCGATCCGATCGACGATGGCGGCAAGAATTTCGTTCGGTTCGTTCGGCCTGCGGTCCGGCGTCGTGAAGTAGACGCGAACCGAATCGCTGCGCGAGCCAGTCCCTGCCGTGAGGCCCGGAATATCGGTGAGATCGTCGAGGTCCGAACGCAGCCGATCCCCGAATTGGCACGCCGACACGGACAGCGCAACCGCGATCGCCAGCCACCGACTTAACCGACTTAATAATTCGGGCACAGCACACCTCCGCCAAGTTCACGTTGTGTGCGATTACCCGAACGTGCGAAGTGAGGGAAGGGCAACGGTTTTAGACCAATGTGGGAAGGGCGGTGTTCCCTGGGTGCGCGGAAGCCGCGACCCAGGGCTAATCGCTGAAATCCCTTCGGGATAAAGAAAAAAACTCATCCTGCTGGAGGAAATTCCGGTGGAAGGGCTGCATTGCCGAAACAGATTCCGGAACACGGATGATGCGAAAATTCAATGAAAAGGCCAACTTCGCGTCACTTGGTAAGCTCTCTTGTTGTAACCGGCCTCATAGAGGCCAGCTACATTAGAAAGTCGCGCAAGCAAGAGTGCGCTTTCCACTTTCCACGTTCAGCGACGGCGTCGAGTTTCGCGATGGTTCCCCTTACGTTGCGGTTGGTAGGGTTCCTCTTCGACCGACAGTCGGATATTTTGCAAGATTCACTTCAGTGCGAGACGGCAATCCGATAATATTGTGAGCGAAGGAGAAACGTTTCGGCGATAGGCATGATTCTTGCCAATGCTTCCAGGTGCAAACGGGCGGCCCCGAATCAAGCGGTTTTGGCGTGATGGTGATGCTTCAAACTCCATCCTGCTAGAACATCTCGCACTCTCTGCGAAGAAAGCAAGCAATGGCGATTGCCACGGAACTCACAACCGTTCGCCCGAAGCGAATGGCCGCGAAAAAGCCCCATCCGATGCAAGATACACTCTTCCAGCGCTACAAACCGCACCCCACGGCATGGGACGAGCTTTTCCAGCGCGATCGGACCCCGCACGACTGCGGCTGCGTCCTCGTCGAACGGCTCGGGAACTTGCACGCGGCCGAGTTTGCCGCGCGACGGGCGAGTGCGGACTTGGCGTTCATCAATCAGGGGATCACGTTCTCCGTGTATGCGGACACGCGCGGCACCGAGAAAATCTTCCCGTTCGATTTGATCCCGCGACCCGTACCTGCAACCGAGTGGAACCGGCTCGAAGTCGGCCTCGTGCAACGCATTCGCGCACTGAACATGTTCCTGGACGATGTGTATCACGACCAACGCATTTTGAAAGAGAAGGTGATTCCGGCGGATCTCGTCCTCGGCTCGAAAGGCTACCGCAAAGAGATGATCGGCTTCTCGCCGCCGGCGAAGCAGTACATACACGTATGCGGCAGCGACCTGATCCGCGACCACAACGGACAGTTCCTCGTTCTCGAAGACAACGGCCGCACGCCATCGGGTGTCAGCTACGTTCTCGAAAACCGTGCGGTCATGAAGAAAGTCTTCCCGCATCTGTTCCAGGATTGCCGCGTCAAGCGCGTCGAAGACTATCCGCAACGGCTGCGTTCGGCACTCGAATCGGTGGCACCGCAAAACGCGAACGACCCGCCATGTGTCGTGGTTCTGTCGCCGGGGCCGTACAACTCGGCGTACTTCGAGCACAGCTTCCTCGCCCGGCACATGGGCGTCGAACTCGTGCTCGGGCCGGATTTGTTCGTTCACGAAGACATCGTTTACCTCAAAACGACCCGCGGCCCTCAGAAAGTCGACGTCATTTACCGTCGCCTCGACGATGACTTCCTCGACCCGGAAGTCTTCCGTGCGGACAGTATGCTCGGCGTGCCCGGTTTGTTCCGTGCCTATCGTGCGGGCAACGTCACGCTGGCGAACGCGGTCGGTACGGGAGTCGCCGACGACAAAGCCGTATACCCGTACGTCGAAGCGATGATCCGCTTTTATCTGAGCGAAGAGCCACTGTTGAAGAACGTGCCGACGTACATCTGCGCTCGACCGGACGATTTGAAATACACGCTCGACCACCTCGGCGAACTCGTCGTGAAGGCGGTCAACGAGTCGGGCGGGTACGGCATGTTGATGGGGCCGTACAGCACGATGGCCCAACGCGCGGAGTTTGCGGCGAAGATAAAGGCCGACCCGCGCAACTACATCGCACAACCAGTCGTGACGCTTTCCACGTGCCCGACATGGACCGAGGAAGGCATCGCGCCACGGCACGTCGACTTGCGCCCGTACATCGTGAGTGGAACATCGACGTGGGTGATACCGGGCGGACTGACGCGGACGGCACTCGTGAAAGGTTCGCTGGTAGTGAATTCGAGCCAGGGCGGCGGCAGCAAAGACACGTGGGTGATCGAATGATTTCGCGCGTGGCCGAACACTGTTACTGGTTGTCCCGCTATCTCGAACGGGCCGAGAACACCGCGCGCATCCTCGAAGTCAATCAGACGCTGTTGCTCGATTTCCATCTGCCCGTCGAACAGCAATGGATGCCGCTCCTGATTATCAGCGGCATTCACGAGTACAAAGGCGAGCCGACGGCGGAGAAGATTCAAGAGTACATGACTTGGGACGTGGATAACCCGTTCAGTATCGCGTCGTCGCTGTCGTGGGCACGCGAGAATGCACGGATTATCCGCGAAGTGATCTCCGCCGAGATGTGGGAGCGGATGAACTTCTACCACTTGTGGCTGAAGCAGCCGAGTACGCGCGAGTTGTTCGACCACCAACGCGGCGAGTTCTACGCGCAGATCCGGCGAATCAATCAGTTGCTCCACGGCATCTGCGATGCGACGATGGCTCACGGCGAGGCGTGGGAATTTTTCCACCTCGGCACGCACCTCGAACGGGCCAGCCAGACAGCGCGCATCCTCGATGTCCGCTATCATATACTGTTACCGAAGATCGAAGACGTCGGCACGCCCGTGGATAACGCGCACTGGGTGGCGATCCTGATGAGTTGCTCCGGGTACGAACCGTTCCACAAGCGACCGCGTGCGAATCAATCCGACCCCGCCGTTGCGGTTGCCGAATTCCTGGTCTTCGACGATCAATTCCCGCGTTCCGTGCATCACTGCCTGACCGCGTGCGAACGGTCGTTGGCGGCGATTTCCGAAACTGAAGTTGGCTCCATTGCCAGTGAAGCCGACCGCAAGCTGGGCCAGCTGGTTCGCTGGCTCGATGCCCGCGACATTGCCGACCTGATTCACGATGGCCTCCACGAATCGCTGACGCACGTCGTCGATGGAATCCACGACATCGGCAACGCGATTCACCAGACGTACTTCTCCGGTGAAGTCCGCCCCCCGACAAAACTGCAATCGCAAACGCAGAACCAAACGCAAACGCAACATCAATCGTAACCGCTTCCCGCGCCAACTGAGGTTGAGAATCCTCGCCCCCCGCGAAGTCGCATTTAGGTAGCATCGAACATGGGAATCCGCGTCGCTCTCCGTCACGTGACATCGTACACCTACGACCGACCCGTCACGCTGTCCCCACACATCGTGCGGCTCCGCCCGGCCCCGCACACGCGCACGCCGATCCCCGCGTATTCGCTGACGATCGAACCCGATTCGCACTACATGAATTGGCAGCAAGACCCGTACAGCAACCACCTCGCACGGCTCGTCTTCCTGAAGCCGACGACGCAGTTCAAAGTCACGATCGACCTCGTTGCGGACCTCGTGCCGATCAACCCGTTCGACTTCTTCATCGAGAAGGACGCGGAGAACTTCCCGTTCGCTTACGAAGAATCGACCGCCCGCGATCTCACGCCGTATCTCGAAACACTCCCCGCCGGGCCGCTGTTGCAAAAGCTGATCGAGGCCGCGCGACTGCCGGTGATGCAAACCAACGATTACATCGTGGCGTTGAACAATCTCGTTCACGACCGCGTCAGTTACGTCATCCGCATGGAACCCGGCGTGCAGGCTCCCGAGGAAACGCTCGAACTCGGGAAAGGCTCGTGCCGCGACTCCGCGTGGTTGCTCGTTCAGCTAGCGAGGCACATGGGCATCGCCGCACGGTTCGCGTCGGGTTATCTCATTCAGCTGGTCGAAGACGATAAGCCCGTCGTCGGCCCCGAAGGACCGACGTCGGACTTCACGGACTTGCACGCCTGGGCGGAAATCTACCTGCCTGGCGCAGGCTGGATCGGCCTCGATGCCACGTCCGGTTTGCTCACCGCCGAGGGGCACATCCCGCTGGCGTGTACCGCCGACCCGCAGACGGCCGCCCCGATAAGCGGCGGCTTCAGTTTCGTGAAAGATCCCAACAACCCCGACGATGAACTCGGCGAACTGTTCGATTTCGAGATGTCGATCCGGCGCGTCGGCGAATCGCCGCGAGTGACGAAGCCATACACCGACACACAATGGGATGCCATCAACGCGCTCGGGCACCGCATCGATGCCGACCTGCGCGAGTGGGACGTGCGGTTGACGATGGGCGGCGAGCCAACGTTCGTGAGTGCGGAGAACCGCGATGCCGACGAGTGGAACATCGCCGCACCGGGGAAAGAGAAGCGCGAAAAAGCGAACGTACTGCTGAAGCGGCTGAGCGATAGTTACGCGAATGGCGGCGGTTTATTGCACTTCGGGCAAGGCAAATGGTACCCCGGCGAGCCGCTGCCGCGTTGGGCGTTCAGTTGCTATTGGCGTCGCGATGGCGTGCCGATGTGGAACGATCCCGCACTCGTCGCCGATGAATCGGTGAACTACGGATACGGTCCCGACGACGCAAAACGCTTCGTGACGGCACTCGCGGAAACCCTCGCCGTCGATTCGGCGTGCGCGATTCCCAGCTACGAAGATGCCTGGTATTACATGTGGAAAGAGCGTCGCCTGCCTGCGAACCTCGATCCACTCAATAGCAAGCTCGAAGACAAGGAAGAGCGGGCACTCTTCGCGAAAATCTTCGAGCAAAAGCTCGGCACCGTCGTCGGTTACGTCCTGCCGATCCGCCGCGATTACGCCAACAGCACGCAGTGGGAAACGGGGCCGTGGTTCTTGCGCAAAGAGCAACTCTACCTGATCCCCGGCGACTCGGCGATGGGCTTTCGCATCCCGCTCGATTCGCTGACGTGGGAAGACCCCGCACAACGTCAGTCGATCGAACCGCAAGATCCCTTCGCGCCGCGCGGCCCGCTGCCCACGCAGATTGCAAACATGCGAAACACGCCGGTACCGCCACCGACGCAGAACGGCAAACACACGCCCGTCGCCTTCGGTAGCGGAACGGGCTGGTATGCAAAAAAGGAAGAAAAGGAGTCGCTGATCCGCACAGCATTCTGCGTCGAGCCGCGCGAGGGACGGCTGCACGTGTTCATGCCGCCGTCGCGCTTCGCAGAAGAGTATCTCGACTTACTCACCGCCGTCGAAGCGACTGCCGCGAAGCTGAAAATGCCCGTTCGCATCGAGGGTTACAAACCGCCGCACGATCATCGACTCAATCAGTTTTCGATGTCGCCCGATCCCGGCGTACTCGAGGTGAACTTGCACCCCGCACACAGTTGGGACGAACTCGTACAGACCACCGAAACGCTGTACGAGCAGGCGAAACAGACGCACCTGAGCACCGAAAAGTTCATGCTCGACGGTCGGCATACGGGCACCGGTGGCGGCAATCACATCGTCATCGGCGGGCCAACTCCAGCCGATAGTCCGCTGTTGCGCAAACCCGATGTGCTCAAAAGCCTCGTCACGTTCTGGAACAATCACCCGTCGCTTTCGTACTTGTTCAGCGGCATGTTCGTCGGCCCGACGAGCCAGCATCCGCGAGTCGACGAAGCCCGGCACGATGCGCTCTACGAACTCGAAATTGCTTGTAGCCAGTTGCCGCACAACGGGCAGACGCCACCCGCGTGGCTCGTCGATCGGCTGTTCCGGCACTTGCTCGTCGATTGCACGGGGAACACGCACCGCACCGAATTTTGCATCGACAAACTCTTCTCGCCGGACACCGCCGAAGGCCGACGCGGATTGCTCGAACTGCGTTCGTTCGAGATGCCACCGCATGCACGAATGAGCCTCGTTCAGCAACTGTTTTTACGTTCGCTCGTGTCGTGGTTTTGGAAAAAGCCATACGCACACAAGCTCGTGCGATGGGGTACGCAACTGCACGACCGGTTCATGTTGCCGTACTTCGTCAATCAAGATTTCAACGACGCGCTCGATGAAATTCGCGGTGCGGGTTATGCGTTCGACCCGACGTGGTTCGCGGCGCAACACGAGTTCCGCTTCCCGCATCTCGGCGATGTTTCGCACCGCGGCGTTCACATCGAGCTGCGACAAGCGATCGAACCGTGGCACGTGTTGGGCGAAGAAAGCGGCGGTGGCGGTGCCGTGCGGTACGTCGATTCTTCGCTCGAACGGATGCAGGTGAAAGTGCGTGGCCTCACCGATAACCGGCACCTTCTCACCTGCAACGGCAGGCGGATTCCGCTGCACCCGACCGGTACGCACGGCGAATTCGTGGCGGGGGTTCGCTATCGCGCGTGGCAGCCACCGGGTTGTTTGCACCCGAACATCCCCGTTCATTCGCCGCTCGTTTTCGATATTCTCGACCAGTGGAACGATCGCAGCGTCGGCGGTTGCACGTATCACGTTTCGCACCCCGGCGGCCGGGCACACGAGCGGTTCCCGATTAACGGCCGCGAAGCCGAGGGCCGGCGATTGTCGCGCTTCTTCGGGTTCGGTCACACGCCGGGACCGATCGCGATTCCGCCCGCCGAAGTGAACGCGGAGTTCCCGTACACGCTCGATTTGCGTCGACCCGTGCCACCCGCCGCCCCAACCGGAACGCCCACGCTGACGAACCGTCTGATTTCGTCGCGAACGCCGAATTCCCCCGTGGGACACGTTGCGAACGTGGCTGACTTGACCAAAGCAAAAGCCCGTTAAAAACGTGTTTCACGATTCGATTCCAGGAGGTATCTTCCCTGACGACGAACCTCTTCCCGAGTCAGTCCCAGAGCCAATCGCAATCGTCGGATCGCATCGTATCCGATGCGACTTCGGCATCGCTTTCGTACGTTCCCTCGTCCAGTTCAATCGATGAAGCCGTCGATGCGTACGGAAAAATTCGACCGCATTGGGAAGCGTATTTTCGTGCCACCGAAGAACTCGGTTCCGAAGATCTCACGCGGCGCTGGCGCGATGCACAGCACCTCATTCGCGAAAATGGCGTCACGTACAACGTCTACGGCGATCCGCATGGGATGACGCGCCCGTGGCAGCTCGACCCGATTCCGCTGCTCATTTCGCAGCACGAATCGACACTCCTCGAAGTCGGTTTGATTCAGCGCGCGAAGCTCCTCGAGACGATTTGCGCCGATCTTTACGGCGAACAAAAGCTCATTCACTCGGGTCTGATTCCACCCGAACTGCTGTTCGCGAACCCCGGATTCTTGCGGCCGTGCCAAGGCGTGCCGCTGCCGGCGAATCGCCACTTGCACCTCTATGCCGCAAACCTCGGCCGCGATGGCGATGGGAACTTCCGCGTGCTGAGCGACCGCACGCAAGCCCCATCTGGCGCAGGTTACACGCTCGAAAATCGCATCGTACTTTCGCGTGCCTTACCCGAAGCGTTCCGCGACTGTCGCGTGCAACGCCTCGCCACTTTCTTCCGGTCGTTGCGCGAAACGCTCAACTCGATCGCCCCGCGAAACAAGGATAACCCGCGCACGGTTCTGCTGACGCCGGGGCCGTACAACGAGACGTACTTCGAACATGCCTACCTCGCGCGGTACCTCGGTTACACGCTCGTCGAAGGCGGCGACCTAACCGTTCGCGATAACCGCGTGTTCCTGAAAGTGCTCGGTGGACTGCAACCGGTCGATGTCATTTTCCGCCGCCTCGACGACGACTTCTGCGACCCGCTCGAACTGCGTCCGGATTCGTTCCTCGGCGTCCCCGGTCTCGTGCAAGCGGTGCGTGCGGGCACGGTTGCCGTCGCCAATGCACTCGGTACGGGAGTGTTGGAAACGCCTGCGTTATTAGCGTTTTTGCCGCGATTGTGCCGCGAACTTTTGGGCGAAGAGTTGCGGATTCCTTCGGTAACGACGTGGTGGTGCGGCGAGCCGAGTTTGCTGAGCCACGTGCTCGCGAACTTGGAAACGATGGCGGTCAAACCGGCGTTCCCCACGGCACGGATGGACCCGATTTTTTGCGAAGAGCTGCCAGCCGAAGAGCGTGCGAAGCTGATCGCACGCATCCGGGCGAAGCCCCGCGACTACGTCGGATTGGAGCGGGTGAATTTATCCACCACGCCGGTACTCGTCGGCGAAAATCTCGTCCCGCGGAAGATGGTGATGCGGACGTATCTGGCCGCCGATGGAGACACCTTCAGCGTCATGCCCGGCGGGTTGACGCGCGTGAGTTCGAGTGCCGATACGCCGATTGTTTCGATGCAGCGCGGCGGCGGCAGCAAAGACACTTGGATCCTTTCGAGCGGCCCCGTCAGCAGTTTCAGCATGTTGCCGCAAGGCGCGATGCCGATCGAACTGACCCGCGCCGGCGGCGATCTGCCGAGCCGCGTGGCCGACAATCTCTTCTGGCTCGGGCGCTATGCCGAGCGAGCTGAGGGTACGACGCGGCTGCTTCGCGCAGTCGTCGCACGGCTTGCGGACAAGTCCGGATTGGCCGATGTGCCCGAACTCCCGGCACTGCTTCGGGCACTGACATTCCAGACCGACACGCTTCCGGGCTTCATCGGCGAAGGGGCCGCCGTGCGCCTCACCGACCCCGACCCCGAGGTGCTTTCGCTGGTGTTCGACCACACGAAAGCGGGCAGCCTCGCAAGTGTGCTCGAAGCATTCCTGCGTGTGGCCGGTATGGTACGCGATCGCATTTCGGTGGATATGTGGCGGATCGTCAACGGCCTCAACGAATACACGCGGCGACCGGAAACCGAAGAACTCACGCTCGGCGAAGTCCTCGAATTGTTGAACCGTTCGGTCATCACGCTCGCGGCATTTAGTGGCTTAGTGGTCGAAAGCATGACGCGAGGCGAAGGGTGGCGGTTCCTGAATATCGGCCGAAAACTCGAACGCGCCGTCAACGTGGTCAGCTTGCTCCGCGGCACGCTGTTGACTTCGACGCCGCAAGAGGGGCCGGTCCTCGATGCGGTCCTCGAAGTCGCTGACAGTGGCATGACATACCGCCGTCGCTACCTCGGCAGTTTACGCGTCGAAGGCGTTTTGGACTTGCTAGTCTGCGATGAAACGAACCCGCGTTCGCTGGCCACGCAGCTATCGGCAATCGTCGAAGACGTGGACCGCCTGCCGCGGCCCACACCGGTTGGCAGTCGCGGCATCGATCAACGCCTCGCGCTCACGGCGTTTTCGGCGGTGCAACTCGCCGACGTCGGCAAGCTCGCAAAAGTGCATCAGCGGACCAGACCGGCACTCGTCGCGCTACTCGAACAACTGAAAACCGACTTGCCGATATTGTCCGACACGATCACGCTGAAGTACCTCAGCCACCTGCAAACGTCGCGACACCTCGCAGGTGATTTCTTGCAATTCAACACCGCACGCAAACCATGATGACGTACCGCATTCAGCACATCACGAAGTACGAGTACGTCGAAGCGGTGTCGCTTTGCCAGAACATCGCGCACCTAACTCCATGCGACGACGACCGGCAATCGTGCGAATCGTCGGAGATTCGCGTCGATCCAGAACCGGCGGTTACCGTGGATCGGCTCGATTATTTCGGCAACATCGCGACGTACTTCACGGTGCAAGAACCGCACCGCGAACTCAAAGTGACGGCACATCACCTCGTCACGGTCGGCCCCGCACCGTACGGCTCGAATCAACCGACACCCGCATGGGAACAAGTCCGCGATCGGCTGAGTGGCGATCTTTCCCCCGACTGGTTGAATGCGTATCAATTCGCGTTCGACTCGCGTGCCGCCTACCAGCGAAGCGAATTCGCCGACTACGCAGCCCGTTCGTTCACGCCGGGCCGACCGATTCTGGAAGCCTCGCTCGACCTCACACGGCGCATCCACGGCGACTTCGTTTACGACCCCCGCGCTACGACAGTGGCCACGCCCGTGTGGGAAGTCTTCGAGAACCGGCGCGGCGTCTGCCAGGATTTCGCCCACTTTGAAATCTCCTGTCTCCGCTCGCTCGGTTTGCCCGCGAAGTACGTCAGCGGCTATCTGTCCACGGTGCCGCCACCGGGTCGCGCACGGCTCGTCGGTGCCGATGCGACCCATGCGTGGGTGTCGGTATTTTGCGGGAAAATCGGCTGGATCGACTTCGACCCTACCAACGACCAAATCCCCAACGACCGGCACATCCTCGTGGCGCGCGGCCGCGACTACGACGATGTCAGCCCCGTAAAAGGCGTCATCCTCGGCGGCGGTGCCCACACGATCACCGTCTCGGTCGACGTCCGACCGGTCGCGCCGGGCGAAGTTACGCTGAATTCCGAAGCGTAAATCCTGTTCTGGCTTCTTTCCGGATGCCCTATACGACGCACCCGCATCTTTCCTGCTTCCATCTGCTCAATCCAGAATTCCGACGCCGAAGTCGGAGGTGTCGTCGGCGTTCGCGACCGGTTCGAGTTCGCTGACGGTGGCGGCTTTGGCGTTCTCTTCGCCTGCGACTACGTCGGCGACGGCGTGGGCTTTCTTGATCGTTTCTTCGGTGCTCGTTGGGTCGACGGTACGGCAGGTTTCCGTCAGGATTTCTGCGATCGTTTTCAGTTCGGTTTGCCACGCGATCGGATCGACGCCGGCGGGTGTCAGTTGTTGGAATTCTTCCAACAACAAGATGAACCGCAGCAGGTGCCGGAAGATGATGCCTTCCTGTTTCGTTAGGTCTTTCGAGGTGATGTACGTGTTGAAATTCCCGTTGAATTCGAGCACCTCGGCGGCGGCCCACACCGGTTGCGTAATCACGTCGGTAATGTCCGGGTGCGTCGCATCGAACAGCAATCGCAGCTTCTCGGCGAACACGGGCGGGCGTTCGTCCCACGGCACGTAATCGTCGTCGGTATTCTCCTCGCCCTCGGCGGGTGGCACTTTCGCGATCATCAATCCGCGAGCGATTAGTTCGGGGTCGAGCGTCTCGGTGGCGTGTGGGCCGGGCGTCAGATGGTGCGGTACGCGCGCGAATTTCAACAGTGGCCGCGGCAGTTCGAGTACCGACTCGAATGCCTGTATCCGCTCCTCGCGGCTCGCGTTACCCAGGTGGTCGATGAGGTACGCGCCGTACAGCGGATGGCACGCACGGAAGACGAGCAATTTGTCCATCGACTCGGTCGGCACTGCCAGCAATGGCTCGTACGGTTCGGGGGCAACGGGTGCGACTGACGGCGGGCTGTCCGCCTTCACTTCGGGTTCGGGTGGCGTCGGCTCGAGCTTCACGTAGCCCTTGTGGTGCAGGGCCAACAGCATCCGGTTCAACTGCTTCATCCCCGCTTCGATCCGCGGCTGATCGAGCAATCGCTTGCGAATGACGGTGCGAATTTTGTCGATGTCCGGCGAGATTTTCAACAGGTACGCCAGCAGTCGCCACGGCAGCGGCCCCTTGCTGTAGAGGCGTGCGGGCGGCGACGATTTCAGCTTCTCGAAGTCGGCTTCGTTCCAGTATCGCTTGTTGTTGTTTCGCGTCGGTTTCTTGCGGAGCATCTCTTTCCGCTTCTTCATCATCGCCGGATCTTTGGTCGTCTCGGGGATCAGGTCGAACTGTTTCTTCCACTTCAGAATCCGCACATCGTCTTCGTGCGGGGCAACGTAGACGTGCCCCTCGGTGTCGAACTGCGGCCGACCGGCTCTGCCGAAAATCTGGTGCGCGCTACTCGGGTCGATGATCTTCTCTTTGCCGAACGGCCCTTTGACCAACGAGTTCAACACCACGGATCGTGCCGGCAGGTTGATCCCCGCGGCGAGCGTTTCGGTACAGAGTGCGACGCTGAGCAGCTTCTTTTCGAAGAGACTTTCGACGACGCGGCGATACTTCGGCAACAGCCCCGCATGGTGAACGCCGACGCCGCGCCGCAACATTTGTTTCAGTTTCGGCCCGACGCCCTGGTGCCATTCGAGCAGATCGACTTCCTTGTTCAGTGCGGTTTTCTGCGTCGAAGTAAGCAAATCGAGGCCCTTGAGTTGCTCGGCAATCGACCAGCATTCATCGCGGTTGAACGCGAACACCAACGCGGGCGTCTTGCGGGTTGCCTCATCGCCTTTCGCCATATCGACGAGCATGTCGTTCAAATACTGATCGCCCACCCAGTGATACGTCAGTGGGATTTTTCGCTCGCGGCCCTCCGCGAGTTCGAGCTTGCGACCGTGGCAGCGATCGAGCCAGTTGAGGAATTCGACCGCGTTGCCAACGGTGGCCGACAGGAGCAATAACCGCACGTGTTTCGGCAACAGCGATAGCGAGAGTTCCCAGACGATACCGCGTTCGGGGTCGGCGAAACTGTGGAATTCATCCATAACGACGGCGGAGACGTTCTCAAACGCGAAGCCTTCGGGGTGCAACAGGCGGTTGAGTAAAATTTCGGCGACGACGACGAGAATGCGTGCGCCGGGGTTGACCTTGCGGTTACCCGTAACGAGGCCAATCTCGTCTTTGTCGAAGCCCCAGTGCTGTGCGGCGGCCTGCATTTCCTGGAACTTCTGTTCGCAAAGTGCAATCAGCGGCGTCGTGTAATAGGCGACGGACTTCGTGTGAAGTGCCTCGTACAGCGCCGCCATCGCGATCAGCGTCTTACCCGTTCCAGTGGGGGCACAGACGAGTACGCCCTGATCGGTGGTGAACCACGCGAGCAGCGCTTCTTCCTGCACCGGGTACGGCGGGTACGGCAACTGGTCCAGATATTGCGTGGCCAGGTATTGCGTGGCCAGGTCTTCGCGGGTCGGTGTGCTCATGTCGGAATCTTATCGAGAGGCGCATCGAATCGCGGACTTTCCGGGTCGTCGGGATCGAGCGAGACACTCGAAACCGAACTGCGGCCCATGACGAGAGCGAAGACAGAAGGCACGACGAACAACGTGGCGAAGGTCGACGCGATCAGCCCACCGACGACGGCGCGACCGAGTGGAGCCGCCTGCCCGCCGTTCTCGCTGAGGCCGAGCGCCATCGGAATCATCCCGGCAATCATCGCGCAACTCGTCATCGCAATCGGGCGTAACCGCGACGCACCCCCTTCGATGGCGGCGGCCTTTCCGTCCTTCAAACTCAGGCGAAGTCGTTCGGCGAACGTCACGAGCAAGATGGCATTCGCGACCGACACGCCGAGCGCCATGATCGCCCCCATGAACGATTGCAGGTTGAGCGTGGTGTTCGTGAGTACGAGAATCGCAATCGAACCGAGTAGAGTCGCCGGAAGTGCGGAGAGTGTAATCAGTGTCAGGCGGATCGACTGATAGTAGGCTGTCAGTAGCAGTAGAATCGCGAGCACGGCCGCACCGAGACCCTTGAGTAAATTCGTCTGAATCTGTTCGAGTGCGATCAGTTGCCCGCGTAAATCGACGTGGACGCCGGTCGGTGGATCGCCGACCGCAGCGAGCGCTTCCTTAACGGCCCGCGAGACTTTGCCGATGTCGTGCGTGCCGACGTTCGCGGTGATGCCGATGAGCCGGCGCATGTTGTAGCGGTCGATGCGACCGGGCGTTGTCGTCTCGCGAATGTCGCGCACTACATCGCGTAAAAGCACCGAACCCGCCACCGCGCCGCCGTTCATCGCGACGCCTTGCGAGTAGCCGTTGCCACCCGATTCGGGATGCCACGAACTGCGCACGGGGACGTTGCCGAGTTCGGCGATCGAGTTCATCTGCGGCGGCGGAATCTGAACCTGCACGATGTACGCCTGCCCGTTCGCCGGATCGCGCCAATAGATCGGCGACATATACCGGCTCGACGCGGTGGCGGGTATCAGCGCCCCGCCGATCGCCTTCGCGGTGATGCCCATCGTCGCGGCTTTCTCGCGGTCGATCTGGATGTCGATTGTCGGGTAGTCTTGCGTCTGGTTGTACTGCAAGTCGCGCAGTTCCGGAATCGATTTGAGCTTCTCGTAAACGAGTTTCGCGTGCGCCAATGTATCGACCATTTTGTTCCCGCTAATCTGCACTTCGACGATGGTGGGCGAACCGAAACTCATCACCTCGCTGATGAGGTCGCCCGGCTCGAACGACAATCGTAGCGTGCTCGCTCGCTTCGCGATCTGCTCGGAGGGCACGCCTTCGTCTTGCCACGTTTTGGTGAGCCACGCCTTCAACCGGTCGGGCAATCGTTCGCGGAGCTTCGTTTGAAATTCCTCGACGCGGATGCCCGAACCTTCGCGCAGCGACACCTTCAGGAGCATTTCCTCCGGCCCGCTCGTCCACTGGTGGACGCCTTGGATCGGGTAGTTCGTGGGGAACAAACCGACGTAGCCGACGGTCATTTTCACGTTGCCCGCACCGGCTTCGTCTTCGATGGCGGCGATCGCTTCCCGTGCGAGTTCTTCGGTCCGTTCGATCCGCGTGCCCGTGGGGGCCATCATCCGCAACTGGAACTGCCCCGCATCCGACGGCGGGAAAATCGCGGTGCCGAGTTGCGTGTAAAGAAGCGTCGCCGCGAACGACACGCCGACGAGGTAAGCGAGCACGAGCGGCCAGCGTAGCGCGACGAGGCGCGACAGCATACCCGCGTATATTCGCGCGAATAAAGTCGGCGCGTGTGCGACTTCGTGGTGTTCGCCTTTCAGCAACCAAACGCTGAGTACGGGAACGAATGTGCTGGAAAGAAAGTACGATGCGACCATCGCGAGGCCGACGGACATCGACAGTGGCACGAACAGTTCGCGTGCCGCGCCTTCCATGAAAAACGACGGCACGAACACCGCGAGGATGCACAACATCGCCAACAATCGCGGCACCGCCGTCTCTTGATTCCCGAGCCGCACCGCACGGGCGATGCTCGGCGTGTGCAACATCTGCGAATGGATATTTTCGACTTCCACCGTGGCTTCATCGACGAGAATCCCCACGGCCAGCGCCAGCCCGCCGAGCGTCATGAGGTTGATCGTCTGCCCGCCGAGCCAGAGGCCGAAAACGGCAGCAAGTAACGCGAACGGGATGTTCAGTACGACGACGATGACCGAACGCCAGTCGCGCAAAAAGATCAATACCATCAGCCCAGTCAGTGCCGCACCGATTAGCCCTTCGATGCCGACGCCGCGCATCGCATCGACGACGATCGGCGATTGATCGAACGCGAAATCGATGTCGATACCCGGTGCGTTCTTTCGCATGTTGGGTAATGCCGCCTTCAACAAATTCACGACGTCAATCGTCGAGGCATTGGATCGCTTCGTGACGAGCATGTACACGGATCGCCGTCCGTTGACGAGCACGTACCCGGCGGTGATGTCGGAGCCATCGGTGATGTCGGCGACGTCCTTCAGGAACACCGGATTCGGGCCGAGCTTCACGGGGATTTTGCCGAGTTCGACCTGCGGATTTGCCCCGACCATGACGTTCGAGTTGACGAGAAAGTTGCGGTCGTCGATGCGGATATTCCCCGTCGGCGACACGGCATTTCCCGCCCCGACGGCCTCGGTAATCTGTTCGAGCGTGACGCCTTGCTTCCGCACATCATCCCCACGCACACTGACGACGATGGCGCGTTGATTGCCGCCGAACGCGGGCGGCGTCGAGATGCCGTCGATGTTCGCAAACATCGGTCGCACTTTCAGCGTGGCGATATCCTGGATGTCTTTGATCGCGAGTTTATCGCTCGACAGCACGAGGTAGCCGATCGACGCGCTGCCGACATCGTGTCGCGTAACGAACGGCGGAACCGTACCCGGCGGCATCATAAATCGCGAGCGATTGACCGCAGCAACGACTTCGGCCATCGCCTGTGCCATGTCGGTGCCGGGGTGGAACACGACTTTGATGAGCGTCATACTCTGGATATTTTTCGATTCGACGTGCTCGATACCCGACACATATAGCAGGTGAAATTCGTAATAATTCGTCAGCAGTCCTTCCATCTGCTGCGGACTCATCCCGCCGTACGGCTGGCAGATGTAGATCACCGGTTGATTCAGATTCGGAAAGATGTCCACCTTCGCGCGCGACATCGCAAGGAAGCTACCGACGACCACAGCGAGGACGCCCACCATGACGGTGTAAGGATGGCGTAACGCGAAGAGAATGGGGTTCATACCAACACTGTAAGCATTGCCCCCGACGAAGGAACCCGAATCGCCCGATTTTGGCCGACGGGAATCAATACCATAGCTCGGGGAGAACGTTTTCGTCGTACGAGATTCAATGACTCCTGAAAGGTATCGATGGCACAGCGACCGAAATTTGTGGCGGGCAACTGGAAGATGTACACGACGCTCGGCGGGGCGAAGGAGTTGGCGTCGGCGATTGCCAACGGCCTCGGCGATAGCCGCACGCTGGTGGCCGTCTGCCCGCCGACACTCTGGCTATCTGCCGTCGCGGATGTTCTCAAGGGCACGAGTGTTTTGCTCGGCGCGCAGAATTGCCACTTCGAAAAAGAAGGCGCGTATACCGGCGAATCGTCGCCGCAGATGCTCCTCGAAGTCGGTTGTCAATACACGATTGTCGGCCACAGCGAACGCCGCCACGGCTTCGGAGAAACCGATGCGTTCCTCAACAAGAAGGCCCACGCGGCACTCGCGGCGGGGCTGAAAGTCATCTTCTGTATCGGCGAGTTGCTCTCAGAGCGCGAAACGGCCCAAACCGAAAGCGTGCTGAATACACAACTCGTCGGCGGCCTTGCGGGCATCACCGCCGAGCAGATGAAACATCTCGTGATCGCGTACGAACCCGTCTGGGCCATCGGCACGGGGAAAGTCGCGACACCGCAACAGGCGCAAGATGCCCATGCCTACGTTCGCCGCACAATCGCGGGAATGTACGGCGAGAATGTCGCGGCAACGCTCCTTATCCAGTACGGTGGCTCGGTAAAGCCCGACAACGCCGCCACGCTTTTGCATCAACCCGACGTCGACGGCGCACTCGTCGGTGGGGCGAGCTTAAAGGCCGATAGCTTCCTCGCCATCGTGCGGGCGGCGGGGTGAAGCCGACACCCAGGGGGCGCAGACGCGACCCTGGGCTGTAGGATTTAGCCCCGTTGGGGTACAGAGTGTCAACGTTTTTACCCCAACGGGGTTCGATCGTTTAGCCCAGGGTTAGACGTTTCGTCGTACCCCTGGGTTTGATAGCGTACATCCGGGTGAAGCCTACCCAACCTGCGGTTGGCGCATACACTAATTATTTACTGGACTTCCAAGGGGGTTTGCCGTGCCATTATTTGCGAGTGCTTCGACGTTTTCGGTGATCCTGAACGTGATCATTATCCTCGTCAGCGTGTTGCTGATGCTGATCGTGCTCATTCAACGGGGCAAGGGTGGCGGCTTGGCGGGTGCGTTCGGTGGGGCGGGTGGCTCCAGCGCGTTCGGCTCGCGGGCTGGCGATGCCTTCACGAAGGTGACGCTGTGGATGGCCGCATTCTGGGTGCTGCTGATTATGGTTCACGTGAAAGTCGCGACCGAGGACAGAAATACTTACACGAACAACCCGATCTCTGCAAAGAACTGATTTCCGCGAACTGACCCGAGAAGCTCCTTGTTACTCAGCATGACCGGTTACGGCGAAGCCCGAGCGAATGGCTCGGGTTTGTCCGTTAATATCGAAGTTCGCACGGTCAACAACCGGCATTTGAAGCTCGTCGTGCGCGGTTCGGACCCGTACCCGATGCTCGAAGCGGACATCGAAAAAGTCGTGCGGCGAACGGTCAAACGCGGCACGGTGATGCTTTCGATTCGCGTCGATCGCCCGCATCAGTTAGCCGATTACCAGATCAACACCAGCGCCCTGATGGCGTACATTCAGCAAGTGCGTTCCGTCGCGACGGGTGCCACGATCGACGGCATGTTGCCGGGCTTGCTGACGCTGCCCGGCGTGGCCCCCGAAGCCGCCAGTCGGTTGAAGCCATCCGAGCAAGAATGGCCACTGGTCGAAGAATGCCTGACGGCGTCGTTCGCGAAATTGCAGGAAGTGCGACAGCAAGAAGGCCAGGCGATGGCCGACGAATTGCTCGCCCTGCAGCAGTTTATTCGCGAACAACTCGACCGGATTCTCGTCCATCTGCCCAAGGTAATGGACGATTATCGCACGCGATTACTCGAGCGGATTCGCACCGCAATCGCATCGGCGGGCGTGACGCTCGAACCCGAGCAACTCGTTCGCGAACTGGCACTGTTCGCGGATCGCACCGATGTCTCCGAGGAAGTCACGCGGCTCGATGCGCACCTCGTGCAGTTCGAGGATGTCATTCGCAAAGAGCGCGACGGACCTGGACGCCGGCTCGAATTCGTGGTGCAGGAAATGGGCCGCGAAACGAACACGCTCGGCTCGAAGGCCGGCGATGTGAATATCTCGCGGCACGTGGTCGAGATCAAGGCGACACTCGAAAAGATTCGCGAACTGGTGCAGAACATCGAATGACTGTTTCCGCCCACACCCGAGCGCCGCTGATCGTCGTTTCTGGCCCCAGCGGGGTCGGCAAGACGGCGGTGGTCGAGCAGGTGTTGCGGTCAGCGAAACTCCCCGTGAAGCGGGCGATTACCGCCACGACGCGACTGCCGCGAGTGGGCGAAACCGATGGCGTCGACTATTACTTCTGGAAGCGCGAACGTTTCCTGATGGAAGAAGCATCGGGACGGATGCTGGAGACGGCGGAGTACAATGGTAACCGCTACGGCACGCCACTTTCCGAAGTCGATGGCGACCGGATCGTGCTGCTCGTGATTGAAGTGCAAGGCGCGGCGACGGTTCGGGCGAAGTATGCGGGCGAGCATCTGTCGGTGTTTTTGCTGCCGCCGAGTTGGGAGATTCTGGAAGCGCGGTTGCGGAACCGCGGCACGGAAGACGATGCGAAAGTGAGCGGAAGGCTGCGAACGGCCCGCATCGAGTGGGAACGACGGAACGAATTCGACGTTCGGTTGACGAACGATCGGTTGGGCGACACTGTGCGGGCGCTCGAGGCCCTGATTCGCGAACAATTTACCGCAAGGGGATTATCGTGCACGACGACCTGAAAGAAGAGTTCATCGTCAACAAGGTGGGCGGACGCTTCAAGCTGTCTACGCTCATTCAGAAGCGAATGGTCGCGCTGAACACCGGTGCGAAGCCGTTGGTGAACAACCACACCAAAGACAAGCTCGCCATCGTCATTCAGGAAATCCTCGAAGACAAAATCTACCTCGACGTGACCGGCGAAGCGCTGACCCGCAACACGACGGCCACTGCCAACATCACCGGTAACGTCTTCGGCGGCAACAAACCCGCACCGATCCCGACCGTGCAAGCGACCGACGCCGAGTAAGCCACTTCGATAAATCTCATCTGCAAACCGCACGCGCGAAAATCCCATTCGCGCGTGCGGTGTACCGACGTTTAGAGATACCGCTTCGCGGCATCGAGCAGTTCCCCACACGCGCCTTGTAAGTCGCGATTCCCGATCGCTTTCGCTTTCGCCATTCCCCGTTCTGCGAACCGACTCGCCAGCGTACCGTTCTTCGCACCCAACATCGCCTCGGCGGCCTTTACGAAGAGGTTGCCGTCGTCGGGGTTGCGCTCGATGGCAGCATCGAACTCTTTCGCGGCCGCGTCGGGTTGCTGCGTTTTCAAGTACAACGTGGCCCGTCGCATTCCGAATTCGTTGGCGCGTTTGCCTTCGTTATGTGCCGCATCGTACGTCGTTCCGGCATCGGCGATGCGGATCGCCTCGGCGGAGTTCCCTTGTGCCAGTGCCCCCGTCATCAGGCAGGCGAAAAACGGGTAACGGTCGGGCTTGGCGTTGTCGACGGGACGTTCGGAGCCGGCTTTGGCAAATGCGACAGCGAGTTCGTGCGAGCCGAGTTTAATCGCCGTCCGCATTGCCTCTTCGAGTTCGTTGACCGAAATCGTCGCGATCGGTAACGCGGCGAGGTCGGCTGCGCTCATTGCCGTCACTTCGCGTTTTGCGGGTGCGGCAGGCATCGGAGCTGCGATCGGTTTCGCGACCACGGGTGCAATTGCGGGTGCCGGCGTCGCTTCGGGAAGCACTTCGACGACGGGCGGCAATGCGGCCTTCATCTCGATACCGAGCTTGCTGCGAATCCGGCTGAAGTCGTAAATTTGCAGCGCGACAGTTTGCTCGCCGACTTGCTGGCGAGGCGATGCCCCGAGGATGCAATCTTCGAGGAACTTCAGTTGCCCGATAATCCGCTTGCGGAGCAGCGGGCTACTGCCAATCGCGTTGAGCGGGGTGATTCCGCCCAGCGAACGGGCCGAGCGGTTCGCCCAGATGTTCTCGAAGAAGTTGGCGGCGTAATCGCGCATCTTGCCTTCGGCGGCCTCGAACTGCGAATTCCGCAACGGATACGCAACCGCTTCGAGGCCGATCTCGCTGAACTGCACGGTGCCAGTACTCGGGATTGGCTCGCCGACGCCGAGTTGAACGAGATCGCGAATCTCGGTGGCGACCTTCTGCACCGTCTCTTTTTGCACGTACCAGAGGCGGATCGCGCCACCGGAAACGTACATGTTGCAGAGGATCTTCGCAAGGCGTGTCCCCGTATCGAGCAGCATCGGCAACTCTTCGACGACCATCGCGCTGAACGACGAGCCATCTTCGCTCATCTGCGCGCCGAGTAGCCGTCCCGTTTGCGACCAGTTTGTCAGAAGCCCACTCAATAATTGCGGATCGCGGATTTCCATGCCGATGCGATGTTTGATGTAATCGGCGTCGGCTTCCATCCCTTGGCCGCACTTCAACACTTCAATCAGCGCGGCGGTTTCCTCGGAGCGGAAATCGTCGGTTTCGAGTTCGAGCGACTCGTTTAATGCCTCGAGTGCGCTCGATTGCTCGCCGAGCCAGGCGCGAACCACGCCGAGGTTGAACCACGTCGCCGGGTCGCCGGCGACTCGCAACGAGAGGGCTTCAAATGCTCGTTTCGCGTCGGACAAGCGGCCCGTGTCGGCTCCGGCAGGAATTGGGGCGGCGGAGGGGCGGAAGAGATATTTCTTGCGTGCCGCGTCGGGCATTCGCGATTCGGGGCCGAATAAACCGTCGAACTGCTTCCGCGCTTCGCCGTCTTGCGGCATGAATTTGATGACGCGCTCGAGTGCGGCCCGCGAGGCCACGGGACGGTTCAGCATCAGCTCGAGGCGAGCGATCAGTTCGTGAACTTGCGCGAGTTGGTCGGTGGCTTCTGGCGAGTAAGCATCGGCGGCTTTGCGGAAGAGCAACAGCGCACCGATGATTTCGCCTTCGGATTGTCGGAAGAATCCGCGTAACAGGTGCCCCATCGCAAAGTCGGGTTGAATCGAATACGCCTTGCGTATCGCTTCTTCGGCCTGCTCGGTTTTCCCTTCGGCGAACAAAATGTGCGCGTAATAACCCCAGATCTGGGGAACGTCGGCGTGCGACTTCGTCAGATCCTCCATCGTGCGCAGGGCGGCATCGTGTTGCTCTTGTTGCTGTTGTTCGAGGGCCAACTCGATCTTGTCGAAGAACGGGGTGCAGCACCATTTGAACTTTTTCCCGCTTCCACACGGGCAGGAATCGTACGGTGTCGGTGGCATGAGACTCTCGTGAGGCGTGGCAGGCTGACAGGTTATCAGAACAGGATACGGGTTTCTTGTCGCGCCGAAAACATCCGTTCTGGGTTTGACACATGGAAATGCTGACCTAATGTTGGGTGGGCCTCAATCCTACGCAACGAGTAAATGGCTATTAACCTCGACCGCCACTCACGCATCCGCGCGGTCCGTCCCCGAAGGGCATTGACGCAACATGGTAACTAACGATCTGGGCGCATGTGAATGGTTCGTTTGGGATCTGCGACGGAGCGGCTTGATCGACCGCGGTCAACTCGATCAAATCGTCAGCGAATTCCTCAAGCGGAACCCGCGTGCGGAAGCGCCGGCACTCGCCGAGTACCTCGTGCATCAAGGGACGCTCACGGGGTTCCAAGCCGAACGCATTCTCAACGGCAAGACCCAGGGCCTCGTACTCGGGCCGTACGTTCTCCTCGACGCCATCGGTCAGGGGAGCATGGGCCAAGTATACAAGGCCAACTCCAAGAACGATCAAAACTTCTACGCCGTCAAGGTGCTTCCCCGTCGGAGCATGTGGAACGTGCGTTTGGCCCGCCGCCAGGTTCGTTCGTTCGGCCAGTTCAGCCACCCGGCCATCGTGCCGTTCGTCGATGTCGGCACGGCAGGCGGCTTACACTATCTGGTGTGGCCACTCGTCGAAGGCCAAAGCCTCGAAACGGTGATCCAACAGCACGGCAAACTGTCGGTCTCGCAGTCGGCGATGATCGGCGTTCAAGTCGCTCAAGGGTTGGCCGTCGCACACCAGAACAACCTGTTCCACGGTCTTATCAAACCATCGAACTTGCTACTCGGTTCGGACAATCAAGTTCGCATCCTCGATTCGGGTATCGGCTCGCTGTTGGTCGAAAACGAAGGCGAATCGCTAGTCGATACGATGTCGACCGCGAACACGCTGACTAGCGGCCTCGATTGTGCCAGCCCGGAAAGTATCCTCGAGCCGACGAACCGCACCCCGGCGGGCGACCAGTACAGCCTCGGTTGCGTGCTTTATAATTGCTTGACGGGTCAAATGCCGTTCCCCGAAGGCAGTGCGGTCGAGAAGATGATGGCTCACCAGAACAAAGAGCCAATGCCGATCAAGGACTACGCACCCGAAGTTCCCGATGTCGTCGTGGAGGTCGTCCACCGGCTCATGGCGAAGAAGCCCGAAGACCGCTACAGCGGGCTGGATGAAGTCGTCGAAGCCCTCGAGCCATACCTCGGCGATCTGATGCAAGGTCAGCAATCCGCCGAGCAACAATCGCGATCGCAGAGTACGGCTCGCTATTCTTCGACCGCTTCGGCAGGCCGCTCCGGCGTTCGTGCTTCATCGCAACTGTCGGGTTCATCGGGTCGGATGTCCGGTTTACCGGACTCGCCCGCAGCCGCTTCGCCTTCCCGCATGGCGAGCATGGCAAGCATGGCACCACCCGCGACGCGGGGTCGTGCGATGCCGCCTTCGGGGCCACAAACTCCGCCACCCGCACCGGGCGGTATGCCGAACTTCCCCAGCCGAAGTAGTTTCCCGCAAAAGTCGAACTCGAACCCCGGCACGAAGAGTTCGCAAATGGGTGGCATGTCGTCGCCGACGGCCAATCCCGTGCCGGTTCGGACTTCCGGGCCGATGTTCCCGAGTCGTGCGACCGTGCAACAGGCATACGACCCGAACGACGTCCCACTGACACCCGTTGCTCCGGACTCGCCCCCGTACGCCGATGCCGCACGCCAAGGCATTCCGGGCGGTTGGATGCCGCAAGACGACGACTCGCGGAAACCCGCCTTCGGGACGCTCGGCATCGTCGCCGCGACGATCATCCTCATGGTGCTCGTGTTCCTCGGGGCGACGTTGCTTTTGAACCGCCAATAATCCCGCAAGGGACTCAATACAGTCAGCTGCGGCAGGCACACGGGTGACATATCACCCGGTACCCGCCGCAGTTTGCTTTTGTTATCCCTATAATGCCGGTGCGACGTGTCTCGATGGCACGCTGCCGTTTCCCATCCTGTGGTGCCCCGAGTGACGGATTCCGTTTCAGAATCGAAGCGCCACCCCGCCCGCCGACGGGTGGCCGTGCTCGGCTGTACTGGCTCGGTTGGCACGAATACGCTCGATGTCGTTCGCCACTTCCCGGATCGCTTTGAAATCGTCGCCCTCTGTGCGCACTCCCGATGGGAGTTACTCGCCGAGCAATGCCGCGAGTTTCGGCCTCAATATGCGATCCTCACCGATCCCGATGGTTTCGCGAAGGCGGACCGCAGCCAGTTTCCGCCTGGCACCGAGTGTTTGAGCGGGCCGGAAGCGGCGATTCGCGTGGCGGTCGATGATGCGGTCGATGTCGTCGTTGCGGCCGTCGTTGGCGCGGCGGGGCTATGTGCTACGTGGGCGGCGCTCGAACGCGGCAAAACCGTGGCTTTGGCCAACAAAGAAACGCTGGTTGTCGGCGGTTCGCTCATCACCGAACTCGCGGCACGACGTGGGGCGAAACTATTGCCCGTCGACAGCGAACATTCCGCCATTTTCCAGGCGATGGCGGGATATGGCCCCGACGATGTCGAACGGATTGTACTGACGGCGAGCGGCGGACCGTTTCGCGGGCGAAATTCGACTGACCTGGAAACCGTCACGCCCGCCGAAGCGTTGCACCATCCGACGTGGCAAATGGGGCCGAAGATTACCATCGATTCCGCCACGCTCATGAACAAGGCACTCGAAGTCATCGAAGCGCGTTGGCTGTTCGGGTTACCGCCCGACAAAATCGATGTGATCGTTCACCCCGAATCGATCGTTCACTCGTTCGTCGAATTCGTCGATGGCTCGGTTCTCGCGCAACTCTCGCCACCCGATATGCGGTTGCCGATCCAGTTTGCGCTCGCGTATCCGGAACGGATTTCCGGTCCGGCGAAGCGTCTCGACTGGAAAACGCTCACCGCACTGCGGTTCGAGCAGCCCGACCGCGAGACGTTCCGTTCGCTCGATCTCGGTTTTGAAGTGGCGCAGCGTGGCGGCACGTGCGGCGCGGTGCTGAATGCCGCAAATGAAGCCGCCGTGGCACGATTTCTCGCTGGCGATCTCGGATTTCTCAACATCGTCCGGTGCTGCCGGGCGGTACTCGATTCCCACAATTACGACCCGCACCCGACGCTCGATGGCCTGTGGGCCGCCGACCGTTGGGCGCGGCAGGAGGTAGCGCGTTGGACCCGACCATGACACCCACACCACCCGATATCGATACCTCACTCCGGGAAACACCGGCATCCTGGTTCAAGCAAAACGCCCTCAATGTCATCATCGGGGTGGCATTACTCGTCGCGGTGTTGTACTACCTGCACCCGCTCGATTGCCTCATGGCCGCCGCAGGCTTGACGCTGATTATCTTTCTGCACGAACTCGGCCACTTCGCGGCTGCGAAGTTCTGCAACGTCCGCGTCGAAACCTTCAGCATCGGCTTCGGTCCGGCATTGCCGTTTTGCTCTTATAAGCTCGGCGAAACGACGTACAAACTCGCGGTGGTGCCGCTCGGTGGCTACGTCAAAATGCTCGGGCAGGAAGACGGCGTCATCGATGGCGAAGGCGACGACGACCCGCGTTCGTTCAAGAATCAATCGGTCGGCGAGCGGATGTTCATCATCTCCGCCGGCGTCATCATGAACCTCATCCTCGGCAGCGTCCTTTTCGTCGTCGTGTACATGCACGGCCTCGAAGAGAAACCCGCCGTCATCGCCTATAGCGAACCGGGTGGCACCGCGTGGCGGCACGGCATCCCGTCCGGCACGGAAATCAAGAAGATCGGCGATCAGGTCAACCCGTGGTTCGACGACATTCGCCCCGAAGTTTGGGGAACGAACAAGGGCGATCAACTGCATATGATCCTGAGTTACAAGGGTCAGCAGCGCGAAATCCACGCGGAGCCGTTGCTCGGCGAAGGCGCACCGTTCCCGATGCTCGGGATTCTGCCGCCCGAATCGCTCGTGTTGTTGAACACCCGCCGTATGGACACGCCGCCGTACCGCCCCGGTAGCGCTGCGGCATCCGCGAACGCAAAACAAGGCGGCGCTGGCTTCGAGCAAGGCGATCGCATCGTTGCGATGAGCGACCCCGATTCGCCGACCCGTGCTGTCACGCCATTCGTGTCGTCCCCTGCCGAGCCGAGTAGCGAATACTTTCAGTATCAGCGTCGGCTCGCTCGCCTCAGTGCGGAGCCGATTGTCGTACTCGTCAAACGCATGAACGCGCCGAACGATCCGCCGAACGAGATCGTGTTGCCACCATCGTTACGCAAGGAACTCGGCATCCGGATGCGGATGGGGCCAATCGTCGCCACCCGCACCGATTCCGCAGCTGAAAAAGCCGCGATTCAAGTGAAAGATGGCACGAACCCCGGCGACCGCGTCGTCGAAGTCGAAGTCGTCAACGCCGACCGCAGTTCGACCGTGTTCGTCGCTGGCAAATCCGATGCGCCCGCGGTTGCGAATCGTACCGTGTTACCGCTCGACCCGATCCGTTTGCCGATGGAACTCAATCGCTGGGCAGACCGCACCCCCGGCGAGAAGATCGTGAAGTTGACGTTGCTCCGCGAAGTTGACCACACCGAAAAGCGCGTGACGGCCGAACTGAAGTGGGACGAAAACGCCCGCTTCGACCTCACCGGCATCGGTGCGGCCAACACGCCGTTGCCGATCAACGCGCTCGGCTTCGCGTACCAAGTTCAAGCCGTCATCGATGCCGTTTCGCCGGGAACGCCCGCACTGGCTGCATCGCTGTTGGCGAACGACACGATCGAAGCGGTGAAGTTATTCGCCCGCAATTACAAAGGCGAACTGAAGGCCGGTAGCTGGCAGGACATCAAGCCGCACCAGTGGGCAGCGATTGATGCGATCATTCAACGCGATGCCGTCGAAAAGTGCGAAATTCGCATCAACCGTGCGGGCGAAATACTGACGATGACCGTGGAAACAGCCAACGACAGCGTAAACCCGCTCGCGAACGACGACCGCGGGCTGTTCCTGATGCCGGACTTCCGCATTCAGAAAGCGAACGACATCGGCGAGGCGTTGTCGATGGGCGGCCGTCGCACGATGCGGATGATCAAAGGCATTTACATCAACCTGTACGCAATGATCTTCGGGCGCGTGTCCGCACTGCAAACGCTCAGCGGGCCGATCAACCTCGCGCGCATGTCGTACTTGTTAGCCGGGGAAAGCCCGTGGCGACTGCTGCTGATGCTCGCGCTGATCAGCATCAACCTCGCCGTGGTGAACTTCCTGCCGATACCCGTGCTCGATGGCGGGCACGTGATGTTTCTCTTCTACGAGTGGATTCGCGGCAAGCCCGCGCCCGAACGGGTCCAAACGTGGCTCACCCTCGCTGGCCTCGCCGTGGTACTCACGATGATGGCGTTCGTCGTCGGGTTGGATATTTACCGCCTCGTGACAACGTGGATCGGGCGAATCTGATGTAGGGGAATCCCGGCTGAGTATTATCGCATGAATGCCGACACAAACCCGCTTGCGTCTGAAATTACCGTCGAACATGCCGGACGGATTTTGCTGCGCCAGGTTTCATTGTGTTGAACGTCGGCAGGACGATCAGTTCGGTGGCGTTTCGGCAACTGATGGTCGATCTCAAAAATGCGATGACTGCGATCCACGAAGCCGCAACGGGAAATACATTGGTTTACCTGTCGGCAGCGCGATTCGATCAGCAAACGACGACGAAACTGCATCTGGATGGCGGCCCCGAAGAGTGTTTCCTGATGTTGGGTTACGAGCCGAGCGACGTTGATGCGGAACTTCAGTTTTCGGATTATTCAAAATGCGCCCACGAACTCGGTATGAATCCGACGGAGTTTCTCGCGAAACACAACCCGATGTTTCGCACGGGTCAGACGACGTTGCAACCGTACACGACACGCGCAGCCGAGTTCTCGAAAGCGGACTACCAAATCGTGTGCATCAACAACTCTACTGGAACGTTTTCCGCCGGATTGCCGAAATGGCAAGGCGTATTGCACACAGCCACCATTCTGACACCCGATGAATCGAAACGGCGGGTCATCAACTCGACGATGATCGCCTCCTCTCCCATCGGCACGCCAGAAACGATCACGACTGTGTTGCAGCACGATTTCATCCACACTACAATCGTGCGTCGCCAAGGTTACGACAAATCGCACTTGAGTGACGACGAATGATGTCTTCGTTCGAGTTACCCCTTCGTCTGCGATCCATGCGGACTTGAACCACTTTCCCTATTTTCTCAATTGGAGCAAAGTCAGGGGGCCGGACGGTCGATATTACCGACACAACCGCTACTCGCTCGAGTGGGTCTCTTGCGGTCGATCATGGGGATGGGATATGAACCTCGCCGCACTACTATTGCTCGGTACCGGACTTGCGGTCGGTCAAGCGCCCGTTCCCACGAACGATTATCAAGCGATGCGGACGCGATCGATCAAGCTCGAACTCGCGGCCATCGAACCGGCCGAGCAGGCGAAAATCGCACGCATCGAACTGCTCGTTTCTAGCGACATGGGCCAAACGTGGACGGTCTGGGAGAGCGTCAAACCCGATCAGCTATTTTTGCCGTTCGTCACCAAGGAAGACGGCGCGTATTGGGTGACGAACATGACGGTCTTCAAAAATGGCTCGCGCGATCCCGAAGATCCCACGAAGATCGACCGCATGCAGATTCAAAAACTCCTCATCGACACGACACTGCCCGTGCTGAAAATCCGCACGGCACAGCGTGCGGGCGACGAGATCGCGCTCGATTGGAGCGTCGAAGATCGCAACCCGAACGACGCGAAAACCAAAGTCGAGTGGAAGCCGACAACGGCAGCCGATTTTGCGTGGAAAGCGGTGGTTGTCTCCAGTGCCGACAAGCGATCCGCACGCTTTAACCCGAATGTCAACGACGCGATTGTCGTTCGCATTTCGGTCGAAGACCTCGCGGGAAATGTGGCCGTGCAATCGAAAGAAATCGCCGGCATCAGCACGAGCAGTTTCACACCGCCCGCACCGGCACTCACGCAACCGCTTCCGAACACGAGCACCGACACGGGAGGCATCGTCGCGCCGCAAATTTTGCCGCAAGTCGAGCCGTTGAGTTTCCCAATGGGGCCGAGTGCGCCGGTGATCGACCTCACAGGTGGCACGAAACCGATGCCGATCGCGACACCGACGATTGCGCCGCCAGCCGCACCGATGGTGCCAATCGCAAGCGGTGCGGGCATCGTGCAACCGACCGCCGCACCCGCAGTGCCAACGATGGCATTCGAGCCGGTGAAACCCGAACTGCCCAAGGCGCTGATCGTCAATTTCCTGCGTTTCGAGTTGCCTTACCAACTCGATGCGGGTCCATCGGGCGTGTCGCGGATCGATCTGTATTTGACGCGCGACGATGGGAAATCGTGGTCGAAATGGAGCCAACACGACGGGAAAGAATCGCCGTTGCGCGTCGCACTCGATACCCGCGTCAACCCGCAACCCGAAGGAACCTACGGCTTCCGATTGGTGCCAATCAGCGGGGCGGGCCTGAGCGAAAGCCTGCCGACCGAGGGTTCGGTGCCCGATTTCCGCGTGCAAGTCGATATTACACCGCCGATGATTAAGATCTTCCAACCCGAAGCCGAGCCGAATCAGCGCGATACACTGCTGTTGAAATGGTCGGTCACCGACAAAAATCTGGCGAAGGATTCGGTCGTGCTCATGGAATGGAGCGAAGGCGCAACGGGGCCGTGGAAAGTGATCGGTGGCAACGAGAGCATCGTGCCCGTGGCGGCCGGCCTCGGCAGCGATGTCTCGTTGCGGATTCCGAACACCGGCAGCTACGCCTGGAAGCTACCCGCGAACTTACCGAGCGCGAAAGTGTACCTGAAAATGACCGCGTGGGATGCCGCCGGGAACAAGAGCGAAGTCTCGACGCCAGCGCCGGTACTCGTCGATTTGGTCAAACCCCGAGCGCGGATTCAAGGCATCATGCAGCCGAACATTGTCAAACAATGAATCCGATAGCCTTGTTTGTGCTCTTGCGCAGCAGGCTGGCACGAGAAAACATCGAATCACTTTTCGTGCCAGCCCGCAGAGGCAGTTTTGAAGTTGCGCTGTTTGGGATTCGAGTCGCATTTGCCAGGCTGTCTTCGAGCCTGAAAGGTTCATTCTGTCAGCCCAAGGCAAAGCCTTGGGTAACCGCAATCGGCCTGGTTTCAATTGCGGCGATTTTGGGTAGCAGGGAATGATTCCACCACTTACCCACCCACCCATCAGTGGACTCATTGCCGAATTTCGGAACCAACCTAACCCACCAACGACTTACGTCCGATTTCGCCCAATTCCAATCACGCCGGAACCAAATTTTTAGTG